>WRKG01000138.1 GCA_009778185.1 Bacillota bacterium
CCCCGCAAGGAGCTTCGCCCCTTGACCCGCCTGCCTGCCGACAGGAAGGTTAGAATTTTTATTGGTTGAAGGGGAGTTTTTGCGGTGGGTAGGTTTTTTTGTTGCTAATTTTGTAGCATTTGCGTAGGGGCGGACCCGCCTGCCGAATGGGTAGATATTATCCGCCAGTTACTATAATTCTGTTAATTTTGTAGCCTTTGCGGTGGCTAGGTTTTATGCTGATTTCATAATATTTGCGCAGTTCTACGTTTCCTTTATATCAACATTGTAAACCTTTTGATTTTCCGCCAATTCTCTAGTACGTTCAGGTTTATCAATCGGAACTAACTCAAATTCCCATTTCACATAATCGAAAGCAAAGTTAAAATATCGCAAAATATCGAGACCAAGCAAATTTGGGTAATCTAGTTTGTCTGGCAAAATGTATAGCCACCAGTTGGTAAAATCTTTGCCGTGAACATTCACGGTTGGCATGACTACATAACAAGAGGGCTTTTTTTCAAATCCAGCCGATTCCAACGTCATTTTGGTGCTTTTAACGGCGTTTGTGGCTATCCAATCGTTGCTATAACCCAAATCGTTTAACGTTGATTTACTGATAGTTGTAACGTCCGCACCAGTGTCTAATTTGAACTCTATTGGCATTAAAGTTACATCTTGCAAAGGTTTCAACGAAACTTCGAGAATGCCACGTCCTTCGGGAGAAATCGGAATTGGATTGTCAAACAATGTAAACTCCTCCTAATTGTATAACGTTGTCAAATTTTTCGCTTCCTTGGGAAAACGAAACAAATTTTCCTTCGTCGTCTTTGATACCTTTTCCGTGCCACTCTTCTTTTTCGTCCGCCGTGTACACCACTTTAATTTTAGCGTGGTGCGGATAACGGAGATTTGGTTCAATCGTTACAGCACCATAATAATAGTAGGCGTATTTTTTTCTAGCCTCTAAATGAGTCATTATTTCGTCATCGTTTATTTTTTTTAGCATAAAATTCTCCTAACAATCCTACAATCCAGGGAACAACTCAATTTCCTTGCTATCTGGCGTAAGAGCGACAATCGCCTTTTTTTTGAGGACAGTTTTACCAGCGGCGAATCCGCGGCGTTGGCGTTTTTTGGGATGCGTTAGCATTGTGTTGACTTTTCTCACTTTTACGCCGTCAAACATTTTTTCGACCGCCTCTTTAATTTGGGTTTTGGTCGCTTTTGGGTGGACATAAAATTCATATTTAGATTCTTCAGTGAGAGCCATACTTTTTTCCGTCATTAGCGGTTTATCGATGACATCGTAGTATTCTAAAGCAGCCATTATGTGTACACCTCCTGGATTTTGCTGACGGCATCCTTTGTAACGACGAAAGTATCGTGTTTAACGATGTCGTAGACGTTAATTGTGTTTACGCCAGCGGTTGTAACGTTTGGGATATTGCGTGCCGAGCGGATTACGTTCGTATCGGCGGAATCTAGCACCACGAGAGCGTTGTCCGTTTTGAGGTTTTTGCAGACGTTTACCATTTGTTTTGTTTTAATCTCGGAGAACGCAAGGGAATCCAATACGATTAGCTTGCTAGCTTGCAATTTGGCAGAAAGTGCCGATTTTATGGCAAGTCGTTTGTGTTTTTTGTTCATTTTAATGGAATAATCTCGTGCTTTTGGGGCAAAAACCACGCCGCCGCCAGTCCATTGCGGAGAGCGAGTCGAGCCTTGTCTTGCACGACCAGTGCCTTTTTGCCGCCACGGTTTTTTGCCACCGCCACGAACTTCGGCACGAGTTTTAGTGCCTTTTGTACCTTGCCGTTGATTAGCAAGATACTGTGTTACAGCCATATGAATAGCGGGTTCGTTGACAGTTACATTGAAAATATCGTCGGAAAGATCGATGCTGCCGACTTGGTCGCCGTTCATATTGTATACATTTGTTGTAGCCACAGTTTCAACTCCTTTGCTGAATTTGTTGAGTTTACGCCAACTAAATTGGTTGTAGTTGCATGGGTTGATTTAGTTGGGTTGGTGCTGTTTGTTGATTTTGTTGCTGTTTTTCTGCTAATTTTTCCGCAATAAATTCTTGCATTGTTTCAATGCTTTGCGGCATTGGTGGCTCGTTATCTTCTTCGCACATAATTAAACAATCGTCTATTGCCTCCTCAAAATTAGCTTTTATATCCGCTAAATCTTCGCCTTCGTACATAATTAGCCAATGCGGTACGTTTACTACTTTTCCGTAATATATGCCGTCTTCGGCGTAATATTCAACACAACCGTAATAGCCTTTGTACTCCATAAAATCATTCATATTAGTCCCTCTTTTTCCAAAGTATTTATAATGTAATTGAGATAAGGAGGTTTCATTATATTGCTTGGATGCGGCTTGTGAATCGGAATTTGTGATTTTAAGTCAGCGTTAAAAAATCTTACACGTGAACCGCTGGTTTTGCCTTGATTACTCCGTTCATATCCTAGTAAAAAAAGCAACGTCTCAATTTCCTCAAACGTCATATCCCTCGGCTTGGATTTCAAGCGGTCAATTAACTTTTGCTTTCGGCTCACTTTTTAACGGTACTTTTCACGAAAAGCAACGCATTTTTCGCACCAGGCACAGGACCTTTTACCAACAAGATATTTTTATCGGCATCGGCACGAATAACTTCGATATTTTGGATGGACACTTTTTTTGCGCCCATATGACCAGGCATTTTTTTGCCTTTTTTAACGCTACCAGGCGTTGTACCAGGTCCCATCGAGCCTAATCCACGGTGATATTTTGAGCCGTGCGTCATTGGACCGCGGTGTTGTCCGTGGCGTTTTATTGCACCTTGATAGCCTTTTCCCTTGGAAACGCCGCTAATATCAACAAATTCGCCAGCATCGAAAATATCGGCTTTAATTTCCGCACCAACGTCAAATTGGTCGGGATCGTCTAATTTAAGCTCGCGCAGAACTTTGTTGGGTTTTGCGTTGACATCGCCCAAACGAGCCTCGTAATGACCTTTTATGGGTTTTGTGGCGTGTTTTGGTTTAAGTTCGCCAAATCCCACTTGTAGAGCAGAATAGCCGTCATTCTCAACGGTCTTTTTTTGGATAACTTTGCATGGTCCCGCTTGCAATACAGTTACTGGGATAAGCGTGCCATTTTCTGCAAATACTTGGGTCATTCCTAATTTTTTTGCTAAGATTGCTTTTTTCATGGTAAAACCTCCAGTTACATAATTTTAAGCGTTATGTCAACCCCGTCGGGTAAATCTAACCTTGTGAGATTGTCAACCGTTTTTGGCGTTGGATTTAGAATATCGATTAAGCGCTTGTGAGTGCGGCGTTCAAATTGCTCGCGAGAGTCTTTGTATTTGTGGACTGCGCGTAAGATAGTTACGATTTCTTTTTTGGTGGGCAGCGGGATTGGACCCGAAATTTGCGCACCAGTACGTTTGGCGGTATCGATAATTTGCGTAACCGATTGGTCGATTAGCTTGTGATCGTACGCCTTAAGATTTATTCTAATTTTAGAACTTTCCATAAAAAATGTTCCTCCTCTTCGCATGAGTGGTTGTTGCGATTAGTAGAAACTGTACACACTTAGGCAATGTCAAATTGCAGTTGACAAGTTGACAAAAAGCCGTCCGCATAACAGCCGCTATTATAGAGGGAACAGCGCGTTTTATGCAGTATATTACAGTAACTTCTTCGCTCGGCTCGGCGGCCAAACATCGCTGACGGAAAAACCTAGCCTAATTTTTGGCTAGCAACCTTCCGTGTCATTGCTCACGACGTTACAACATTTTTTATTGTAACATGGGGGTTTTGGGTTTGTCAAGGGGGTTGGGAAAATTTTTTGAATTATTTTGCATTAACAAAATATCTAGCAAAGCTAATCTTGCAACTCCGAAAACTCCGAACGAGCATCCTTAAAAAAACTAGCAACAATCAACAAAACAATTATCCCAATCGGAAACGCCGCTATAATTGCGACACTTTGCAAATTATTCAACGTGCTTTCCGAAAATATCAAGCCTATCGGAAAAACTATGAACAGCAACAGCCAAAAAACCCGCACTTTTTTGCTAGGCTCTGCCGATTCTTTCAGTTCTTTGTAAGAATAATTTGAAACTACCATTGTCAATGCGTCAAAAGTTGTGGCGTAAAACATTATCATGGTAACGGCGAGTAGCAAAATTGCAACGGTTGACAGCGGCAAAGTTTCAAATATTTGCATAATTACTTGCGAAATATCCGTGCCAGCGTAAATTGCGGCGGCGGAATCCAAGCCGTGGCGAGCCTGTTGAGCAAGCCCGTAATTTCCCAATATTATGAACGATGAAAATGTTCCCGCAAGCCCCCAAGAATAACCGCCCAAAACCACATTTTTTATGGTTCGTCCTTTGCTTATCATTCCTATGAAAAACGGAGTTGCAACGCACCAAGCCATCCAATATGCCCAATAAAATATCGTCCAATTTTGCGGAAATGAGTTGGTTCGCAGGGGATCCGTCCAGGTTGCCAGTCCGATAAAATTTTGCGTTAAATTTCCCAAACTTGCAACGCCCATTTCTAATATGAATCGAGTTTCGCCACCCGCAAATAGAAAATATAACAAAAATCCAATAAAGATATAAACTACAATGTTTGCCAACTTGGAAATCCCTTTCATGCCAGTTAAAACGGCTACTGCACAGACAACGGCGATTATCAATAAAATTATGATTGTCAAAAATATTGTTGGTTGCGTTCCTGTGATTTGTGCCAAAGCCGCCGCAATTAGCGGAGTTGCCAACGAAAAAGTGGTTGCTGTTCCTGCTAGAAGTGCGAAAATTGCGAAAAGGTCAATTATTTTGCCTAAAATTCCGTCCGTTTTTGCCCCAATAATTGGACGGCACGCTTCGGAAAATTTCTTTTTTGTGCGGACGCGTACGTGCAGCATAAAACCAAGCGAAACGGCTAAAACTATGTAAAAACTCCAAGCGATTGGTCCCCAATGGAACAGCGGAAAAGTTGCCGCCCACAAATGCACATCTCCCAGTTCCGCTAAACGTGGCTCGGTTGCGTACATTGCCCATTCCGACAGCGAAAAAAATATTATATCCGCCGCCATTGTAGACGTGAAAATCATTGCACCCCAAGCAAAATTGCTGTATGCGGGCTTTTCAGTTTTGCCCAATTTAATTTTGCCGTATCGTGAAAACGCCATGTACATGGTAATCGCCAAAATAGCCGCACCTAGCACAATGTAATAAATTCCAATGGTATCGCCCAAAAATTCGCGAACCATTCCCAAAAACAATGCCGAAGATTCTGGCATTGCAATAAAAACTGCTCCAAGCCCAACCATTAAAAATAGCGGGACAATCATAGAAACTACATCAATCTTCATTTTACTCTCCTTAATAGCTCACTGTACGATTTGTCGATTTCGCATAATTCAGATAAGCTGTCTATTTCTTGTAAATCGGTTGACTTTATTGGGCGAATTTTTAGCTTAAAATCGTTTTTGCAATAAAACATTGGAATATCGTCCCAATAAATATCGGTTATTTTTTGCCTTTGGAAAATTTCTTCCAAATGATAACGCAATTTTGCGCCGTCTTCGTTTGTCCAAAATGACACAGAGAACAGTTGCCAACCGTTTTCGCCGCCGTTTCGGCTGCAAGATGTTACAAAGCCGTCAGAATCTAGCGTTTGCAACCATTCGCCTGTTTGTGCCGTCCACGTGCTGCAATAGCCCGAAAAGTCAAATTGTGGGCTAAATATCGCCGCATTTTGGACAATAAAATCGCCGTCCATTATTATGCAGTTGCCCAAAAACTCTCGTGCAACGTATAATGAAGAAACGTTGTTGCAGGTTTTGTAATGCGGATTAAACAGAAACGTAATTTTAGAGTTGTATTTTTCAGCAAGATAGGCAAATTGCTCTTTTAAGTAGCCGACAACGATGTAGATTTCGGTGATTTCGTTTTCGAGCAATGCTTCTATTACGGATTCTATCATTATTTTGCCGTTGACAGCTATTAGTGGCTTGGGAATTGTTTTTGTCAGCGGCAGCAAGCGATTTCCCACGCCAGCCGCCATTATGATTGCTTTTGTTGCGGTATTATCCATTGTCAACATCCTTTGTAGCATTAAATATTGCAAAATAATCTTGTGCAAATTTATACTGTTTTAGTGCATATTCGCCAAAACCAATGCCTAATTGTTGCTTGTATTCGCACCAGTTGCTCCACAAAAGTCCGCAAACGCAAATGTATAAATATACATAATTATGCGGTTTATTATCCAAAAAATATGCAGCAATCAGTTGGTCAACCATAAATTTATCATACATTGCATATACTGCGAACATTGCAATATCGATGTGCTGGTCGTACATTGCGGCGTATTCCCAGTCAATAAGGCGAATTTGGTCGTTTTCGATGAACATAAAATTATCGGGAACGGAATCAATATGAGAAAGCCCTAATTTTTGGGGAAATTTGGTCAACTGATTTTTTAGCGACATGACTTTTGCCTTTGTTTCGGCATAATCGGGATAAATTGAGCCAGTGTTCCATAAACTTTCGTAAAATTCAATTTTTTCGAAAGGGCAAAAAGAGTAGTTTACCTGCAATTTTTTGCTGTGAAATTGTCGCAAAGTTGCCATGCAAGCCGAAACATCGTTAAGATTTTGCGGATTGCAAACTCTGGCGTTTTCCCAAAATTTAGTTATTTTGTAACCAGAAGTTGGGTTCATGTAAACGACATTATCGCCAATATTTAGCGGAGCAATTTTTTGATAGATGTCATATTCTTTTTGGCGGTCGATTAAATTGTTAGTACCCTCCCCAGGTATACGCAAAATATATTTTTCTTCGTTGTAAATGAAAGTGTACGAATGGTTTGTCATTCCTTTTTTTAGGGGAGTTATGTTGGTTATTCTTTGGGTGTTGCATTTTAGTATTTGGGATATAATGAGGGGTATATTGTTCATATCAATCCTCCAATACGGAAAAATTTTTGGGTTATTGGTTTTCTTTTTTTAGCGATTCTGAAAATTCTTTTAGTCTAGCTAAAAAATCTTCGATACTCTCGTCTTCTTTAGGTAGCCAAAAGCTACCATCACAAGCTATTAACAAATCTTCGTCATTATACATTGATTTTTGTCGCCATTTGGCAAACGGATTTCCCCCTTAATTAAAGTGATTTTGGAATTTACAATAAAATTTTTTAACATCTCAATTTTATCATGATAACTTTATGCTGTCAATAATCATAAAAATTTTTTGCATAATTTGACAAACTCAATTTTTAATTTTATAATGTAAATGTTGAGCAATTAACGCACCAAAAAAATTTTTTTGAAAGGACTTGACAAATTTGTTACTAAGCATTTATAATACAATTAGAAGTCAACACAACACAACACAACACAACACAACACAACACAACACAACACAA
>WRKG01000139.1 GCA_009778185.1 Bacillota bacterium
ATTTGCGAGTTGCAACCGACCGCGCGGTCAACACAATCAACCGAGAAATGCGCCGCCGTTTAGAGGAATTTGGCTATTTTGAGCGAGGTCAGCCTGTTCGGGATTATGCTATTCCGAGTTTTGAAGATGCGGTTCGATTGACAGGGCGATGAGGAAAATTTGTGAATTGATAAGAAAACAGGCGGATTGTGGAAAACAGGCAGATTATATAAAACAGGCGAATTGTGGAAAACAGGCGAATTGCATAAAAACGGGCGGATAATATCCGCCCCTACAAACCGCAACCGTAGGGGCGGATATTATCCGCCCGTATTCTACAAATTTTGTGTTCTACAAATTGCAACCAATAAATTGCAACCCAAAAATTACGTTTCAAAAAATCCCAAAAGAGAGGTGCAAAATGTTCACAAAATCGGCAAAATTAACGTTTTACCTACAGCAATCCCAGTCATTAAAAGATAAACGGCAAGTTCGCCGCAGCATAATAGCGAAAACACGCCATAAATTCAACGTTTCCGCCGCCGAAATTGCCACGCAGGAGAATCACAAAATGTTGACAATCGGCGTGGCAACCGTTTCTGGCGAAATTGCCCATTTGGAGAACTCTTTGGACGAGATTATCCGATATATGGCAAGCAACGCCGATGCTGAACTTACGGACGTTGTTATTTTTGACGGCTTGGAAACTTGAATACAGCAAAACTTTTTTCGCAACTTTTGCGAAATTTACGAAACTTTTGAAAATTGGATAATGTTTTACAGCGGAGAGGTGTTTTTAATTGAAAAAGATGGATTTTAACACGGTTGTGTTTTTAGGACCTTATTATTTGCTGTTTGCGGTGTTTATAATAATTCCTGTTGCGTTGGCTATGTTGCTGGGTTTTACCTATTTTGACAGCATACAGTTTCCCGTTTTTATTGGGATTCGCAATTATGTCAACCTAATAACGCAGGACACAACTTTTATGCAATATGTTTTGCCCAATACGATACGGTTTGCGATTATTGTTGGGCCCGGCGGATATATGTTGGCGTTTTTTATGGCTTGGCTGTTGGCGCAGATTCCGCACAAGGCGCGGACGGTGCTTGCATTGGTGCTTTATTCGCCCTCGATGACGGCTGGCGTTACAATGACGGTGCTTTGGCAGGTTATTTTTTCGGGCGATGAGGCTGGCTATATCAACAGCATTTTGTTGCGGCTGAATCTCGTGAACGAGCCGATTCAGTTTTTGCAGTCGCCCGACCATTTGATGACGATAATGATTTTGGTAACGCTGTGGGGCAGCATGGGAGTTGGCTTTTTGGCGATGCTTTCGGGCATTTTGAACATAAACGCCGAACTGTACGAAGCGGCATATATTGACGGCTTGAAAAATCGGCTGCAAGAGATTTTTTATGTAACGATTCCGTCAATGCGGCCGCAAATGCTGTTTGGTGCGGTAATGGCGGTGGTTGCGACGTTTCAAGCGGGTGCGATTGGCGTTGCGTTGTCGGGCAGTAATCCTACGCCGCAATATTCTGGGCAGCTTATCGTCAACCATTTGGAGGACTTTGGGTTTATTCGGTTTGAAATGGGATATGCGGCGGCAATTTCGGTTTCGTTGCTGGCTTTGGTTTATCTTTGTGCTAAGTTGGTCAACCGCCTTTTTATGGATAAAGATTAAAACAAATTTCCCAATAATTATTTATTTCTTCCAAAAATTTTGTAAACCAACAATTTTATGTTATGATATACGTAACAAATAATTTTGGGAGAATAAAAATGTTAATAGATGCTCTGTTATTGATAATTGGCTTGTTGTTGCTTGTAAAAGGTGCGGATATATTCGTAACCGCCAGCGTAGGAATAGCCAGAAAGTTGGAGATTCCAACCACGATAATTGCACTTACCATAGTTGCAATGGGAACAAGCGCGCCAGAGGCGGTTGTCAGCATAAGTGCCTCAATAAGGCATTCCAACGCATTGGCGATTGGTAGCATTGTCGGCACAAACTTTTTCAATTTAATGCTTATCGTTGGATTATGTGCGATTATCAAGCCTATTTCGGTTCACGTTAAGGAGATAGCTTTGGATTTTTGGGTTTCCATATTTGCGGCGGCGGCTCTTTTGGCGGTCATGGTTTTAAGCCCAACAGGACACATTTCACGATTTGCCAGCCTTTTGTTTTTGTTGGGATTTCTGCTATTTATGGGATATTCCATTTGGCACGCTCTAAAGCACCGCACCGAGGAGCAGCTGCATCACGGAAAGGAGCGTCCAATGTGGCTGAACATTTTGCTTGTCGTTGTGGGATTTGCGGCAGTTTTGGGCGGCGGCGAACTTGCCGTAACAGGTGCATTAGATGTAGCTTACACAATCGGCATGACCGAGCGTGTTGTCGGTTTAACAATTTTAGCAATGGGAACTTCCTTGCCAGAGCTAGTAATTTCAATATCGGCGTGTCGCAGGGGCGAAAACGATTTTGCTATTGTCAACGTTGCTGGCACAAATCTATTCAACATACTGGGAATATTGGGCGTTTCGGGATTAGTTAGTCCGCTGTCAATCGATCCCGCCCTAATACAAGATGCCGCCGTTTTATTTGTGTCCAGTTTACTTACTTTGGCTTTTGTGTATTTCAGCAAAGGTTTAAGCCGAATCCAAGGGGCTGTGATGGTCGCTATTTTTGTCGTGTACACGGCGTATATTTTGATTGTTTGACTTTTTTCAAAAATTTGATTATAATAAATAAAAATGGAGGTGCAAAATTATGTATTACACATCAATGGCGGTATATCCAAGGCACAGCGACCTTTTGGAACGAATAGGCAATATGTTCTCATTTGCTTATTTGGATAGAATACTGAAAAAAGAAATGATTTTTTACAGAGAAAATAGTGCCCTTGTTTACAGTGGAAAATACGGCTGTTTCGAAAGATTTCCACCGTTCGAACTGTACAACGTAAACGCCGAGCCTATTCCGCTAGATACTTTGCGTGAGGCGGATTACGTTCAACCAGATTATATGCTGTTTCAGCACAACAAAGTTCAGCAGGACGAAAGCACTTACAAAATGGCAGGTTGTCCAGATTTAATTATCGAAGTTTGGTCAAAAGGCAACACAAAAGAAGATCGTGCGGTGCTAAGCAAATTATACGCAACCTCCGAAATTACCGAATTTTGGCAAATTGAACAGGATTCTAATGAGGTAAAATGCTCAATCGGAAAAAATATTTTGCCCGACCAAAGTTTGACGATTCCTCTAAAAACGCAAAGTGGCTTGGTTTTGGATTTAACGAGTGTTTCATTGTAAAGGAGTATTTTATGAATATAAATACAAATAATAATCGCCAATTATGGTACAACGAATGGAAACAAGCACAAAATGGCAATGAAGAAGACAACATAGCAAATTTTGGAAAAGCCGTTGACGAATGGAAAAATCAAGTTTTATCGCGCGGTACAGCGTTGACGGAAGAAGAAAAAGAGCAAATCAAAGAAATAATAGCTCGCTGGCTAGAGGAAAATCCTTTGGAAACAGACGAAGATAGGCAAAAGTTTAGAGCATTTGTGCAGGAAGTTTACACAATGTTCGGGGCAAAACACGATACAGCCTACATTTTAGAGGACACAATTTTATCCATTTTTGACGAACGCACCAATTTATCGCAATTTGCCCGTGAAACTTTGTTAAATGTATTAGATACGCTTAATCCGAGCAGAGCGAACCGCACAGAAACAAGCGAAAATGTTGAGTTTGTAGCACCTTCCCGTATTTATCCTGTGCAAATTAACTTAAAACAGCGAATAAGCTAATCTTGCGAAAAGCGAAAAATGCTGTGTTTTTTTGTTGTTATAAAATTTGCATAAATATCTAAAATTTATGCAAACGAAAAATTATCTTAATAATTTTCAAAAATATTGACAATTCCCAAATAATATGCTAAAATTTTTTTACATTCGGAGAATTTGCAATCGGTTCAATAATCAGTAAAGGAGCCATAAAAATGAAAAAAATTTTGGCACTAATATTATCCGCAATTATGGTAGTTTCGTTAAATGTTGGTGTATATGCGGCAGAAACCGCTCGTGTTATAACGGTTTACAGGGTTGACGGCAGAAACACCTTTCTTTATCGTGCAAACACAAGTCGTAGCACAACTCCTCGCACCAACGCAAGAATAAACTCGGGCGATACTTTGGTTACGGGAGCAATTACCAGCATTTACCTAAATTTAGACAACGATTCCATAATAAAAATGGATAGCAACAGCGAAATTCAATTTGAAGAATCCAACCGCAACGTTTTGCTAAACTTAAAAAATGGCAATGCGTTAATTCGTGTCGAAGAGCAGCCGCAAGATACCGAAATTACCGTGCTTTTTAACAATATTCCTCTTACAATTCGCGGTACACTTTTTACGGTTGGACAATTTGACGAAAATATTTTTTATGTTGCAATGCTTTCTGGTAGCGGCGAAGTTGACGGCGTTCCGCTAGATGCAGGGCAAATATTAACCGCTTGGTATGACGAAGATGTCAACCTTGTAAACGCAACAGGCGAAACGGTGCATTCTTGGAGAACTTTGGACGACAAAAATTTGTCCATAAACTCGATTATTTTGCCCGAACTTGACCAATTTACTTTACGAGAAATATTGGGAAATAGCGATTATTTACTAGAAAACAGCGATTTTATAACCGCCGAATTGATCCCGCAAGTTCCTCCATTGTTGGAGGATTTGCCTAGCAACGATGAATCTCGAAGTGGTCGTTATCGTGATGCACAAAATCGTTGGCAAATAGCACAGCAAAACAGGCGCAATGAGCAAAATGGGCAAAATGGGCAAAACAATCAACCTAATAACGATTCTCCCAATTACATATTGCCCACATTGCCGCCAACTTTTGTTCCGCCAACAAACACGCCAAATCCAACGTTGCCGCCAAATCCAACCGAACCGCCGATTACAACCGAGCCACCAACAACTGAACCGCCAACAACTACTCCGCCAACGACTACTCCGCCGACAACCGAGCCGCCAACAACCGAACCACCGCCAACAAATCCGCCACCAACACCGGATCCGCCACGACCTTTGCCGCCTTCTCCGCCAGATCCGCCCATTGGCACGTTGCCGCCAGTAGAGCCTGTCGAGCCGCCATTAAGTGCCGACGGCTGTTTTGTTCTAACAGAAGTTGCACATTTAATTTGGATAAACGGCGATTTAGAGCGGTCGGCATTTGATTATTGCCTTGGCGATGATATTTTAATTCCCAACGGATCGGATTTTAACGGCTTTGTTTGGGATATGAGCGGAAATTTTGAGGGAAATAATTATGCAATTCGCAACTTTGTGTCGCAATATTCTTTGTTTTACTCGCTAGCTGGCGGAAGTATTCGCAATCTCACGGTTTACGGCGAAATTCACGCTACTAATCCAAACTGGCCATTAGTTGGCGGAATAGCCGATTATTTGGTTGACGGCGGAATCATCGAAAACGTCCATTTTGTGGGAAATGTCAGCTACAATCCAACTAGCGAACCTGTATATATTTCCTGGGTTGGCGGAATTGTTGGGCTTGTCGGCGCTAATCAAGCTAATCTTGGCGTAACGTATCCCAACAATATTGTAAGAAACGTTAGTTTTACGGGAAATCTTAGCAATACGAATTTGCATCATGGCACTGAAACTGGCGGAATTGTCGGCGGAGCACTTGCTGTAACAACGCAAATTCCGCAAACGCAACGCACACGCTTGCAAACGCCGCGTGCTTCCGAGGGATATGTGCAACTGCATATTTCTAACGCAACTTTTGTGGGAAATATTACCAATAATGTAGCGGATTCTTCGGTGTATGCGTCAAATTTGGGCGGAATTTTCGGCTCGGACACGCTCCATGTTGCGGAGGTAACCATCGAAAATGTGCTGTCCGTGGGAAATCTTGCCATCGTTTACGAAACTTTTTGGGCGGAAAACAGAGTTGGCGGAATCGCCGCAACCGCTTTGGGCAATACGAGTGCCAATCCCGCGGCTGGCGTTTCGCCAAGCGACCTTTTTATAAGGGATTCCGTTGCGATAAATCCCGCAATTACAGGCGGAACTAGCAGAAGAATCGGCAACGATTTAGCCACCGAAAATATTTCTAATGTATTTGCACACGAAAACACGGCGTTAAATCCTGCTCCAACGTTGGATGCAACTTTGGACGGCACAGCCACAAACGCCGCCCAACTAATGGACAAAAATTTTTGGGAAAATACTCTTAATTTTGATTTTGCCAATATTTGGCAGTGGAACGCCGATACAACGCAATGGGCGTTGCCAACTTTGCAAAATACGCCAAATAGCGTGGCTGTTCCGCTGTTGCCACCTAATTTTACAACTGTTTCCGATAATTTTAATTTTGACTGGTTTTATTGGGAAATTCCGCCAGATTTGGACGAATCGGATGAACTGGACGAAACAGCAGAAACAGAAGAGCCACAAGAGGGTGCAGAGGACGAATTTTGGGATTTAGATTTAGATGATTTGCTGACCTTGACTCCCGAAGTGGACGTTGACGGCGAAATAATTATCGCAATGCCAGAATTTCCAACCGCCGAAATTGACGATAATAATGTTGAAGATTTGGAAGATTCCGAGGATTTGGAAAATTCCGAAGAAGTTGACAATGATATTCCACCGTTGGAAGACGAATTTGAGCATATAAATTTGGACGATTTGCTGACTTTAACTCCACAAATTCCAGTTATTTCCGAAACGGAAGAAACCAATGAAATCGAAAATATTGAAGAAATTGACGAAAATGTGGACGATGGTATAGCGTTAGAGGAAGAAACTAATCTCGATGTTGAAGAGGAAAATTTGCAAGGTAGCGAAAATGAACCTGACAAAATCAAGCCGAATGACGAATCGGAAGAAAACCAAGAGGAAGTTGAAAACCTACTTGAATAGCTTAAAGATTGGCTAATATAGAAAATTGGGCGGATAATATAAACCTCATTAACTTTAAGCCCATGTTGTAGAAATATCGAAATGTGCAAATGGGCGACCGACCCGCCTACCGACGGGCAGGAGACGGTCGCCCGTATATTTTGAACAAATGTTTATTCGCATTTATACTCGAACAACTTAAAAATAGACTAATTTATGAGAAAACGGGCGGACCCGCTTGCCAGACGGGCAGGTAATATCCGCCCCTACAACGCCGCCAACCGTAGGGGCGGATATTATCCGCCCGCTTTTTTTATCAACTTGAATTGCTATATAACATAATGGTGTTGAATAAAATTTTTCAATATTATTAAAAAATTTTTTATAGCCATTGACATTGTTTTTTTATTGTGATATAATTAGTTATGGTTAAAATATTTTTGAAAGGACTTGACAAATATGCAAATTTGTGATTTTAGCATAATGAGCAGAGCAGAGCAGAGCAGAGCAGAGCAGAGCAGAGCAG
>WRKG01000140.1 GCA_009778185.1 Bacillota bacterium
GGATGCTTTATCATGAAAAAAGTAATTATTAGTGGTGCTTTAGCTTTGACTTTAGCACTCGGAGCAGGTGGATTTACCGCCTTTGCAAGTGGTTTTGCTGACGATACTGCAACCTTTGAAGTAGAAACGACTATCAATATTACGACACATTCTCAAATGTTACCTGGAGTTGCTCTTCCACCTGAACAAGGCGGATTACCTTCTCCAAAACCAACCCCTACGCCAAAACCAACGCCAACTCCTACACTTCCTGGACCCGTGCCAGGACGACCTTTGCCTACACCGAACCCTAGTCCTCCACCTACTCCTACGCCCGCACCAATACCTAGACCTTAGCTATAATTAAATTATGGTGCTATATTAACACTAAGCAAAACAAATTACAGGGGTTTTATCCCCTGTAATTTGTTTTATTTTTAGAAAGGATTATCTAAATATGAAAAAAATAATTTCCATATTTATTTTATCTTTTATTTTGGTTGCGTGCATTACTGATAATGATTTAATTAACATAGAAGATGCCGTATATGATATTGATTTTCTTGTGCAGACTTTAGAAGAAAATTTCCCTTTTATTGGAGTAGCAGAAAGAATTACTGGTATTGACAATCCTCTTAATGAGTTACAAAATAGCTTAACTGCCCATGCACAACCTAGAATGCGCTTAACTTCTGCTCAATTTGAAAATTTAATATACGATGCTTTTGACAATTTTTTTTGGGGATTAGCCCATTTAGACTTAAATCCAGAGTATTATTTTCATTTGTCATATACCGAAACGTCAACTTATGCACAAATTCCCTCTTCTGGTTTTGAGTTTAATTTTCCAATTTCTTCCACGCCACAAATTATTGAAGAGAACAAAATTGCTTTAATACCTATGGATCCCGCTTTTTTTAACAATGTTGATGTCGTTTTTCCTAATATGCAGGAACTGCAAGATTTTATTATCAAAATACAAGGTTTCGAACACGTTATTATAGATTTGAGACACATTAACGGTGGTTGGATGCACAGTTCTATAAATATTTTTATAAGTCCAAATATATCCGAACAAATAGTTTTTCAAGAATTTGCTTTTATTACAAATAGAATGTTAGCACAAAATTTGTATAACGAATTTGTAAGTGAAAAATCTCGTTGGGGCAATAATTTAATACGTGTAGCTACAAACGTGCCACTTGCTCCAGCAAGAGAATTTGCACAAAATAACAATCTTGTAAATATAAACGAGGACGATTTAGAAAATCTTGCATACGCTTTTATAATGGAAACTGTAATAAATCCAACAAACTCTGCTTCAAAACGATCTTTAATAGCGGATAACATTTGGCTTTTAATAGGCGATTACAATTTTTCGGCAGCAACAATTTTTGCAAAAATGGCAAGAGAGGCAGGCTTTACTTTAGTTGGTCAACAAGCTAACAACAGAAATAGTGACGGACGTGCTTATTTAACTTTGCCACGTACAAACCATGTAATATCAATGGACACATTCTACATAACCGACAACACAGGCAGAAACACCGAAGAATTTCCCATAGAACCCCACTATTTCAACCGCCCAGGAATGGATGCCTTGCAAACTACTTTAGCCATTATTGCCGAACGAACTGAAAATCAATAGTTAGCTAATAAACATTGCATTTATATTACAATTTGCAAATTTGCTTGACAATTAAAAAATATAGTATTATACTTACGTTGTAAACTTCGTTTAGGTTGGTAAAATAATACCAACCGTGTTTAACTCACAAGGAGGCTTTATCATGAAAAAAGTAATTATTACTGGTGCTTTAGCTTTGACTTTAGCACTCGGAGCAGGTGGATTTACCGCCTTTGCAAGTGGGTTTGATGACGATACTGCAACCGTTGAAGTAGAGGCATTTGGTCAAAATGGTCCTAATTTACTTATTCCGCCAGAAGGCGGAGGGCAATGGCCATCGCCAGGCGATGTAGCCAATCCAAATCCACCACGCCCTGGTGATGGACCAACACCTTTGCCACCTATACCATGGAATTTAATAATCAATAACTAAGTGTTACTTTATTTTAGACTAATAGGAGATTTCATCTCCTTTAGTCTTTTTTACGAAGAAAGGAATTGTAACAATGAAAAAAATAATAATATTGTTTACCGTGCTTTTTATTTTAACTTCCTGTAACTCTGACATTGAACCAAATTTAGAACTTGATGTTGAACCAATGGTAGAGATTGCTAAAGAACCAACTCCCCAAAGCACTCCTTCTAATTTAGAAATTGCAACAGATAACTGGATTACAGAAGAAGAATTATTATACGATATTGAACTTATCATACGGCATTTAGAAGAAAGTTTTCCATTTATTGGCGTTGCTGAAAGACTGTCAAATTCTGAAAACGCAATAGAATCTTTTAGAAATACAGCCACTTATCTTTTAGAGTATCGAACGGTCAATGATTTTTTTGGACGAATAGACTTTGCTTTTAATAGCGTTTTTGTTGGTCATTTAGGGCATTTAGATTTGAACAGACAAGTTTTTTTTAGAGCAACTAATAGTGCAAGTCAAGAAAATCAACGAACATTTCGCACATATCCTCCAATTATCGAAGAAGGCAGAATTGCTTTAATACGTGTGCCACCACAATTATTCCAAGCCCCTGCTTTAGGGTTTGTATCTCCTCATACACAACTTGAATTGCAAAATTTTATTGCAGAAATTCAAGGTTATGAACACGTTATTATAGATTTAAGACATATTGGTGGAGGTTGGATTGAAAATTTTGTTTACCTTTTTATAGCCCCAAATATATCAGAACCCATTTCATTTCAAGAATTTTCGTTTATTAAATCTGGCGAACTATCTAAAAATACCTATGAAACTGCCTTTGCTGAAGCTGAACATATAGCTAGGTTTTTTAGTTCAGCACATTTTCTTTTGCGAAAAGTCTCGCTAACTCCGCTTGTCCCAGCGACTGACTTTGTACAACACCATAATCTTATAAATATGAATCAAGAAGATTTAGAAAATCTTGCTTATGGGTTTACTTTAGAAACCCGTATAACTCCCTCTTATAGCCAACTTGTTAGAAGACAATTACAAGCTGAAAACATTTGGCTTTTAATTGGTCCAAATAATTATTCAGGTGCAGAATGGGTCGCTAGATTATCCGAAAAAGCAGGCTTTACTATTGTTGGCGAGCAAGCCAATAGGCGCATTGGTGGAGCAGGCAGAGCCACTTTCCAATTACCAAACACACGCCATTTTATCACAATGGACACATTTTACATAACCGACAGCACAGGTCGAGCCATGGAAGAATTTCCCATAGAACCCCACTATTTCAACCGCCCAGGAATGGATGCCTTGCAAACGACTTTAGCCATTATTGCCGAACGTAGCGAAACCAACTAAACCACGGCTAAATTCTGCTTTCTAATAAACATAAAAAATATCTCAAAAAAATTTTTTCAAAACCCTTGACAACGCAAAATCCTTTTGTTATACTACTTTAGTAATGTTTTGTGGGTCTTTAGCTCAGTTGGTTAGAGCATCCGGCTCATAACCGGACGGTCCTGGGTTCGAGTCCCCGAAGACCCATCTAAAAATCAGCAAGCCCTTTATAAATTTATCCATTAAGCCCAGATTATACTGGGCTTGTTGATTACTTTAAGGAGGATTTTTTAATGGAAAAATTAACTTTAACCGCCCTTAATAAAAGGGATTCTTTTTCAAAAGATTTGGAAATCGGTTTACCTAACCAGCAACGCAAAGAAAAAATCTTGCAATTTGGCGAGGGTAATTTTTTGCGCTCTTTTGTCGATTATTTTGTTGACATCCTAAACGAAAAAAATTTGTTTGACGGAAACATCGTTGTTGTGCAACCAATAGACAAAGGATTAACCGCTTTACTCAACGAGCAAAACGGGCTTTACACCGTTCTTTTGCGTGGCATCGAAAACGATAAGGCAACCGTAAAAAAACGCCTAATAACTAGCGTAAGTCGCGGAATAAACCCTTACAGCGAATTTGAAACCTACCAAAATTTAGCCAAAAATCCCGATTTGCGTTTTGTTATCTCCAACACAACCGAGGCTGGCATTGCTTTTGTGGAATCTGACAAGCTAACGGATGCTCCGCCGAGCAGTTTTCCCGCAAAAATAACCGCTTTATTGCACACAAGATTCACCCATTTCAACGGAGATTCCTCAAAAGGTTTCATATTTATCCCATGCGAACTTATTGACAACAGCGGCGATAAATTAAAAGAAGTTGTTCTGCAATATGCCCAAAAATGGGATTTATCCGCCGATTTTGTCGCTTGGATAAACCAATCGTGCTATTTTACAAATACTTTGGTTGACAGAATCGTTACAGGCTATCCACGAGATGAGGTTGACGAAATTGCACAAGATTTGGGCTATTCGGATAACTTATTGTCAACTGCCGAAATTTTCCACTTTTTCGCCATCGAAGCGGCTGGCTGGGCTGCTGACGAACTCAACAAAACGCTCCCATTTGAAAAAGCCAACATAAACGCAATAGTTACAAATAACGTTGTTCCGTACAAACTTCGCAAGGTTCGCATATTAAACGGTGCGCATACAATGTCCGTATTAGCTGCATTTTTATGCGGAAAAGAAACAGTAAAAGAGATGATGGACGATTCTCTTTTTGCAAAATATTTGCAACGTGGCATTTTCAACGAGATTATCCCAAGCCTGGATATGGACGAAACCGAGTTAAAATCCTTTGCAAACTCGGTTGCCGATAGATTCGCAAATCCCTATATAAAGCACTATTTGACGAGCATTGCACTTAATTCTGTCGCAAAATACAAGGCGCGCGTTTTGCCCTCAATTTTGGATTATCAAAAGAAAAAAGGCGAGTTACCAACCGTTTTAACCCTTTCGTTTGCGGCTTTGCTTGCATTCTACAAAGGCAACGGACACGAAGTGCCTGACGATTCCGAAATTGTCAACTTTTTTGTAGAGCAATGGAAAACGGGAAATATTGCCGAGCTTGTAAAAGCCGTTTGCGGTCGTACCGATTATTGGGGGCAAAACCTCAACGAATTGCCCAATTTTGCAGAAAAAATCACAGAAATTTTACAGCAAATTGAAAGCAACGGTATGCAAGCCGTAATCGAAAAAATTATTTTGTAATAGGAGGATTTCTCATGGAAAATGCAATAAAAATCAACAATAACGACAACGTCGCAGTCGCCTTACGAGATATTTCCGAGGGCGAGGTAATTTTAGGCACAGAAATATCCGAAAACATTCCCGCAGGACACAAATTCGCTTTAGACATCATAAAAATCGGCGAAAACGTCATAAAATACGGCTATCCAATCGGCACTGCAACCTACAGAATCGGACGCGGCGACCACGTTCACGTGCAGAATATCAAAACAAATTTAAGCGACAAAATAGAATATAGCTACAATCCGATAAAATCGGAAATTCCCCAGCCGCAAAAAGCCCCAAATTTTATGGGTTACAGGCGAAAAGACGGGCAAGTTGGCATTCGCAACGAAGTTTGGATAATTAACACCGTTGGTTGCGTAAACAAAATCGCCGAAAAAATTGCGAAAAAATTTGAGAACGTGTTTACGTTTGTGCATCCGTACGGCTGTTCGCAGTTGGGCGACGATCACACGCACACGCAATTTGTGTTGAAAAATTTGGTAAATCATCCCAATGCGGCGGGCGTTTTGGTTTTGGGACTTGGTTGCGAAAACAACAATATTACCGAGTTCAAAAAAATTTTGGGTACTTGGGACAACAATCGTGTCAAGTTTTTGAACGCACAAGATGTAGCCGACGATATAGCCGCAGGCACAGCTTTGGTTGAAGAACTGCAAAAATATGCCGCAACTTTTGAACGTGAACCGATTCCCATAAACGAGTTGATTATCGGCTTAAAATGTGGCGGTAGCGATGGTTTATCTGGAATTACTGCAAATCCGCTAGTTGGCAAGCTATCGGATAAGATTATCCAAAACGGCGGCAGTTGCATTTTAACTGAAGTCCCCGAAATGTTCGGCGCAGAAACAATTTTAATGAATCGTTGCACCGACAACGCAACCTTCGAAAAAGTTGTCAACCTGATAAACGATTTCAAAGATTATTTTACCAATCACGGACAAGTTGTATACGAAAACCCTTCGCCAGGCAACAAAGACGGCGGAATCACTACATTAGAAGAAAAATCGTTGGGTTGCACTCAAAAAGGCGGCGAAAGCCCCGTAGTTGACGTGCTAGATTACGGCGAAAGGGTAAAATCTAAAGGGCTATCGCTATTGCAAGGTCCTGGCAACGATATAGTTGCTGTTACCAATTTAGCGGCGGCAGGAGCGCACATTGTGCTGTTTACCACTGGTCGCGGCACTCCGCTTGGCGGTCCCGTGCCAACCATAAAAGTTTCTAGCAATACAAATCTTGCAAAAAACAAACCCGCTTGGATTGATTTTAACGCAGGTGCTTTGTTAGACACAACTAACCCAGACAAAATTGCAAACGATTTTTTTGATTATCTGCTGAAAGTGGCAAACGGCGAGCAAACCAACAACGAAAAAAATGAATATAGAGAAATTGCAATATTCAAAGATGGCGTTACTTTATAAGTGTAAAAAGGGTTGACTTTTGTCGCCCTTTTTATTTTTTTTATAGTAAATCAATTTAACAAAAAATGCGGGCGGATAATATCCGCCCCTACAAATCGCCAACCGTAGGGGCGGATATTATCCGCCCGTTTTTCAAATCAACGATATTTTAATCTTCTGCAACAGTTAATAAAACTGGCAAATATTATACCAATAAAATTTTACAAATTTTGCTTAATCAAACAAAAAAATTTTTCAAAACACTTGACAAATCGAGAACACTGTAATATACTGTATCTTGCTGTTGAAAGTTTGAGTTTTTAGTGGGATTTAATCTATAAAAATTTTTCAAAAAAATTTTTTCAAAACACTTGACAAATCGAGAATACTGTAATATACTGTATCTTGCTGTTGAGGTTGCAAAATTTTGACAGTGGCAAAAGCAATAAAAAGTTTCGAAAAAAATTTTTTCAAAACACTTGACAAATTCGAAACACTGTAATATACTGTATCTTGCTGTTGAAGTTTCAAAATTTTGATAGTGGTAAAAGCAACAAAAAAGTTTCAAAAAAATTTTTTCAAAACACTTGACAAATTGAAAACGTGATGTTATAGTATGTTGTAGGGTGTTGAAACGCCTTGCGATATATTTTACCAAGTGGCAATTAGTAATTTTTAGAAAATTTGTAATAACGCACCTTGAAAACTGAATAGTCATGAATAAAACACAACCCAAATTCTTTTAGATGTAGTGTGCCAAAAGGTACACAAATTTCAAAAGTAATTCTGTAACAAACAAAGCAAGACCAGCGGGAGAAATCCCACCAAATTTTAATTTGAGAGTTTGATCCTGGCTCAGGATGAACGCTGGCGGCGTGCTTAACACATGCAAGT
>WRKG01000141.1 GCA_009778185.1 Bacillota bacterium
CCTTGGGGCGCTGCCCCCCGCCTGCCGGCGGGCAGGCAAACCCCGCAAGGAACGCGTCCCTTGACCCGCTATTTTTTTATTATTTAAGGAAAAAGAATTGCAATTTTGCAACTCTTTTTCCTTTTTGCTCGGCTATGGAGTTATTATTACGGTATTCGTCTCTGGTTGCCATGTTACGGTTGCGCCTAACATTTCGGCAACGTGGGCGGCTGGTACAAATGTACGCCCATTTATTATTACTGGGATTCCCATTTCGTTGGGTAGAGGAGTATCTATTTGTAGAGTTATTGTTGCTCCGTTGTTGATTATTGTTATTGTGCCTGTTTCGGCTGTCCAGTTTACGGTTGCGCCTAATGTTTCGGCGATTAGTCGCAGTGGAATCATCGTGCGATTGTATGCGGCATCAATAAATGGAGCAACTTCGGCAAATTGTGCAACGCCGTCAACTTGATATTCGATTGAGCCAATTTGTAGGCGTATCTCGTTTACTTGTTGAACTTGTTGAACAGGCTGAACTGGAACTAGCGGTATCAGTGGCGAAACTGGCGTTTCTATTTCTGCTAACATTAAGCCATACAAGCCGATTTCGCTTACTAAAAAGCTGAAAAAGCCACCATCCAACGAGCCGTTGATTGTTACAAAGTTGACTTCGCCGTTGTCATAATATAGCAAAACACCGACAAGCCTTGCTAATTCTTCTTCCGTCAAATTTAGGTCGTAAATATTTATGCTGACTAACTGTGCATTTGCTATAGATTCAACGTTTTCGCCGTCTTGCAAAATTGTTACTTCAAATAATAGCAATAATCCTGGAACGTTAATATCTAACAAATCGTTTTCGCCCAAAAATTCTACATTGACATTTATTTCTTCGGCTGGAACTTGCACAGCGATGTTTTCGGCGGTTTCGGCGGCTATTCTGTCTGGTCGTCTGGTAGAAATGCGTGGTCGCCATGTTGTAGGACGATCTCCAGGCATTACTATTGGCGGAGGAACTTGCGGTCTTACTCCTGGTGGTTGCGGAGTTGGCTGAACTGGCGGCGGAGGAGATGTTTCCTCAACCTCTTCAACCGACAAAATAAACGGTTGATTTATTGTAACGCCGTCAATTCTTCTTGCGTTGTAGATTGTCAATATCAAATTGTAGTCGCCTGTGGTAATTTCGCCGTTTATTTCGAGCGTAAATTCTGCAAAGTTATCAGCAAAAGTTATTGTTGAACTTTGCAAATTTATCCCATAATCGCCACGCAAAGATATTTCAAATGTTTCGTTAGCAATATCTTGTGCAGTTACGGCAAAATTGGCAAGTTTAGTTAAATAAACATTGCGAGGTTCGGTGGTTTGAGATATTTCCAATATTGCGGGATTATCCTGCATATCAAACGACCAAAGCACGGGCGTGTTTATTACTGCGTTTGTGGCGGTTTCGCGCATACGCATAATTGCAACGTTGCCAGTTCCTGCGTTTTGCGTGTAACTGTTGAAAGTTACGGTTAATCTGTCGGATTCGTTCACATCGGAACCGCTCCACGATAAGGTAAAATCGTCGGAAAAGTCAAATCCAATGCCAAAATCTCGTGTATTTACAGGCAACGAGAAATCTATTACAAGTTGATCGCCTGTTTGCAGTTCGATTATGCCGTTTGCACCGTTTAACAGGGAAGTTTCGTTGCGAACTAAATCGAAAGTAAGTTCGGAGCTAAATGCGGTGGTTGCAAGCGGAGCAAAAGGTCGAGTGCCGTTTGGCAAAGCCGCCATTGGACCCGATTCGCCACCTTCGCCAGCTGTTCCTGCTCTGCCAGTGAGAGCGCCAACTGGTGGCCAATGAGGAAACGCTCCAGCGGCTTGCACAGCCTCGCTAGTTTGAAAACTGGATGCAGGGCTTGTTAAACTTTCGCCAAAAGCTACTTCGAAAGTAAAGCCTGGAAGTGCCTCAAGCTGAACGTTGGTTAAAACAAGCGCTCCGCCTGTTGGCATACGATTATTTGTACCGCCAGAATCGCCTTGTTCGGGCAATCCAAAGCCGTATTCCAAAATCCAGCCGCCCCAATTATTTGTACCAGGAATTTGAATAGATTCCTCTTGTCGTGCGGACGGAAGATACGTGCGTGCACCGTTGCTGTTCATTGTGTAAGCGGAAATTGTTTCCATGTTGATTCGGCTAGTAAAGCCGTAAGTGCGGTACATATGGGATAAATCCACGCGGATTCCTGTACGCATTGCGGTGTGTTTGTCAAGCCCTGTAAAAAAGGCGGAACGGTGCGTGTTGTCGCCAGCGATTCGCAATTCGTAACGACCAACTTCAACTTCATCTGCATTTAGGTTGAAAGTGGCTTGTCCGTTGGAAACAGTGGCTGTCCAGCGGTTTATTTGCGTTGGCGAAACGTTCCAAATGCGGTTGCGATCGCCGTGATTCCACAAAATAAGTTCGACGGTCGAGCCGCTTGGTGCGGTTGTGTAGGCTGTAATTGAGAACGGCAAACCTTCAGTTACGTATTCTTGATTTGTCCAAATTGCATTAACGCCAGGTCTTGCCCATTGTATGAAACGAGATTGCACTTCGAAAGGCGAAACAGTTAGGTCGAATATGGAAGAATACGTGCCGAAACCGTACGCTGGCGGATCCATTTCGGCGATTGGCGGATTTACGGTAATTGGTCCAACTTGGCGAATGTCTCTTCCTGTGTTGTTGCTGTTGCCGAACATTGCTTGCAATGTGCCTACAACAAAAGGCCAATCTCTAGCCTGTACAGCGTGATTTTGATCGCGAACACGTCCGCCGATATTGTCGGGAACGCCCAAAAATGCGTAAATTTCACGAGCGGCTTCGATTACTAATTTTGTGCCGAAAGGATTCATCCAGCCGTCGCCTTGGTTATCGTTGTCGAACGCCAATAATCCGCGCGGAGCGGCTAAAGCGGCAACCAAGTGCATATCAAAAGGAATGCGATAAATGCTGTCTTCGGGATCTTCTCGGTTGGCAAAACCAGCGTGAATTGCTCCGTTGGCAAACCAAAAGGCTTCGCCCGTGAAAAACCACGAGTTCATGGGCTTTTGCGCGCGAGTAAACGCTGCATCAAAGGAGTTTACATGGTGCGTTGTAACTTTTCCCTCAACTAAATTGCGAAAATGCGTCATGCCAAAAGCACCCGATTCTACAGGGATTGTTAAAGCAACACGCTCATCGATAACGCCGCGCATCATTGCAATTTTGCCGTTGATAGATACGCCGATTGTCGCAGATTTCCCAGAATCGATTCCCCAACCTGGGTTCAAATCGATTGCATCCAAAAGCCGCGATGTTAAAGATGTACTTGCCATTATGTTTCCTATGTTAAACTCGGTTATATTGCGGTTCATTGGGTGCAATGCAAAGTGCATTCCAGTTCCCGTATTTGGACCAAAAAATCCGCCAGGATCAACGCTTAATCCCGAACCTTGCGGCATTCCTGGAGGTGGAGGTCCAAAAAATGACGGATTGTCAACCACAGCGGTGGCGATTCCGTTTTCCAAAGCGTGTGCATTAGAGCCGCCCATAACAATGGGGATTCCGCTTGCAAGGCTGAATGGGCTTGCATCGATTTGTGCTTGCGTTGGCATTGTGATATTGCCGATGATTCCAGTCCAAACTCTACCGTTGCTGCGGACGGTTATTTCGATAGGGTTTTGTTCGCCCAAATTGAGAGAAGTTGGCGAGTTTACGGTAATATTCTCAATGGGAATTTCGGGCAACAAACCAAACCAATAATATCCCAAAAGGTCGCGGATTTCCTCGTTGCGTTGCCACCAATCCTCGGGAGTTGCAACACGCCCGTTAGTGCCAAGTTGCGGATTGTTGGACATAAAATTCTCAAAGAATATGAAAGGATTGTTGAGATACGGAGTCATGGGCATTCTTTCAAGCAAATTGGAATCGTGAATATTTGGGAAATAATCACGAGGGGCTCGATTGCGGACAAAACCAGCTCCGTTAAAATCAACTTCAACTTCGATGACTGAATCATCTACGCCATTTGTAGAACGTACGGTATTTTGTGCCGTTGCGGTCGCATAAGATACTTCGATGAAATATTCCCACATTTCGCTTATGTACGGACCTTCGGCGGCGTGTTGAAATTCCCAAGCCTGGGTTAATGGAACATTAGGCAACCGAGGGATAATTCCCCATTCGTCAACCAGTTGCAAAGTTGCGTAAAAGCCAGTTGCGGAGGTTGCATCTTGCAAATTTATTGCGGTTGGCTGTCCAACAGGAACGCCAGTAGCGTGTTCTGCACCGATTGCACGGGCAAACCATTGCACGGTTGCTTGCGTAACATTTGCCGTTTCGTCAAGGGCAATGTTGAAAGCTATTTCAGGCAGATTGTTAATGTCGGCGGTAACTCTGGCGGTATTTTGCGGCACGAGATTCCAATCGCCAACAATAATAGCAGGAGCAAATTCTAGCACAACCCGTACTTCGGCGGTAGTTTCGGCTATAACAAGGCTGTCAACTACTGCGGCGGCACGTACATATATTGTGCCTGGTGGCTGTGTTTGGCTTATTGTAAGCAAACCGTCCTCGGTAATAGTTGTGTCGTCAACGGGATTTCCTAATAATGTCCAAAATATTGTTGGATTGAGAGATTCGGTTGGTTCGGTGGATTCGGTTGTTTCGTTGATTTCGGCAGTTTCATCGTTTTCGACTGTTTTGTTGACTTCGATGTTTTCAAAAAAATTGTAGGCAAATTGAATGGTGCTACCTGGCAAAGTTTCGATTGCGTTCGGAGTAATTTCTATTGTAAACCTCTCCTTTTCTTCTTCTTGCTCGATTTCGTCTTGTTCGATTTCTTCTTGCTCGATTTCTTCTTGCTCGGTTTCTTCTTGTTCGATTTCTTCTTGCTCGGTTTCTTCTTGTTCGATTTCTTCTTGCTCGGTTTCTTCTTGTTCGATTTCTTCTTGCTCGATTTCTTCTTGTTCGATTTCTTCTTGTTCGATTTCTTCTTGCTCGATTTCTTCTTCAGGTTCGGTTGGTTCTTGCGGTTCGGTTGGTTCTTGTGGTTCGATTGGTTCTTGTGGTTCGGTTGGTTCTTGTGGTTCAGTTGGTTCTTGTGGTTCGATTGGTTCTTGTGGTTCAAATGTTTCTTCTTCGGTGTCGAAAATTACGGTATTTTCGTTTGAATCGTCAGCAAAAAAACTAGTTGGCGTAACGATAGAAAATCCGATAATAAAGGCAATTAGCAATGTTAAGATGCGTTTGCTCATTTTGACACTCTCCTTTTCAATGTATTTTAATGAATAATAACATATTTTTTAGGATTTGTAAATTTATTTTTGGATATGAGATTATGTATTTTGCAAATCGTCTTGAAAGGCTACATAATTGCCTTTGCTAAATCGATTGTAATATGGATTGTGCTTGTAAAGCAAATCGTGAGGAAAATTTTCTTCTATGGAGAAACTGTTGTCCGATTTATCGATTAAATATCGCCAATTATTTAAGGTGTTCAAGCCCAATATAAGAAAACCGTCTAGCCAATTATTCTCAAAAGGAAAGCCCCAAACAAATATTCTTTGTATAGTCATTTTGCCGTCTAATACAATTTTAGGCATAACGTATCCAGTTGCAATAGCTGTGTACCCAGCGATTACTATTGGTTCAGTTATATTTAGTTTGTTGCCGTATTGTTTGGCAAGGTTAATATCTAGCATTGTGTTGGCTGCTCCTGTGTCGATGAGGGTATGAATTTTTGGTTTAGTTTTCTTTTCAGTTTGATTGTATATTTCTGACACAAAAATATTTCTGTTTCTAATTTCTGGTCTTAAATCAATCTTGTATAACATAGGAGTCATCCCCTCTTCCTGGAGGATTGCCTCTCCAAAACATTACATCTTTGCCGTTATATTCCTCAAACATTATGTTATGTAGCAAAGTGGAATCACCTTTGCCCATTGCCGATGCCAAAAGATAGCCCTTAATTTCTTTAGGGAAATCTTTGTTATCTATTAGCACGCAACCGCCGTCAAATTCTTTGTCTATCTCGTCAAAAGTAATTATGCGTGTGCCGTCATATCTTGTAACTGTTGCTTGTTCCATAAATGAAACCTCCTTTAATTTAATAATAAATGATAGCATATTTGTTGAAAATATTTCTGTGCCTAATTTGGGGTATTAAATCAATCTTGTATAACATAGGAGTCATCCCCTCTTCCTGGAGGATTTCCTCTCCACAACATTGAGTTTTTATATCTATCCTCGTTCCACTGAAGATTCATAAGCAAAGTGGAATCGCCTTTGCCCATTGCCGATGCCAAAAGATAGCCCTTAATTTCTTTAGGGAAATCTTCGTTATCTATTAGCACGCAACCGCCGTCAAATTCTTTGTTTATTTCGTCATAAGTAATTATGCGCGTACCGTCATATCTTGTAACTGTTGCCTGTTCCATATAAATGAAACCTCCTTTAATTTAATAATAAATACTAACATATTTATCGGAAGTTGTAAATTTATTTTTGCGATATAAAATAAATTTACAAACTTGACAAAAATAAAATTTTGATGTAAAATCGAATGACAAAAAATATTTTTTGAGAGGAGTAATAAAATGTTAAAAAAGTTTATTGCCTGCATAATATCGGCAATAATGCTTGTATCTATGGTACAAATTACGGCACAAGCGGCATCGGCGGCTCGCATAATTACTGTATTTAGGATACACGGCAGAAACGCAACTTTATACAGAGATACTGGTCAAAGTTTTGCACCACGTGCAAACACACGTATAGGTAGCGGATTTACTATAACTACTGGTTTAGCTACCAATATTTATTTGCGGATGGATCAAACATCTATCCTAAAAATGGATGCAGAAACGCGCATAACAACCGAGTTGACAAACGATAACATATCTTTGAACATTGAAACTGGCACAGCACTTGTTAAGGTTACCGAGCAATCTATAGGAAACACCATCGAAACAAGTTTAGGAAACGTTGCACTAACTGTTAGAGGAACTTTGTTTACGCTAGGATATTCAGAAGACGATTTTGCTTACATTGCAATGTTGTCTGGCAGTGGCGAAGTTGGCAATACAATTTTGCAAGCGGGCGATATTTTGCTTGTCCACCAAGTTTTGGGAGATTACATTGTTGAAGTTGAGGACATTCAAATCGACCAATTAGACCAATTTACCTTGCGCGAAATTATCAATAATCAAGAATATCTGCTAGAAAACAGCGATTTTATTACACAAGATATTATCGATAGCGTTCCAAATTTATTGGAAGAAGAATACGTTAGCCCCGAAACTCCGCAACGCAGCTGGAACGATGCTCAAGCAAGACAACGTGTAGCCAACGCAAATCGCCGTATCGAAGATGCTCGTTTGCAAGCGGAACGTCGCAATAATCAAATTGAAAACGAACCAATCGCTCCTGTGCAACCGCCAACTGCTCCAATTACGCCAACTCCACCACAACCGCCACAACCACCGCAACCAACTCCAATGCCGCCATAT
>WRKG01000142.1 GCA_009778185.1 Bacillota bacterium
TTATCCGTGGTTTGCACAAGACGACCGCCGTCCGAACGGCAGCACGCTACTTTTTCAGATGTCGTCCGAATTTGGGAGCGAAATTCCCGAAGAAGACGAAATAATGTGGGGCGATGCTGGCGTTGCACATTTTTTCATAAATCGTGCGGATTTGCAAAATCTCAAATTTGACGATGTGCTTTATAATTGGGATTGCTCGTGATTTTCGCAACCGCCAGTTGCGCAACTAAAAAGTGCTTGACGCTTGACAAAAATTTTTGGCTCTGTTACAATGTTTGTATAATAAAAATAACCGAAAGGGGAAAGAATTATGAAAAATTTTAATGTTTCGGAAACTTTTACGGCTTGCGTGATATGTGCCGTAATTACGGGATTTTTAGCGGTTTTGGCGGTAACGTCATTTCCGCCGCTTGTCGTGCAAGCCGCCGAGCCGTTCCGCCACGAGGCGTGGGAACTCGTTCGCCGCATGGAACTTGACGGTGCAAGTTTTCGTAACCGCTTGCGTGAGGGAATAGGCGTGGCAATAACACAAGAATCCGCCGAAAATCTAGCGGAAATGCTCCCACGTGAAGAGGAGGGCTTGTTTGTGGAAGTGGCAATTTTCCGTGCAGGAATCGCCGATTTACGCCAACTTCTGCCGCATGACGAACAGCCGTTACAAATGTATCAGCGGCTGATTGTGGTGGCATCCAGTCTTGACCAACTTCTCGCACAGGCACGGACGGCGGCACGGCTGGGCAATCAAGGCAGGATTGGGGCGGCTCGGTGGGTGCGGCTTTTCGAGAAATACGCCGAGACATTGGCGTTAGTTGAGGATTTGCACGAAAATATGTGGGTTTGGATTTATCCGCCGTCGCACGAAACGAACGCCGATTTCATAGAATTGTGGAATGGGCGGATAAGCACCGAAATCACGGGACTTGACCTCTCACATCAAAATTTACGAGACATTGAGCCGCTCGCTGAATTGACAAATTTGAGATTTTTGAATTTGAGCGGCAACCAAATAACCGACATTTCGCCGCTGGCAAGCCTTGTCAACCTGCGAGATTTGGATTTAAGCCGAAACGAGATAACCGACTTGCGACCGCTCGCAGAATTAGCCAATTTAGAGAATTTAGAACTGTGGAGCAACCGCATAATGGACGTGCGGCCGCTTGCCGACCTGCAATTAGATCGGCTCGGATTGTCAAACAACATGATTTTTGACATTAGTCCGCTGGAAAATATGGTTGGGCTGTTCCATTTGGGATTGGGCAACAACAGAATCCGAGACATCACGCCGCTTGGCGGATTGCGGAGTTTGCGAAGTTTGTCAATTTCAGAGATTTCGGGCTTGCACGGCGACATAGATATAACGCCGCTTTCGCAGTTGCAAAACTTGGACACTCTCGGACTGGTGGGCAACAATATAACCGACATTTCGCCGCTTGCGGAATTGCAACGTTTGCGGTCTTTGTGGCTTGGCAACAATGAAATCTCGGATTTAACGCCGCTTGCTGATATGACGACTTTGCAGGTTTTAATACTGAATAACAACAATATCCGAGATTTAAGTCCGCTTGCGAATTTGACAGACATCATGCAATTATCGCTCTCCGTCAATGAAATTTCCGATATTTCGCCGCTTGTAAGTCTTGAATTACTGCAATCGTTGAGTTTGCGAGGAAATCCAGTTTCTAATATTTCTCCGCTTGCTGGCTTGCGGAATTTGCGAGCCGTGAATTTTAGCGATACGTTGATAGTGGATTTTTCGGCGGTTGGCGAGGATTTGGAATATTGGTCTTGGGATTGGTAGAAAAGGAGGTAAAAATATGCTAATAATACACGCTTTGTTAAAAAGTTCGTGGGAAAATTGCACGGATTATTACGGCGAAAATTACATAACGAGCGAGGGTTTTATACATTGTTCGGACGTTCACACATTTACAAAGTAGCCCCAAATTTCTCCGATGTACAGGAGGAGATGTTACTTCTTTTCATAGAAACGGATTTAGTAGAATCTCCGATAAAATGGGAAGATTTAGACGGTTGCGGGACGGAATATCCGCATATATACGGCTTGTTGAATGTTGATGCGGTTATGCGGATTGTGCCGTTTTTGCGAGAGGAGTGGGAGATTTGAAATTGGAAATTTTCAGAAAAACCGCCGCTGATTTGCTTTACAATGAAAATAAATTTGAGGTTATAGCCGCCTTAAAAGCCACCGAAAATGCAGAATTGCTATACATTTATATCGGAAATTACAACTGGAATGACGGTTTTGAGATTCCCACGGCGGTTGTCGGCAATAAAAATTGCGACTTGGGGACTGCTTTGCTGGCGTTTGACAGAGCGGACGGATTGAGTTTTTTTGTGGATAGAAAGGAGAAAAATTTGAGGAATGACGTTTATATGTCGCCGTGGGTTGATTTTGTGGATTCGCTATATAATAGGATTTTAGCGGGGAAATTTTCGGAATATTTGCAGTATGTTCCAAGTTTGACGGCTTTACAGAAATATAAATTTGAGAAATTTTACCCAGAGATACCGAAGATTTTTATCGAGGGGACGAGTGGCGAGATTTTGGTATTATGTTAAAAAACTCGAATTTTTCGCTAACTTGATTTAGTACAGCCCTCTTTTAACAATACTATATCGGTGTTTTTTTCTAATTCTTCAACAATCCAAGCTAAGCAAGTGCCGAATCCCCGATAATACAAATCAAATTTTGGATATTGCGGCATATAAATAATTTCAACGCAAAAAACTGTGCTCATAAATGCAGAATTTTCTTCAGCCGTAAAATTGGAACGCAAGCCTTTTTTGTCTGCACAGAAATCCAAAAAGGTGGGAATCCAACCATGATTCCATATTTCGATTGCCATTTTTAGCATACTAGTTACTCGATGGTTATCGTCAAAAATGGTGTTTTCAAAATTATCGATGCCATTTTCCGTTAATTTGCTTTCAATTTTAATTCCCAATTCTTCGGTAGTCGCTTTTTTATGATATATTTCCCAAAATTTATTCCATATATCGATATTATGTTCGGGAAATATAATCGCATGAAAAAGATTGCAATCTTCATATGATAGCTGTTTGGAGACATCCAAAACTAAAGCAAAGAAATCGTCTTCTTTGCCCTCTTCCAGTAATTTGGCTAGCTTTCTTGCGGATTTTAGCAAAAGTTTATCGTTGACAATTACATCTGCATCTTCCTCCACCACTTCGCCGTTGACAATTACATCTTTATTCATATGTAAACCGTCTTCTTTTAAGACAACTTGTTTATCGTCGAAGCGGCTGTATGTAACATCGGTTGTCCCATCATCGTCAAGTGTATAATAATCTTCTCGTAATCCTATATCTGTGTTTTGCTGTATTTCTTCAACAATCCAAGATAGGCAAGTGCCGTGTTCAGCGTAAGAAAGATAAAATTTGGGATATTGGGGAAAAACCTTAAAATTTGTGTGAAATTGCGTACCTTTGAACATAAAGAGTTCTTCAATGGTAAAATCGGAGCGTTCATCGTTTTTATCTGAATATAAATCCAAAAAATCAGCAATGTTTCCGTCTTCCCATAGTTCGATGGCACGTTTCAGCATAATGGTTACTCGATGGTCATTGGGCAAAGTTTTTACACAGTCAACAACTATAATGGCATCTTCATATTCATAGAATATTGCTTTGTAAAAACGAGATACATTACGGTTTTTTATCATGGTTTTGTCGTTAGCTATCAATGAATTTATGCTTGTGAAATCTATGTCGGTGTTATTTTTTAATTCTGTAATTATCCAAGGCAGGCAAGTTCCATAGGAGTGATTATAAGGGCATTCAAAATTTGGATATTGCGGCAGAAATACAGATTTCAGTGCGAAAGCGGCATAATATCTATCATAAAATATAAGTTTTGTGTCAAAAAATACAGTCTTAAAAATAAATATTTCCTCGGATGTAAAATTAGACATCAAATTTTCTTTGTCAGCATACAAATCAAGGACAGCGGGGAAATTGCCGTTGTCCAATAATTCGATTGCTTGTTTTAGCAGAACAGTTACTCGATGGTTTTTATCTAAAACTTTTATACGATCGATAATTGCAATACCATTTTCAGTTAATACTTCATTATAAAATGGTAATTTATGGTATTTATTTGCCATGATTTGCATTCCTCCGTAATAATTCAAGATTGTTAATTTTTTGTAAAATAATCGCATATCTGTATTTCTTAAATAATACAAGATAAACAAGTGTCGTGGGGAGTATAATTTTGGGATTATGCTACTCAACATCAGATTCCTCGGAAACATTAAAAGAAAGCACAGCAATTTTTGTTCCTGCGTGTCTTTCAAAAAAAGATAGACTTTCAGAATCTAAATTCATCCTGCTAGCATGACGTAAAGCATCTTCTGCACTCATAATGATAGCTTTTTGCGGTTCCATTCCTAGTGCATATTGCGAAATTATAGTAACTTCTTGTGGCTCTGTTTTGGGTACATAAAATTCTTGTGGTTCTGTTTCTGTTAAAACTGGTATACTTATCAAAAAATAAAAACATATCAAAACAATTATTTTTACAAAAGTCAAAATAATAACCCCCTTAAAAAATTATATGATAATTATAACAGAATTTTGGTTGTTTTGCAATAAAAACTTTTGGGGAATTGTTCGAGCAAAATCATTGCATTTTTGGCGAATTTTAATTTCGGTAAAAGGCGGTTGTTGCTAAAATTATCTATTTGCCTTTTATGTATTTTATCAAAAATTTTGATAATGCTATCACAGCAAGGATAAAAACCACTAATAAAGTCAAAACAATGGCAATATTGGTAATTTGAAACGCCGTTGTTAAAAGTTGCATATTGGAAAACCTCCATTTCATAAATTAACAAATTTTATTTTGCCAAATACGTCAAATCAAACTCCAAGCCGCATTCGGTACGCATTATTTTTTTGAGCGAAGCATTCTTCAATTTTTGAGAACCTTTATATCTCTGAACCGTGTTGCTGTTTTGATTAAGATACCAATGTTCGGTGTTTTCTGAAGTTGAATATAAATCTAGCTTAAATTGCCTATGTTGCTTGTCGTTTCCTTTTGACCAAACTTCCACAATAAAATCTGGACAGCCAATCAATCTAAATTCATTGTCAATTTCAATAAAAGGATTTCTATTGAACAGCATAAAATCTGGTTGCACGTAACCAAGCCCTGCTCGTTCTTCTTTGTTGCCATTATAAATACTTGCATCAATAAGGGAAAATATATGGTCGTTGCGATAAGCAAGTGCATATTGTTCGGAAAATTTGGAAATATTGAAATTTCGGATTTCCTCTTTACAACGTAGTGCAACTTTGTCGCTGAACCCTGAAACCAATCTACCATGTCTAGGAAGAGAGGAAAATAGGTGGACTTGATTATTTAACACTTCTAGCACAGAAAATTCCTCCAATCAAGATTACAAGGCAAAACCTCATATATCAACCTTAAAATTGCATTTGGTTACCAAAACTTCCGTTAGCGAAAATAATACTAACAGTTTTTCAACAAGCCTATATCGGTGTTTATTTCTATTTCTTCAATAATCCAAGATAAGCAAGTGCCGTGGGGAGTATAAAACGGATTAAAGTTAGGATATTGAGGAAGAGATAAAACATTCGTATGAAAGAGTGTTCCTATAAAAAGAAAACGTTCTTCGGTGGTAAAACCAGTCCTCAAACCTTTTTTATCTATGTATAAATCTAAAAAAGTGGAAATGTTTTCACTTTCCCATAATTCGATGGCTTGTTTAAGCATAAGAGTTGCTGGATTATCGTTAGGTATAGTTTTTATATGGTCAGTTACTACAATGCCAACATCATAAAAAAATTTAGCTTGATAGAAAATAGATATATCACGGTTTTTTATCATGGCTTTATCATTGGCTATCAATAAATCTATGCTTGCTAAATCTATATCGATATTATTTTTTAATTCTGTAATTATCCAAGGTAAGCAAGTTCCATAAAACAATACATAAGGACATTCAAAATTTGGGTATTGTGGCAAACAGTCAAGTTTTGTATTAAAAAACACAGTCTTAAAAATAAAAATTTCCTCACAAGTAAAATCAGACATTAAACCTTCCTTATCTGCATACAAGTCAAGGACAGCAGAAATATTTCCTCTGTCCAATAATTCGATTGTTTGTTTCAGTAGGATAGTTACTCGATTATCGCTAGGCATTATTTTTATATGGTCAATTATTGCAATGCCATCCTCAGTTAATATTTTTTTATAGTAACGAGATTTTATATATCTATTTTCCACGATTTTACCTCATTGGTTAATATTCTACAGGCATATCATATTCAACGCGGTATCCAAATTCTTCAATAGGTACTGTTTCATAATATATTTCCCAAAATCTATTCCATATATCAGTATCATGTTCAGGGAATATAATCATATGAAAAAGGTCGTGGTCTTCATGCGAAAGTTTTCTTGAAGTATCGGATACTAGGCGAAAGAATTCTTCATTTTTATTCTCTTCAAGCAATTTTTTAAGTTGTTTTGCAACATCTAGCATCAAGCCTTCACTGATTGTTTCTCCATCTCCTAAATCCAAAAAATCGCATTTTAGTATAGCATATCTATCGCCATTAGCGTGTACATACATAAAATTACCTTCTTTCTTTTATAACATTTTAGTAACTTTTCTTAATTGGGGGGCAACTTTGTTACATTCCCACCAATGTATTTCTGCTGGTTTAGAATGAAGTTCATACTTATATCTTTTTACATATCCCTTAGCTTTAATGCGAAACCAATCGGACTCTCTAGTTTTTGGGTATCTTTTCAATAATTCTTCAATAACAGACTGATTACTGATAATAACGTCAGTATCTTTACCTGCAAACCTCTCAATATCGGTAAGTGGATAAGCATCAGAAATATATCCCTCTGTTTTATCAAGTAACATTACAGTTGTATTGTTGGGAAAATATTTTTCACCATTAATAGTTTTCAGTTGAACAGGGAAATCTCGTCCAATAGCTTCTTGATATAGGGATTGATAATCATAAGTTTCAATAAAATTCTTTAATTCTTGTATAGTATCGTAAAAATTGTCAAGTCTTTCTAAAATAAATTCTATGTTAGTGCTTTCGTTATAATCGATATAAGTATTATCATATTTTATATCATCAACCATATCTGCTAAATTATTCAGTCTTTCCAAAATAATATTCTCATAATTTGTATATTCCATGTCAGTATTGTAAACATAGTTATCAATTCTCCAATTACCAACTTCATCAATTAACTGATTATATTTATAAGAGTTCACAATAACTCCTCCTCATAATAATATTTTGTTGCTTATTAACTACTATAAAACCCAGTATAACTCACAGTTTAGACTTTGTAAAGAATTTTCGAAAAATAAAAAATAATTAAAAATTACACTTTTAACACAACACTTGCTACCCCACACCCTCAAAACCGAATACAAAACAAGAAACGATAAAGTTACAAAAGGTCAAGCCCTCGGACTATTAGTACCAGTCAGCTAAATACGTTACCGCACTTACACCTCTGGCCTATCTACCTCGTCGTCTAC
>WRKG01000143.1 GCA_009778185.1 Bacillota bacterium
GGGGGGGGGGGTAAAAATTTCAACTAAACGTAACAACGGTATTCACCTCCTTTTATTTTAATTGCTAATCGTGTATTTTTCGTTTATAATTATTTTATCATAATTACAGAGGTGTTACAATGAAAAATTTTGTTGACGGATTTAACCCGAACGATTACGCCATTTTTACTGATATTAGTGGCGATGGACAAGCGTTAGTGCTACAGCACAAAATTACGCAACATCTTGTTGTTAAAAAAATTATTAGCACAAAAAATTTGAATTTATATTCACAACTTATACATTTGCGCCATAAAAATTTGGTTCAAATTTTGGGCGTTGAAACGCTTGAAAATGACGAACAAATCCCAAGTTTTTACACATACGAAGAATTTGTGCAGGGCAAAACTTTAGAAGAAACCATTGCAAACAAGCCCATTTTACAAGAAACCGCCGTAAACTGGATTTTGCAAATATGCACAGCTGTCGATGTTTTGCACAGCCAAAATCCGCCAATAATCCACCGAGATATTAAGCCAAGCAACATTATAATATCCGACGGAACAGTAAAATTGCTCGATTTTAATGCCGCAAAAGATGTCAAGCCTAATCAACTTCGTGATACAACTTTAATGGGAACTCCTGGTTATGCGGCACCCGAACAATACGGCTATTCCGCATCGGATCCACGCACCGATATTTACGCAATCGGCGTTATTTTTGCCGAAATGCTTACAGGTTTTCGGGAAATTTCCCAGTTTGACAAATTGGATAAACTTGACAAAAAAGGAAATTTTAACCATTACAAAAAAATTATCCAAAACTGTACGCAACTTGATCCCAAGCGCCGTTACAAAAGCATAAAAGAGCTAGAGCGGCAAATTAGCAAAAATAATCGTACAAAAATTTTCGCAAGTGTTGTGGGATTTGCGGCAGTTGCAATTTTGGCTATTTTGGTTAATAATTTTGTTATCCAAAATCAGCCAGAAAATATTATTTTGGCAGAAGAACCAACTTTAACGGAAGAAAATATCCCCGTTACAATGGATTTTGCCGAAGTTATGACAGTAAGCACGCAAGCGGAATTTTTGGCGGCAGTTGCGGCAATTCCGCCGAACGGCACAACAACTATTGCGTTGGCAAATTCTATTGATATTATAAACGCACAACTTATTGTCGAAAACGGCGAAAATATAACGCTTGATTTAACTAATGGCGATTTGAATGTGATTCTAAATCCTGGCGGAGGAACTTCCGTTTGGGTGGATAGCTCTACAATAAGCATTATAGGCGACGGCGAGTTTAACATCTTAAACGAAGGGCGAAATTTTAGTATGCTAGAAGCACGAAACGCCGAACTGACAATTTCGAATATTTTAGGTGGACTAATGATAAATATATTAACAACCAATTTGACCGTTCACGGCAATTTAGATTTTGATGTATTGCAAACCTCGCAAAGTAACATAAATGTAGCAGGCAATCTTACAGGGGAACTTTTGGCAAACAGCACAAACAACATAGAAATTAACGGCAACGTTGGTCAAAATATAAATTTATTTTGGGCAGAAAACCGAATAAAAATAGGCGGCGATGTTGGCGGAAATATCATTTTTGATAAAACTCCCCAAGAATTTACAATACCGCAAAATTTTCCCACAACAACGGACGAGTTGACAATAAACGGCAATTTACATGGCGAAATTATTTTTATCGACCTCGACCGCACCGAGATAATCCGCCAACCAACCGATTATGACGAAATTGTTACCATTGACGGACAGCAATTTTTGGAGTTTAGCCAAAATAATTTGCGTGGCGATTTTCAAACGCTTTGGCTTGCGGAATAATTATATAGAAGAAATGGGTACAAGCAAAAGCAACTGAAAATTTTGGATTTTAGGCAACTTATCCAAATGCAAGATTTAGCATAAAGGAGAGATAAATATGATTAAAATTGAAAATCCTGTTTACATGAGTTGCAAGGAAATATTGGAAAAATATCCTAATTATATGGTTTGGATAGGCAAATACAAAGATTTGAACGAAACCCATGGAAATGACGGCGGTTATCCGTTTATGTTGCTGGAAGAAGACGATTTAGGAGAAGTACCTTTGGATAAAGTAAAATATTCCGAATGGCTACCTATAATGCAATACAACACTTTTCCAATGCCCGAAGTTTTCCTATTTGGAGAGGAGTTTCACTATGATTAAAATTGACAACCCTGTTTACATGAGTTGCAAGGAAATATTGGAAAAATATCCTAATTATATGGTTTGGATAGGCAAATACAAAAATTTGAAAGAAACAAACGGTAATCGTGGAGGCTATCCATTTATTTTGCTAGAAGAAAACGATTTAGGAAAAGTACCTTTGGATAAAGAAAAATATTCAGAATGGCTACCTATAATGCAATACAGCACTTTTCCAATGCCCGAAGTTTTCCTATTTGGAGAGGAGTTTAATTGTGATTAACAAAAAATTTTATCCTGCACATTCAGAAGATTTTATAATAGAAAAAAATCATATGATGTTTTCTGTTTTGGCAATAAATTCTTTAGCAAGAGCGAAAACTGAAATTGATTTTGTTTATGATCCAGGTGCATCTGTAACGATTATCAATAGGAATCATTTTGATGAACTACAAATAGCCAACTCCAAAATCGAAATGAGCGACTACAACATGGGAACTTACGGAAACTCCGTACCTGAGCATATTTGGCGGTTGCCGTATTTGTTTATTGGCGGATTTACCGTTACAAATATTCCCTGTTTTACGCCAAGCAACCCAAAAAGTACCTTTAATTTACTGGGATTAACCGTGCTTGCTCATTTCAACCAATTTATCGACATGGGAAAATCCAAAATTTATTTTGAACTAAATGAAGAAAATTTGTCAACATATAATGTAACAGATAGCAAGGCTTTTTTGGCGGAAGAACATTAAAATGTTCGCAAAATATCCGCCGATAATTTCCAAAATATTTTTCAAAAAATGTTGCATTGCCAATAAAAATATTGTATAATTTTATTGATAGATATTCAAATAACTTTTTAACGAACCTGTCAAGTTTATTTTTGTTTACAAAAATCGGTCTTTCGAATGCGTTTTATTTTCTACAAACAACTAAATTACTACACAATCTACCATAAAGGAGAAAAACCATGGCAAAAAAACTTTTCGCAACATTATTAGCTATTTTTATGTTACTTTCGCCAACCGTAAAAATTGCGGCATATTCTGCCGCTCCCGCTCGGCGAGTTGTCGTTTTTGATGTTGACGGCACAAAATCGGAATTGCATCGCCCGCCTGTTGGGCGGGCAAGCAATAGCAACAACCTTGTAATACGCCCACGCACAAACACACGCATAAGTGCTGGCGATACACTATATACAGGCGAAAAAACGAACGTCCACCTAAATTTGGACGGCGAATCCCTTGTAAAAATGACTGAAAACAGTGCCTTAAATTTTAGGTTGACCAACAATCTAATCGAGCTGAACTTGCAAAAAGGAAAATCTCTTGTGCAAGTGGCAAAACAGCCCAATAATTCTACAATAGAGGCACGGCTTGGCAATTTGCATTTAATTGTACGTGGCACTATGTTTACAATGGGACATATCATCGAAGACAACATACTTTTTGTTGTAATGTTGGCTGGTGCGGGCGAAGTTGACGGCTACACATTAAACAGTGGACAAATATTGACCGCTTGGTATGACGAAAACGCTCCTTTTGTAACAATTTCGGGGCAAATTTTGCACGATTGGCGAAATTCTAATCGAAATTTTGCCATAAGCCAAATTTATTTGAACGAACTGGATTTGTTCACTTTGGAAGAAATTTGGCAAAATCAAAATTATTTGCTTGAACACAGCACTTTTATAACTCCGCAAATTTTGGCGGAAGTTGACCAGCTAATCAAAACTTCAAACACTGAAAATAATGAGAACAGCGAAAATTCTCACTCCGAAGAATTTCCAATTATCGAAAATAACCAAAATAACCAAAATAATCAAACAACAATTCCGCAAAATCCGCCAATATTAAATGTTCCAAATCCGCAAGAGCCAATAACGGACGAACCAACCGAAAACGAAAACTCTGAAATTCCCAAAATCCCAGAAAAACCCGATGATTCCAATGATTATGAAAATTCTGAAGTGGACAATTCAAATAATTTGGAAAAGCCCAATAAACCAAACGAATCCGATAAATCAGAAGAAGAAATTGCGGAATCTTCTGCAAATATTTTTGTGGATGCACAAAATTTGTCCTCCAATTTTTCCAATATTTTAGATATTACCGTAAATTTGCCCATTGACTGGGAATGGGATTACGAAATTTCCGAAAATTTGGACTTAATTTTTACTCCAATAAATTTCGTGGAAAGTTCTGTCAACGTTCAAATTTTGTTGCCGATAGATTGGCAATATAAAAAATTTTTCCAATCGGACGGAACGGTTGTAATATCGGTGTTTCCGCCAACAAATGAGCAGATTCCCGAATTAAAGCCACCAACCGAGAACGAAAAAGAAAATCCCAAAGATATTTATGACGAAATCGAGAAATCACCAAAACCGCCAACCGAGCAAAATCCCAGTGAAAACAGCACTTTTCAAATTAACTCGGCGGAAGATTGGGCAATTTTCGCAAATATGACACAGGCGCAACGCAACCAATTTGAGCGTGTCGAATTAACGGCAGATATTAGCATTGTCAATATTCCCATACAAAACACTTTTAACGGCATTTTTGAAGGCAACGGACATACAATTTCAACCACCGTAACTAGCGATTTTGCTACAAATTCCGCCAGTTTTGGAGGATTGTTTAGTGCAATCGGATTGCAAAGCAGCGTTAAAAATCTTCATGTGAACGCAAATATCACGCTGTACGCAAACCACAACAGCAATTTCACGAGAATTGGCGGTTTGGCAGGTCAAAATTTTGGGCTTATCGAAAACGTGGCAATTACAGGCACGGTGCAAAGTAATGTCCCAGTTGGCGGGCTTGTCGGCAGAATCGTTAGCGGAAATGTCAACCAAGTTTTCGTGGATGCAACGGTTACAGGCGGCGAAAACATTTCTATTGGCGGCATAGCAGGAATTTTGGACGGCGCGAGCATTAGCAACAGCTATTCTATGGGATTTGTCGGGCAAATTGATACGGCAAATGCTGGCGGAATTGTCGGGCAAAATATCAACGGAAATATTAACCGAACATTTTCCACTGCGACAGTCAGTGGCTCAACCGCTGGCGGAATTGTCGGCTTAAACACAGGATTTATCCAAAATAGCGTTGCATTAAATTACAATATTTTGGGAGCGGATGCAAATATTGGTCGCATTGTCGGCAACAATCATGGAAATTTAGCCAATAACAAGGCAAGCACGAATGTATTGTTAAATAATTTGCCTGTTTCGTTGGAAGAAATTAACGTTGGGCAAAGTCAAAAAAATGGGGAAAATCCGCAAATGCAATGGCTTGATATTTGGTCAAATTTAGGATTTACCACGGAAAACGGCTGGAACATGGGATTTGTTCCAATTTTGGCAAATATTCCAATAATGCAAAATCCGCAAATGCCGTCTGTAGAAATCGAGCAATCTTATTGGGATTTTTCTGAATTTGCAACCGATTCAACATTTTCCGAAGAGGAAGAAATTTTAGAAAATCAAGAAGACGAAATTGTGGAAATTCCAAAAGAAGAATTGGAAGAACAGGAGGAAGAGCAAGAAACTGAAGAAGAGTATAATCTTGACGATTTGTTGACTTTAACCCCTGAAATAAGCTACGACAAAACCGACAATGACGGAAACCCGATAGTGATTCATCCAGAAATTATAGTTGACGAAATTGAGCAAGTTGAAGAAGAAAAAGAAGTTGACCAAGCCGAAAACCTTGATAAAGAGGAAGAAATCGAGGAAATTGAAGAAATCGAGGAAATTGAGGAAAGCGAAAAATCTGACGAAGAAGTTGACAAATCAGAAAACACTGAAAAAGCCAACGAGTACGAAAATCCCGCAGAAGAATCCTCTGAAGAGTACAATTTATACGAAGACGAGGAGATTCCCAAAAAAGAGCCAGAGCCGCAACCGCAGGAAGTAGCCGACGAATCGCAAACGCCGCCCAATCCAGACGATTTTTTGGAAGACAATTACGATGACTGGGATAATGATTATTCCGATATGGTAGATATTGCGGAGTAATTTTAGGAAATGCAAAAGTGGGGGGAATTTCCTCCCACTTTTTGAATGCGTAAATTTGCCTGTCAATTTTAGGTAGATTTACTTAAAATTCAACGAAAATTTTACGAAAAATCAAAAATTTAAGAATAATCCTCTCAAGTTTTTGATTTTCGTGTGAAAAGCATATTAAATTTTACAGCAACAAAATTTTATTAAGAAACCGCAAAGCCTTGTCAACATCAATTTCATTGCTTTCACGCAAAATAATCTGCTTAACCGCATCGCCGTTAAACTGCGAAACGCCACGAGAATTTCTCCCTGCCCAATGTTCTTGTATTAGAGTGTTGTCAACTAAAGTTTGCTGAAACATTGATATTAGCTTGGTTGTTATATTTCTGCGTATGTAATCGATTCCCACAAGATACAGCATAAAAACGGTATTTTGCTCCGCCAAAAATTGTAACATTTTATCTAAATTATAGCCTTTCGGAGAAGATGTCAACAGCATTATTTTCGTTTTTATATCCGTTTTTGTGCTGAAGTTGGGATAAATTTTGACATAATCGCCCAAATCGTTTTTTGTTACCAACGGCGGAGTTTCCGAGTTATTCAGCAGGTAACTTATCAGCTTTTCTCGCAAATCCGCATTTTCGCCAGCAATTAGATATTCAATAATACGACCTCGCAAATTTACGTTTTCAATCAGAGCGGCGACCAAAATTTCCGTTTCAAATTTTGCGGTGCGTTCGTCTAAATCATGGAGCAAATCCGCATAATTGGCGGATTGTGCAAACGCCGCCGCACGATTGGGAGAATCCAAAATATTTTGCAAATTATTTCCAACAGATACATCAAACCGCTTGCCTGTGGGAACTATTGCATTTGTAGCCTCAACCAATCTTGTCAAATTTTCGGCGAAACTGTAATTTTGATGTATTGCGAAAAGCACATCAAAATTTTGCGGAGAATTGGCGATATTTCCAATATTTCGCAAAATATCCGAGCCGTTAAAACTTCCCTTAATATTGTCAACTCGTAATTTCTTTGAACTGTGGCTGATTTTAGCAAGAAAAGTTGTATTCGCCAACAACAAATAATTTTTGTGCGGTGCAGAAACGCAAACTACAAAAGGCTTTTTGTCGTACTTCTGCAAAGTCGACAACGACAAAACTGTATTGCTAAATTTGTCCGAATCTCCTTTGCAAAAGCGAATGGCAAAATCGGCGGTATAAAAAACCGACCTGTCTTCGGTGCAGTTAAATTCAGCTTTAACCAGTACGGCAAGCCTTGTTTTGTCGTTTATGCCATCGTGATTGCCGATAAAATTTATCAAATTTTGCAACATAATTTTTACTCTTCCATTTCGATTTGCTTGATTTGCTGGGATTTATCCGATTGCCCATTTTTGTACTTTTGTTGCAACGCCAGCGAATTTCGCTCCCAAAAAA
>WRKG01000144.1 GCA_009778185.1 Bacillota bacterium
GTTTTGTCGGTTTGATAAATTGGATGATGTTTATATCGGCTTTATTCAGATTGCTTTGATTTTTATTAATATTCGTTAGTGGGAACACACCCTAATTATTACTATCTAAATTTCAGATAATTCACTTATTTTCTAGCTTTCGATGATTGTCAAGCAATGTTTTGCACTTCGCTGTACATATTTAATGGAGAAGAGTGCATATGGTCTGAAAATTTTAGATATACGCCCCAATTTTTACGGACGAAAATGTCGACAATGTTTTCCAGAACAGCGATTTTATCATTAACAGTGAAGGTCTTGATTTAACATTTGAAACTATCGATAGGTTCGCTCATATTGACGTTTTTGGCAATCGTATTCCGCTAATTACCGCAATCGACCACCGAACGGGCGAGGAAAATTTTACGCAAACTACTTCCGACAACTGGCTTACAGAGGATTTCCCAAAGATTTCGATTCCATTTGATGCAAGTGAAATTACTATAAATATTCCATTTGCGAATTTATCTTTGGAATTGACCGCCATTGAACAATCAGCGGAATTTGAAGAATTACAGCAAACTTTGCACGATATTGCGGAGGAAAATTCACGCAACATTTCAATCGCATACATAGCGACAACCAAGCCGCTAAATCAAGTCATTTTCCACGAATTAACGCCACGTCCATCATGTCCATCGCAAAAAACTATGGAACCATTCGAGATAACAGGCGATTTTACGGACGGCACATTTATCGGCATTGGCGATGGTTTTTGTGACGAAATTCATGTAAAAATTGTGTTTTCAGAAAATATGGTAACGGATATTTCTGTGATTTTCGCTGTTTTGCAGGAGCAATCTCCAAATGTAGATATTTTGTCAGGTGCAACACACAGTTCCGTTGGCTTGTTTACGGCGATTGTAGATGCTATGCGACAGGCTTTGTATAAATATGAGGAAATTATGGACGGATTTATGCCGAAAACCCACAGACACGGCATTATTATAAGCACCTTTATTTACGAATTTATGTCTAAATACAGGAAAGAAACACTAACAAAAAAATTCCTGTTTAGGCACGAAGAGGGTGCGTTGGTTTATTGGGGCGAAAAAAATCTCACATTGTAAATTTGGTTAATATTAACGCTATTGACGACCTAACGAAATTTTTAACTGAAACAATCCACGATTTGGAATACGTTCAACCAGATATTATGATTTTCAAGGAAAATTCCTATTTTAATAACAAGACGAAAACGGCGGGTTTTCCCGATTTAACAGTGAAAATTTGGTCGGACGGAAACAAACTAGCCTACCGCAAAGAATTGCACAACCTCTACATGACCTCGCCAGTCAACGAAGTGTTGTGTCTCAATCAAGAGGACACCATTATTGAGCGGTGGTACAAACAAAAACGACTGCCCAATCTTGACTTTCGTGAACTTATCCGAACACAGGACGACATCGAGTTTGACTTGCGGGATTTGGCGGAATAAAACGAAAATAACGCAAAACAAAAGACGTTTCCTACACAAACAGACACGCCTTTTGTTCGATACAAAACTATTATGAATTTCTCAAATCCTTAACAATAAAGTTTCCTGATATATTTGGTGTTCTTGGTTGGAAACTTTTAATTTGTCGCCTATCAAGTGTCCGATTTATTTTTCATTGGACTTGTTATGTTGATTTTATGACGGAAGAAGTCAAGAAAAAATTATTTTTTTCGAAATATCCGTTTAAATAAGTTAGGCTTATCGGAATTTGGTATTGTTTTCTTATTTAAGGCTTGTGGCTCGCCGTTAGCCCATGTTCCTTCTAAAATTTCGCCGTTTGTAGTTATCAACTTGCCCTGTCCATGCCGAATCCCATTAAAAAACTCCCCTTCATAAACAGATCCATTTGCTAACATTTCCTTCCCAGTAGCGTACCCATGGACTTTACCGTTGTTCCATTCGCCTTCGTAAATGTTGCCATTACTAGCTACAAATTTACCTCTTCCATGCCTAATTCCATTAAAATAGTTTCCCTCGTAAATATCGCCGTTTTCAAATACTTCCTTTCTAAAACCGTTGCTGAATTTTCCATCAATCCATTCCCCTGTTAAAACGCTACCATTTGGGGCTGAAAATTTTCCTTTGCTACGCTTTCCATTTACATAATTTCCCTCATAAATACTGCCGTTTTCAAATATCTCTTTTACAAAGCCATTGTTGAATTTTCTGTCAATCCATTCGCCTGTGAAAACGCTACCACTTGAAGTTAAAAATTTTCCTTTGCTTGCAAACCCATTTATATATTCGCCTTCGTAAGAACTTCCGTCAACGCCAATAAAAGTTTCGAATCCATTAAGTTTCCCCTCTTTCCATTCGCCTTTGTAAATATCACCTTTTGCTGATATAAATTTTCCGTTTCCGTGATAAGAATCGTTTACAAATTCTCCCTCATAAATGTTTCCATTTTTAAGAATTAATTTTCCCAAACCAGTCATTTTTCCATTATTCCATTGACCATCATAAAAATTTCCGTTTGCGAATTTCATTTGACCTTTTCCGTGCTTTATTTTAGAATCAAAAGCAAAACCATCTATAAATTCTCCTTCGTATATATTTCCGTTTGCATTCTTAATTTTGCCTTTATAAAATTTACCGTCAATAAAATCACCTTCGTATTCCGTTCTGTTGGGTATGTATATTCCTTTGCCATGAAATTTACCGTTTGCAAAATCGCCCTCGTACATCTTGTTAGGACTTCCGTAATAATAAAAAACAATCCCTTTCCCATGGAATTTATACTCAAAAAAATCTCCCTCCTAGACCTTTCCATCAGGAAAAATGTATTTACCTTTTCCATGTGGCAAGTCATTAAAAAATTCGCCTACATAAACTGCTCCATCAACAAAAAACAATTTGTTTTTTTCATAAAACCGATTCTCGTTAAAAATCCCCATATAGGTAATTCCATTGGGTAATGTTAATGCACCTTCTCCATGAAATTTATCATTTTGGAAATGCCCTTCGTAGATTAATCCGTTAATTAATGCGATTTTGCCTTTTCCATGAGGTTTTCCGTCTTCTATCTATCCATCATAAACTTTTATTTTGTTATCAACAGCATATTTCCACGCTACACTTCCATATTTTGCAAAAATTATGTTTGTATACATACTACCTTTACCAATATTTATTACACTATCAGGGATATTTATACTTCTTAATGACACAGCTGAAGCGAAAGCACACTCGCCAATGGTAGTTACACCTTGTGGAATAACGATTGTTTCCAACTTTGTCGCCCATTGAAACGCTTGCTTGCCTATCGTTTTAAGCGTATTGGGTAACACAATACTCTTAAAACCCTCCTTGTTACTCATATTATCTGAAAATGCCGAATAGCCAATCGCCGAAACAGGCAATTCATCCTTAAAAAATGTTTTTGGTATAACCACATGAAGATAATCGGTCGGATGAAATTTTTTTATTTCTACCGAGTCGCCTAAATTTTTAACATCAAAACCTCTTGGATGCCCTAACGTGCATTCAAAATGTCGCAAAGCATCTCGAATAAGTCCAGTAAATTCACGTTCAAGACAATTATTTTTGAAGATGGCTTGCTTATTGTGTAAATCGTTTTTTATTTCGGCAGGCCAATCGCAATCGTCGAGGAAAACTTGTATAAAAGAGGATTCGGCACTTATTGCATTTTTCAAAAAATTCATTGTTTTTTCGCATTTTACAGTATATTTTGAAAAAAATACCAAAACACATTGGCTTTCTTTTATAGTCTGGAAATTTGCTTCTGATTCACAATGTAAGTTAAACCCTTCCCAATAGAGTTCTGCAACTAAATCTTTGATATTTTGTATATCGTCAACCGTGCAACATATTAACGCACGAGGAATTTCTTTACTCTGTGGGAGATGTTCTTTGTAATAATCTTGTTCCTCAAATTTTTGTATAGCAGTATCAGTATACGAAAAATTTTTAAGTATTTCCGATTCTATCGAAGTACCCTTAAACGCATCCGTGCCTATAAGAATTCTATTTTCTGGAATGGTTATATTTGTTATTGATTTGCAGCCAGAAAAAGCCCAACTTCCAATACTAATTACACTATTAGGAATTGTTATATTTGTTATTGATTTGCAACCAGAAAAAGCCGAATGTCCTATACTGATTACACTATTTGGAATTACGACACTTACAAGGGAGTCGAATGTCATATTTTTCAATTCGGAAATTTCAAATGTCAAAGCTATACAAAAAGCATAATTTCCAATATGCGTAACGCCTTTCGGAATATCGTAATGTGTAGAAATCTCTTGTGCAGGATAATATAATAGAGCGGTTTTGTTCGCATTAAAAACGATACCAAGATTGGGAACTTCTTTGACAGCGTTAAACCAAATCATAACTTCGCCCTCTCGGTCTAAATTCTTGCAACTACTGGGAAGTATAAGTTCTTTTAATGATTCGCATCCTGCAAACGTCCAAAAATTAAAATTTTCCATGCCTTCGGGGATTTCCAGAGATGTCATAGATTTGCACCCTGAAAAAGCACCGTACCCAACCTCAGTAATGCTGTCTGGAATATCTATTTTTTTAATAAATGAACATCCGAAAAAGCAACTATTGCCAATAGTTGTTACTTGAAACACAAAATCATTATCAGGTATTTTTACCTCTGATGGGATAACAATTTCCTCTTCCTCACCAACATACTCAACAAGTTTAATTTCACTACCCTGTACTGCGATGTTAAACCCTGGCAATTCAAGCACTAAGCAGTTGCTCGTCTATATCTTGAAAATGCTGAATATCCGCAAGGTTATCCAACCAACAAGGAATAAACGGCTTGCGGGCAACGGTGGCGGCGTATGCGAAATTTTCCAACATTAAACGCTCGTTTTGCGTAAAATTTTTGCTGATAAATATTAAAATTATGCCGCTCTGTTGGATTGTTTCCAAAGTATCCGCTTTATTCGTCTGTGTTTCGGCGTTAATGTTGATATTCTGCCAGCCAGCCGTGCGGAGTTGCTCCAAAATGGGCAATACAAGGCTTTCTTCCGCCTTATGAAAACTTGCAAATATTTCTGTGTTCTTAGGTAACATTATTTTTCCTCCATTTTTTGTAATATTTCGGGAATATATTTGATTATATCCCTGTCGTTATTTTTGTAATCGTGTGTCGGTTCTTCGTTTGCAAGACTTTGTAATTTTTTGTAGGCTTCGCTAACGGCATCCAATTCGTACCATGAAACAAGACACACGTGCAACTTGGCTTGTTCATCTTGACTAGCTTTTTTGGGATTTTTGGTTTTCTCAAATCTCTGCCGCATTTCGTCTATATTCATAAGACGATAACCCATTGCCACATGAAAAGCGTTCCAACGGATATGTTCCGTTTCCGACAAAGTTTCCTCCAAATCTCCCTCGGCGATTGCTTGCATTTTTGCCGCCTCTTCTGCGTTTAATTTTGGGTCTACCAAATAAAGCATTGCACTGATAAAATCCGTCGATGCACGATTGCTTTCTTGCTTAAACCAGCTGAGTTCATGCCAATCTACTCCGCCATACTTTTCTTTATAAAATTTATTCATTGCTTTTGCCATGCGATCATTCTCTTCTCGGATTATCACGGAATGTTTGTATATCTCTTCACGACAGCCAAAAACGAACGGATTTTCCTCATTTTCATGCTGAAACCCATTTTTTTCGGAAATTGCAATAAATGGCAAAATTTTTCCGTTGCGTTCATAATGTAACTGAACGTCCTGTGCCGTCCGTTTGTTTAATTCATCGCTGTTTAACGCCGTTACTACATAGTCAATGTTTTCCGTTGCGTTTAGCAAACCGAAAAATTTATCGCATTGTACGTCATAATCACGAAAATCTATATCGCAAGAAATTTGCAAACTCGGATAACGATGAAGAAAACAGTCTTTCAAATCGTTTATATTTTTGTCAACGACAATGGCACACATTTTGCCACCCACAAACTGCCCATTCATTATAAGTCGCAACAATGCGGATTGCCCCACCGTGCCGAAACCGATTATTAGCACGCAAAAACTCCGAGCCGCTTTGCCGTTGGAAAAATTCAGACCTGGGCATGCGAACGGTGGGTGATTTTCTATCATGCGGCGGATTAGCAAATCCACTTCGTTGACAATGTGGAATGTGTACTGATATTTGGGCTTTTCTTCGTTTTTCTTTTGCGTTAAATTTTCGATTTTTTCTCGCTCCCATTCGGAAGACACGAACGCAAAAATATCTAAATTTTCGGACGGCACGTTTTTGTCGCTGGCGAGGTTCGCTATGTGGTGGGCTTCATCCGCTACGGAGGCGTTTTGGGACATTAAAATTATTTTGTATTTTTTGGCTGGCAAGAGCCAATTATTGCCCAATCGTGCCATGTTTAATTGATATTTTATATCGTGATTTCTGTCCAAAACTCGTGCGATTCCGCCAAAATGGTTTATTTTTTTGCGGAATTTTTCGGCATCGTCCTCTTCTTCGAGCAGGAAGACGATAAGGCGTTTTGGGTCGGCGGACGATTTTGGGTTGTCTTGGGTGGCTATGTTTTCGCCTAGAATGACGGCATTTTTGTCGCCTCCTTTAATTATGTACACTTCACGATGGAATCCCAGTTGCAAACGGAATCTATCGACAAGCCTTTGCCCGAATAGGGAAATCATGGCTGTTTGAAAGATAATTAGTGCCGATATATGGCAAATCCACAGGAGGATTCTCATGTAGATATTTTCGGTTATCCACAGGGCTTGCGTATCGGCAAAAACGCCAAAATCCTCGTTTAGCACGAACATACGAGCCGTGCTTATTATGCCCTGCAATGCGGCAAATAGGACGTTTGCGGGTCATTCTTCGACTGTTAGGTAGATGGCTGTGAGAGAGTAGCAAGTCGCAAAATTGAGGAATGGAAATTTATAGTGGTTTATCAGATGTCCGTCATGCCCAAGCGTGATGTAAATTTGACTATATAATGACCGATATTTTTCTATTCGACAGGTAGCCGTTCAAGACAAGCAAAAGTGGCATAATTATCGCAGGTTTTCCCGATTTGTTGGTGGAAATTTGGTCTGAAGGCAACAATAACCAGCACATCGAACTAAAACGAGAACTCTACAAAACCGCACCAACCACCGAACACTGGTACATCTCGCAAGAAGACAACGAAATTGAGTGTTGGCTTGGCGACAAGCAAATTGCCACGCAAACGCTGACAAATGTGCTAAAATCGCAAGGCAGCATCGAGTTTGATTTGCGAGATTTGGCATTATAAACCAATCAAATTTAATTTGACAAAAAAAATCCTGTGTGCTACAATAAAATCAGTCAACAGCGACTTAAACATAAGGAGGAATTATAATGGAAATAATGGAAATTTTAACGTTTTTTGTGCAAACAATATTACCGCCGCTTGGATTTGTTGTGTCCTTGGCATTTACGATTAAATTCCTAAAAGGCTGCAACTGGGTAACATTCAACTATATTGGATTAAAAGAAAAGTAGCGGCTACAACAAGAATACGATTTCGTGCCAATAAACAGACTTTTAGGAGCAATTTCTTATTTGCCGCAAACGGTTTTGCTGGCGGTTGTTTGGGTAACAATCAATGTCAACCCCAATTTATGGTGGGTGTCTATGCTTTTTATGATACCTTGGGCTATCGGATTTGCCCTCTATATGTATATAATATTCACAAAACGCTTTTGCGACCGCTTTCGCC
>WRKG01000145.1 GCA_009778185.1 Bacillota bacterium
TTATGCGAGCAGGCACAATGCTTTTGTGCAGGATATTGTTCACGTGCTGATTTTCGGCAACTGGGAACACACTAGTTTCGCCGTTTGTGCTGCGTGCGATAATCACAGAGATTTCGCAATCGTAGGAAATCCATTCTTCCAAAATGCACTCCTCGGCGGCGGCGAGAGCCTTTGCTCTGGGCAGGTCGTCCGCCGATTTTAGGATAATTTGTCCTTTGCCGTCATAGCCGCCCATTGTGGTTTTCAGCACACTTGGGTATTTTACTAGCTTTTCGAGGGTTTCTGGGCTGTCGATTAGGTGGAAATTTGGCACAGGGATTCCCATATCACGGATAGCGGACTTTTCACGAAAGCGGTGTTGCGTTATTTTTAGGACATCGCTACGTTGCGGCAAATAGGCGTTTTTCTCAAGCCACGTTAGTGCATCGTAATCGATATTTTCGAACTCGTAGGTAATAACATCGCTTTGTTGGGCTAATTGCTTGATTGCGGTCATATCGTTGTATTCGGCGCTGATTTCAATATCGGAAACTTGTGCACACGGGCAGTTTGGCGTTGGGTCTAGCACGGCAACGTAATAGCCCATTGCTTTTGCGGCTAGTGCCATCATGCGGCCTAGTTGTCCGCCGCCGATTATTCCTATGGTTTGATAGGGTAGAATTTTCATGGTTTTGTTCCTTTCGAGTTTTGGAATTTTATTGCTATGTTAATTATAGCGGAATTTTTTTGAAAATGCAAGCCCAATCAAAAGTTGGCAAATTTTATGATAGCTTTCTTTTTTCAGCAAAAATGCAAATTTTTCCCAAATCACAAAAAATATTTGCATTTTTCACAAAAAAATGATATACTAAAAAAAACTTAACAAAGGACGGTAAATTATGGTTACAATGGAAAAAGTTGTTGCACTTGCGAAAAATCGGGGTTTTGTGTTCCCTGGCTCGGAAATATACGGCGGTTTTGCCAATACTTGGGATTACGGCCCGCTTGGCGTGGAGCTAAAAAATAACGTTAAACGTGCTTGGTGGAAAAAATTTGTTCAAGAAAGCCCTTACAACGTTGGCTTGGACAGTGCAATTTTGATGAACCCTGCCGTTTGGGAGGCGAGCGGTCATGTTGCGGGCTTTAACGACCCGCTGATGGATTGCCGCGCTTGCAAAGAACGCTTTCGTGCCGACAAAATTATTGAAGATTTTTTCCACGAAAAAGGCGAAACTCTTGCTGAACCGCCCGATGCTTGGTCGGACGAAAAAATGAAAACCTGCATAACTGAAAATAATATCCCATGTCCAAGTTGCGGTAAACACGATTTTACCGATATTCGCAAATTTAATATGATGTTCAAAACTTTCTCGGGCGTAACCGAAGATAAACAAAACACCGTATATTTGCGTCCCGAAACGGCACAAGGAATTTTTGTCAACTTCAAAAATGTGCAACGCACAAGTCGCAAAAAAATACCGTTCGGAATTGGTCAAATAGGAAAATCCTTTCGCAACGAGATTACTCCTGGTAATTTTGTTTTTCGTACGCGCGAATTTGAACAAATGGAACTGGAATTTTTTTGTGAACCCGAAACGGATTTAGAATGGTTTGCTTATTGGCGAAATTTCTGTATTGAATGGCTGAAAAATTTGGGAATGAAAGACGAAAATTTGCGTATTCGTGATCACAGCGCCGAAGAACTATCTCATTACAGCAAAGCAACCACCGATATTGAGTTTGCGTTTCCTTTTGGTTGGGGCGAATTGTGGGGCATTGCCGATCGTACCGATTTTGACCTAAAGCAACAAATGGAGCATTCTGGCGAAGATTTACGCTATTTTGACCAAGAAAAAAATATCCATTATTTGCCGTACTGCATAGAGCCATCTTTGGGAGCCGACCGAGTAACTTTGGCGTTTTTATGCCAAGCATACGAAGAAGAAACGCTCACGGACGAAAAAGGCAAAGCGGACACACGCACAGTTTTGCGGCTACATCACGCTCTTGCACCTGTAAAAATCGCAATTTTGCCGCTCTCAAAAAAATTAGCACCGCAAGCCGACGAACTTTATCAATCTCTCGCAAAATATTTTGTGTGTACTTACGATGATTCGGGCGCAATCGGCAGACGCTACAGGCGACAAGACGAAATCGGCACGCCGTACTGCATTACTTTCGATTTTGATTCTGTTGACGATGCCGCTGTAACGGTTCGTGAACGTGATTCTATGCAACAAGAACGGATAAAAATAGCTGAACTTAATGATTATTTAGGTAAAAAATTGGCATATTAAGCCTTTTTGTTAAAAAGCGAAAAATTGGCATATTTAAGCCTTTTTGTTAAAAAAGCGAAAAATTGGCATATTTAAGCCTTTTTGTTAAAAAAAGCGAAAAATTGGCATATATTATACTAAAACAACTTGAAACAAATCGCCAACAGTAGGGGCGGATAATATCCGCCCGTTTTATCCTACATCAAGCTGTTTTGAAATTGTTCGAGTATAAATCTTGTGCCAAAAAATGAGAGGATGAACAAAATGAAGAAAATTTTGAAAATAGCGAGTTTTATACTTGCTACAATAATTGTGGTGGTTGGCTGTGCAAACGCCGAAGCCGCCGAAACAGCCAACAGCGACCGTGCACAAGTGGATTTAATTTTGGCAAACGATGTTGCTGTTGCGAATGTTCCGCCAGTGCTTACCGATTTTACGGTTGACGAACAAGCCGAGCAAGCTGTTCCCGAGTTTATGAGTTTTACTGGAACGGTGCTTGAAATATTGCCGTTTGTTGTAATCGAACCTGCACAAACGGACGAAAACGATGTTTGGGCAGTTGCAACTTACGAAACGGTTCACAGTCCAATAGAATCTTTCACAAGCGAGGACACAAATTTTATGATTTTGTTGGAAAACGAGAACGGCGATCTTGTTAATTTTGTGGTAAACGAAACTAGCCTTGTAATAGCGAACATTGCCGTTGTGCCTGGAATGACCGTAACGGGCTTTTACGACACAAATTTGATGATTCCGCTGATATTTCCGCCACGTTACACCGCAAAAGCGTTATTTGCCGACCAAACTGGCGACCTTTTTGTGGGAAGATTTACCCAAACTTCCGAAAATGTTTTCACAAGCATGGACGAATGTTGCGTTGTGGAAATTTCCACAGAGAACGTTGACATAAAATTTGCGGACGGATTGCCTTTTGAAAACGATTTGAGCGAACTAGAAAGCCGTATTTTGGCGGTTGTCTTCGACGAAAATGTACCAGAGGAATATCCATGGCATTTGACTCAACCCAAAATTTATGTGCTGTTCGAACGTGCGGTGCATCCAATTCACTATTTTACGGAAGAAGAACTGGCAGCTTTGGATATTGACATAGCCGCAGGAATCATCGAAGGCGGCAACGTAATATCTGCCGACAATAATTTGGGCGGCGGTGCATTACAACTATCAGAAGAGGACTTAAATATGTTTTGGGATTCTATGTTTGATCCAGCAACGGTGCAAATTTTAGTTGACGATGTAGCAATCGAAGCGCCAACTCCTATTGTCAACCGTGAAATTGGAATGGTTATGTTGCCTGTTGCCGCTGTTTCACAGGCTTTGGGATATAACGTTGTCGGCGAAGGTGCAGACATTGTTATAGGCACAGGAATAACATTTACCGTTGGCGTTGACAGCTATTTTATCGGAAGAACCGCTCCACGTCAGCTTTTCGCCGCTCCCGAACTGCACGATAATGTTTTATTTGTGCCAATAAGTTTCTTCCACGATATTTTGCCACACGCTGCATATGTTGCCGACGGCAATATTATTATTAGAAGAGATTAGTGGGAAATTGGATTGTTACAAAATATTGCAATATTGCGAATTTGAAAAATGTGGGCGAACAATATTCGCCCACATTTTTAGTAAACATTCCTTATCAAATCGGTTTATACTATAGTAATACAACTTAATAAAAAATGCGGGTCAAGGGCGCGCGCGTCCTTGCGGGGGGTGTGGGGGGCAGCGCTCCCCACGGTTTTGTATAATCTCAAATCAAATTTTTGTAAACCGCCAATAAATCCGCCAGAAATTCGTCTAAAAAAGATTTCATTCCGCAAAAACCATTTTTATTGTACATTGCTTTTTGCATACGTTTGCAACCGCCGTTGCACCATTTGGCGTAATTACAGGCAAAACATTCATTTTTAATGTTGTTATTTTGTAAAAAACCACTGGATATTATTTTGTCAACAATTTTTGCAACAGGTTGCTCAGCGAGATTTCCAATTTTGTATTCATCGATTGCATAAAAATCGCATGGATATACACTGCCGTCTGATTCAACTACGATTTGCGGTATGCAACGCCCGTTTATTCCGCAGGTTACAGGATATTTGCTCAAAAGCAGGGTTGCTAAATCGTCAAAAAGCTGAACATGAACGAAATTCCCGTTGTAAACCTCTTTTTTCCATAATGTAAACAACTCTGCATAAAATCGGTAAAATTTTTCGCTAGTAAGTGCCGCAAAATTTGGCAAATTGGCAACTTCCAAGGATTCCAAGCAAGGTATAAATTGAATGTAATTTATATTTTCCGACAAAATAAAATCCCAAATACGTTTTGCCCTGCGAGATGTTTCTTTTGTTAAAACGCACAAAATATTATAGTCAACATTGTATAAATCAAGCTGTTTTTTTGCAGAAATTACTCGATTGTAAGTTGCCTTGTTTTGTGCATCTTTACGATTGACATTATGTAAACCCGCATCTCCATCCAAAGAAAGCCCTAGCAAAAATTTATTTTCCTTAAAAAATTGCAACCAACTTTTGTCAACAGTTAATCCGTTTGTTTGGAAAGCGTACCGCACTTTTGCATGGGATATTTTATTTACTTCGTCAACAAAAAATTGGAAAAACTCCAATCCTGCCAAAGTTGGCTCGCCGCCTTGAAATCCGAAAGTAACGTAATTTAGCGGTTCACAAAAAATATTAGATATTATTTTTTGTGCAGTTGACAAGGTCATTATTCCAAAGTTGGCTTGTTGCCGCATTTCAGATACATCATTGTAAAAACAATAACCACATTTTAAGTTGCACAGCGAAGATGCGGGTTTTATCATAATACTCAAACTTTTCATAATTTTCCTCTAAAATGGTATAAAATTATAATGCAAAATTTGCTCAAATTGTAGTGGCGGATAATATCCGCCCGCAAGCCTAAACGGGCGAATTCGTCTGTCGAGGCAGGTAAAACGGATACAAAGTTAAACATCTAAATCACGAAAAAACCGCTCTCGGTCGCCCATTTCTTATATAATAAATTCAACTAAAGCTGGCATTTTTAGAAATCCGCACTAACATCAAAAATGCGAACGGTTGCCAAAAAGCGATTTGACTGTAAAGCCATTGTTCCGCCTGTTGCCATTTGTTGCGTGCCGTTCACAAAAAAGCCCGCATCTGTAATGCTGCCTGTTGCGAGAATAGTTATGTGCATATTGTAGCGGTTTTCGACAGGTGCATAAATAGCCGTGCCGTCGCTTGTAATCGTGATTTCGTTGGTGGGCTGCTGCGTTATTTGCACAACTTGCCCCAAAGGAATCCGCTCGTGTTGGCGGAAGATTGTATCACCAATTTCAACGCTGGCAAAGCTGAAATCTCTAACATTTTCCACTTCGAAAGTTACGTAAATTGGCGTTTCGGCGGCTATTATTTGGCGAATATTTTGAGATGTGCGATTGTACACAAATCCCGCCACCAAAATGACAACGCCCAAAATTACAATTAAATCTATTACGCTAATTTTGCCAAAAAGTCTACCTTTTTCGTCTAACATTTTATTTTCTCCTTAAACATCAAATTCTACGGCTGTGATAAATCCCTCGCCTGCAAAAAATTTTGACCGAACCGCAACAACACGCCCAACTCCAACCGAAAATTGCCCTATCAAAGTTTCAAATTCTGTTACATTTGCGTAAGATTCCACCACGACATAAACCAACTCCAAGCCGTCAACGGTTGTCGTTTGAAATGTGCCTGTATCTTCGTTGAATGCCGTAACTTCAAATGGAAGTGCGTAAACGTCAACAATACGCCCAATCTCTTGTCCCATTGCACCTTCGGTTAATATTTCGCCAATTTGCACATTTTGGTGAAATCCCGCTGGAGCTGTTAGCAGTCTGCCGTCGTCGCGTTCGCGGTTGCCAATTTCGATTGTGTAGCGGATTCGGAAATCGCCTGTACGTGCTTGCACTTGCCTTGGCACAGCCAGTTGGGTTGCTCCAAAAATTAGCAAAACCAACAATGTCAACCAAATTATATCCATTAAATGTACCACGCCAAAAATTTTGTTATTTGCGAAAAGTTTCATAAAATAAAACGCCTCCCTTTTACATTTTTATATACGCTTTCAATTTCTCGTGCCATTAAATCATCACGAAAGCGTTCTTTGTACTCTAATTGTGCATTTTGCACAATTTCTTGTGTTAAATTTTCGTCATTTTTGAGCATTGTAACAGTGTCTGCTAATGCTTTTGCATCTTTTTGTGGAAAAATTAACCCAGTTTTTTTGTGCGTTATAACAAACGGATTTCCTCCAAAGTCGCTGACAACCGCAGGAATGCCCAAACTCATGCCCTCTAACAGCGAAAGCGAAGTTGCTTCCGTTCCGTAAGATGCGTTTATTTGTACATTTGTTATGTTCAGCAATTTGTCAATGTCTTTTACAAAACCTGCCAATAGCACGTTATTTATATTTTCGTTTTTTATGCGTTTTTCTAAAATTGGTTGCATTGGGCCTGTTCCTGCAATTATCACAAAAATATCTGGATGGCGATTTGCCCAAATTTTGGCGGCATCTAATGTATAATTATGCCCTTTTACATCTTCCAGGCGGGCAATTTGCGAAATCACAAACGGCGATTGAAAAGGAATATTATATTTTTGCCGAGTTTTTGCACGTTCTTCCAGCGGAAAAATTTTTGTAGGAGCAACGCCATTGTAAATTACTTTTATTTTGCTTTCGCGAACGCCAGTTTTTAACAGGATTTCTTTGGCGGCAGGCGAGACAGCAATTATGCCATCACTAAAAAAATTGTTCGCCGAGCCGATTAGCTGTTTTAATGGGAACTTTGTGCTTTTCTCGGACGGCTCAAAAACGCTGTGCCGCGTGTACACAACGTGGCAACCACTTAATCGCCCAGCGATTCGCCCCGCAAAAGAGGCGTGCGTATGCACAATATCGGGCCCCAACTCTTGTATAAGTTTTGTGATTTCGATAAGCCCTTTTAGGCTAAAGGATTTTTCGTTGATATGCGGCAATTCGTAGTAGTTGACATCTTTTAGCAGCGGAATCAACTGACTGCCCATTGGCAAAACAACTTCCATTTTGAAGTTTTCCCAGTTGCAAGCCTCAAACAAAGTTAGCAAATGGCGACCTGCTCCGCCAATATTGGAATCCGAGATTATATGTAAAATTCTCATAATGAAACCTCTTCTTTATCACGCTTATCACAGTTATCACACTTGACAACTGCCGTGCCGATTCCCAAAAACAGGAAAAACGCCAACATTACACGATAATTATAAAAAACGTGGTCGAACATTCCTTGAAACAAAAAGCCGACAACGCCAGCAGTTATCGCTGCCGCAAGCATTTTTCTCCGAGTATCTTGTGTAGTTCGCATAAAAGAAAATTGTGTGCGAAAAAAGCCCGCCAAAACCGCCAAAAATGCGAGTAATCCGATAATTCCCGTTTCCAAAAAAACTTGCAAAAATAAATTGTGCGCGTGTGGCGCAGGAACAGCCGCAAACGAATAAAACGGATAAGCCATATTGTAGGCTTCGATGCCTTGTCCAAGCCCAGCCATCCAAAAATCCTCCAAAATGCGTATCGAAGCCTGCCAAATGG
>WRKG01000146.1 GCA_009778185.1 Bacillota bacterium
CATTTCACAATTTACAATATAAAAATAGCGGGTCTGGGTGCGCGCACCCAGCGGGGTGTGGGGCAGCCTGCCCGCCGGCAGGCGGGCGCCCCACGGTTTTAAGGTTTTAGGGTTTTGACTTTTATTGTGCGCGCCCCAAATATTCGCCTGTGCGAGTGTCGATTTTGATGACCTCGCCAGTTGAGATAAATAGGGGAACTTGCACTTGTGCGCCTGTTTCTAGGGTGGCTGGCTTGGTTACGCCAGTTGCTGTGTCGCCTTTGAAACCTGGCTCGGTGTCGGTTATTTCTAGTTCTACGAACATTGGCGGTTCAATGCCGAAAACGTTGCCGTTATGCGATAAAATTTTGACCATTTCATTTTCCTTGACAAAACGCAATGTATCGCCCACTTGGCTTGCATCGATTGCACTTTGCTCGTAGGATTCGTTATCCATAAAATGAAAAAGTTCGCCGTCGCTGTATAAATATTGCATATCTTTGCGCTCGATATGCGCGCGTGGCATTTTTTCGGTTGGTCGGAAGGTGCGTTCTACAACTCCGCCGTTGACAATTCCCTTTAGCTTGGTGCGGACAAACGCCGAACCTTTGCCAGGTTTTACGTGCTGAAAATCGATAATCTGAAACAAATCGCCGTCTAAATCGATTGTTACTCCATTCTTAAATTCTCCTGCTGAAATCATTTTGTACCTCCAAAATTATTTATTAGTGCATCAAGTGCCAAAATGTAGCCAAAATAGCCAAATCCGCAAATTTGCCCTTTGCAAACCGCCGCCGTTACCGATTTGTGCCGAAACTCGTCGCGGCTATGTACGTTGGACAAATGCACTTCAATGCACGGGATATTTACGCTAGAAATTGCATCTCGCAAGGCGTAACTGTAGTGTGTAAGCGCGCCAGGGTTAAGTATTATCCCCTGTACGCTGTCATAATAACATTGCTGTAAATGGTCAATTATTGCGCCCTCGTGATTAGATTGAAAAAACTGAACCGTTACATTTCGCGCGGCGGCGGCGGCAGATATTTCGTCGTTGATTTCGTCCAAAGTTTCTGCTCCGTAAACGCTCGGCTCGCGAATGCCCAAAAAATTTAGGTTTGGCCCGTTAATTATTGCTATTTTCGTACTCATCAAAAATCATCCTAGCTACCGTAGATATGGGAATCACGGAGTTATTTATTGCAAAATCGCTGTATTTTTCGTAAAGTGGAGCACGATGTTCAAAAATTTGTTGGATTGTTTCGCATTTGTCAGAGTCATCTAAATTTGCCAACAGCGGGCGCGAGTTATCGGTTTTTAGCCGATTATACAGCTGTAGCGGTTCTAATTGCAAATAAACAACAAAGCCGATTTTACGCAAAATAGCCATGTTTTCGGCGTTTAGGATAATTCCGCCGCCAGTTGCAATTACAGCATTTTTGCAACCTGCAACAACTTTCGCCGCTTGTGCCTCTAATTCGCGAAAATACGCCTCGCCATGTAGTTCGAATATGTGCGAAATCAGCATTCCCGAGCGTTCTTCGATGACTGTATCGGTGTCAACAAAAATCATGCCGTGTTTGCTGCTAATCGCCGTGCCTACCGAGGTTTTGCCGCTGCCCATCATGCCAACTAGCACAATATTGGGCTTTTTATGGGATTCATTGCTCATCGTGATCATGCTCGTGGCGCGGATGTCTACCGATTAAATTTGCGGCATTCGATATTGCTGTTATGATGTCAACGTCAAATTGTGCGTGCATTGCCGCTAGTTTGGTAAACATTGCTCCTCGCCTGGTTGCGACGTATTTTGGTGGCAACCTATTAAGTGCGTGTGCCATGATGTCCATTCTGCATTGTTCGCATTTGCAAATGTTCATGGAATCCATAATTACGTTAATCATGTCTTCCACGCAGGTTTCCATGTGGTTTACTAGATGTATGTCTGACATAAATTTCCCCCCTTAATTGGTTCGTTCAATAGGATAAATCATCGCACGTCCAGGACCAACGTTGATGGTCATTCTTTGCGTAAAATTTGCGGTTTTAAGTCGCAAAGTTGTCGAACCACTTACTGTTCCGCGCGGTAAATATCTTATGTTGCTGTTTCCGCTTGCCAGTTCAATTCCATTCGGAAAATATACTATAACGTGAGAATCGCCGTCATTTGCGGGACCAACCGAGTAGCTATTTTCGGCTGTATTCAGCAAAACTTGCCAATATCGCCCTTCGATAACAGCCATGCGTTGTGCGTGGCGCAAATCGGCTTGCAGCGTAAACATTGCGTTTTCAAGCGATCGGCGTTGAAGTCCGTTTGCGGTGAACAAGATTGTGCCGCTTAAAGTTGCTAAAATTCCTAAAACAACCACTAATTCAATCAGAGTAAAGCCGTTTTGACAGTTCTTCAATTTGTTCCTCCAGTTCGTGGGCTTGTGGGCTTGGGATATTGTGCCAAAGTTGGAAAGCCGCAAAAGCCTGATGCACTAGCATAGGAAAGCCATTGACAATATTCGGCACGTTGGCATTTTGGGCATCTTGTAAAAATTGCGTTTGCCACGGCGTGTAAATCAAATCGAAGGCGAGTTGCGTTTTGCCAAAAACTGCCAAATTGCTCACCAAAGAGCCGTTTACCCCTTTCTCAAAACCGACAGTTGTCGTTTGAATAATTATGTCGTAATTTGGCGGATTTTTGGCGGTATTATTGAAATCTTGCGGAGTAAACAAATCTATATTTATATTATAATATTTTTTTATATGAAATGCAAGCGTGTTTGCATTTTCTATTGTGCGGTTGACAATAGTCAGCTTTTTGGCGGATTTTTCGGCGGCAGCGATACTTGCAGCATAGGCACTTCCGCCAGCACCGAGAATTGCAACGTGGCTATTTTTAAGAGAAACGCCTGTTTTATCTTTTTCAAATTTTTCGATAGTTCGAATTGCTCCGATATAATCGGTATTATATCCAATATAGTCATTTTTCAGTATATTTGGGATATTTTTGCTTTTTTCTTGCGATTGCTCTGTTTTTTGTGCGTTTTCTGCTTTTACGAGAGTGTTCACCGCACCGACGCATTTTGCCATTTTGTCAACCGCAAACAAATGTGGCATTATCGTTATTTTATGCGGAACAGTAACATTAAGCCCGCGAATCCCAAGGGAAAAAGCACCATTTACAGCGATTTCTAGCTGTTTATCCTGTACGCAAAACGGAAGATACGCCATATTTACGTTGTAAAGTTGGGCAAAATGAGCGTGAATTTGCGGCGAAAGCGTGTGCGATACAGGGTTTCCAATAAGTCCAAAAGTGGCAGTTTTCCCGTTAATTTGGGATATTTTTGTATTTTCCATAAGATTCATAAGTTGTACCCTAAATATTTTTTTATCATGCGGCGTTCGAGTCCACGTTTTAGGCGAACGATAAAGATTTCCTGCTCTGTGATTGGCTTGACCAGTACAGTTGTGATATTTGCGCGGTTGCCGCACCAAACATCTGCGAACATTTGATCGCCGATAATCGCCGTTTCTGTGGGTTTGAGATTCATTTGGTGCATCAATTTTTTCAGGTTGACAGTGAACGGCTTTAACGCGCCCGAGAAAGCGGGTAATTGCAAGGCTTTGTTAAAGTTTTCGATTCGTTTTTTGCTATTATTAGAAAGAATCCCAATCTTAAAGCCAGTTTTTTGCAGGTTGTAAATTAGGTTCAAAATTTTTTCTGGCGGAATTATGTCTTCGTGGCGAGCGAGCGTATTGTCAATGTCAAAAATTAAGCCTTTAACGCCATTTTGCCGCAAATCGTCGTAAGGAATTTGAAAAATAGAGCCAAAGTAAAAGTTGGGTTTAAGTATTTTTTTTAGCATAAATCCTCCTAAATTTTAGATTTCTTCATAAGTTGCGAAAGTTAGCAGCAGGCGCATTGGCGAGCTTTCGTTGTCAAGCTGAATGCGTTCTATGCGGACGTAGCCGTTATTTTCGGTTAGCTGTTGAATAAAGCTGCTGATATTGTTGAAATTTCCGTCGGCTGTAAGGTTAATGCGAAGTTCGGTAATGTTGCGGCCGTCAATTTGGTGGACGGCTTGCTCTGTTGCAGAAAACTGCTGCTCGGATAAATTGTTGGCTTGCAACACGGCGCGAATGTCGGTTAGCAAAACGCCGAGATAGCCCGTTGGGTTGATAATGTAGGTTTCTTCTTCTAGGTAGTTTTGTATTAGTTGTAGGTTTTCTTCGTATAGGTGGAGGTTGGCTTCCATTGTGGCTAATTGGCGTTGTTGTAGCGAAATTAAGGTTGCTTGATTTTGTATGGTTTGGATTCTCGGAGGAATTGTCAAGTATAAAATAATGCCGAAAATTAGCACATTTGCAATTATAAAGTAGATTTTTAGCTTCATTTGGAAATCTCCTTCGTATATTTATTAGTACCTATTAAATATACCAAAATTATTTGCACTTGTAAATAGTTTTGAAATATGTTATTATTTTATTGTTAAAATTTTTTTATGAATGGAGAGTCAACTATGGAATTATTATATCAATCTCTTATCGAAGATGTTAAAGATTTGCCTTTTGACAAAATATTGCAAATAAAATCTTATGTACGGTTTGTTAAACAAGAATATAAAGAGGATGTTGACGACGACCTGTATGTCAGCCCAGAAGACGAAGCATATTTATACGACATACTTGAAAACGGCGAATTTGTCAGCGATGCTGAAGTTTTGGCTATGATTGAGAGGATGCCTGATGATGAAAACCTTTAATTACAGTAAACAAGTAACAAGTTTCATGGAATCTCAAGGCAAAACAAATTCAAATCGTTTGCGTAACGCAATAATTGGACTACCAACAGGCGATGTAAAAAAATTAAATATAAATAGAGAACCTCCGCTATTTCGCTTGCGAGTAGGCAATTATAGGATTATTTTTACTGTTAATGGCGATATTTACAATATTCTTTTTGCTGGCAACCGTGGAGAAGTTTACCGATACATTTCAAAGTTATAACATCCAGTAAAACTGCCAAAATTTTAATACAATCTAAATTGAGGTCAAAATATGACAAGAACAAAAATTTTAATAGCAATAATGTCAATGGAAATAGGCGGTGCAGAAACGCACGTTTTGGAATTGTGCAAGGCTCTGCAAAAAAAGGGGATGCAGGTTTATGTAGCCTCTAATGGTGGTGCTTACGAGCCAGAGTTGACCGAATGCGGCGTTATCCACTATAAAGTGCCTTTGCATAACAAACAACCGTTCAATATAATTGATGCCTATAAAGCTCTCAAAAAAATAATTGTTACACACGATATTAGGCTAGTTCATGCTCATGCACGAATCCCAGCTTTTATTTGTGGCTTTTTGCAACGTCAACTTAATTTTAGATTTGTTACTACCGCTCATTGGGTTTTTACTACCAAATTCCCTTATAACCTGCTCTCCAACTGGGGCGAAAAAAGCCTGGCAGTTAGCGAAGATATTAAAGAATATCTGATTGAACATTACAAAGTTCCAAAAGATAACATTTATGTTACAATAAACGGAGTTGACACCGAAAAATTTTCGCCGTCTGCCGAAAAGGCAATAAAATCCACTAAACTTGAACTTGTCGGGCAAAAAGATTTTTGCGTAATGTTTACCGCTCGCATGGATAAGGATAGATCGCTAGCGGCACATTTGCTGATAGAATCCGCACCGTTGCTTTGTAGCCGCTATAATGGGCTTTCTATTTATCTTATTGGAGCAGGCGACGATTTTGACAGTGTGCAAGTTCGTGCAAATTCCATGAACGAGCAAATTGGTTACGAGGCAATAAAAATGACAGGTGCGCAAGTTAATATTCACAACTGGCTTGCAATGGCGGATGTTTTTGTAGGAGCAAGTCGCTCTGTGCTTGAGGCAATGTCTGTGGGAAAGCCCATTGTTGCAGCTGGCAACGAGGGCTATTTAGGGCTTATCAGCGAAGAAAATTTGCCAACCGCAATAGCAACCAATTTTTGCTATCGTGGCTGCGGAGAAGCAAATGCCGAACAACTCGCCGCCGATATTATCACAATTTTGGATATGCCCAGAGAAAAACGCAAGTCAATGGGCAAATTTGGGCGTGAATTTATCCTGCAAAATTATTCGGTTGACAAAATGGCAAACGATGCTATTAAAATGTATGATACTGTCCTTTCAACGGCGTGTCCTGTGCCTGTAAACAAAACCGATGTGCTTGTTTCGGGATATTATGGTTACAACAATAGCGGCGACGATTTATTGCTAAAATCCATTGTACAAGATTTGAAAAAACGCCGCGAAGACATCATTATAACTGTGCTTTCTATGCGACCCAAGGAAACCAAAGCACAGTACGGCATAAACGCAATATACAGGTTCAACTTTATCAAAATTTTTTTGCTTATGAAACAGACAAAATTATTGCTAACAGGCGGCGGCAGCGTTATTCAAGATTTAACTAGCACGCATTCGTTAATCTATTATTTGGGAATAATCCGCCTTGCGCGGCGGTTGGGCGTTGCAAATATGCTTTACGCAAACGGGATTGGTCCAATTCGCAACGCAAAAAATGTTGAACGTATGCGTAACGAGTTAAGCCAAGTAGAACTCATTACCCTGCGCGAAGAGGCATCTAAAGTATTATTAACAGATTTGCAAATAAAAGCCCCAAAAATAATTGTAACTGCCGACCCAGCATTCAGCTTGTCAACTCCAAATTTATCCGCCGCAAAAGAGGAGTTATCCGAAATTGGAATTGATGCAAATCGATTTTTTTGCATTGCGATACGCTCGTGGCGGTATAATCCGTCTGGTTTCGAGTTAAATATTGCACGGTTTGCCGATTACATGGTACGAACCCACAATTATCAAGTGCTATTTGTGCCAATGCGCCCGTCCGACGACATGGAAATATCCAAGCGGGTGATGGCACTAATGAGCAGCCCAGCAAAATTATTGGAACATCCAAGAAATCTCGATAGCATTCGCGGGATAGTTGCGTTGTCGGCGTTTACGGTTGCAATGCGGCTGCATACGTTAATTTATGCGATAAATCAAGGCGTGCCAATAATCGGATTAGTGTACGATCCCAAAGTGCAATGGCTAATGGAATCCATAAAACAGCCGTTTTACGTTACCGTAGAAAACGCTCGCTTGGATATTTTAACCGATTTTGCCAACAAAATTTTGGCAGATTATGACAACATTGCAAAATCCGTAAAAGCTGCAGGCGAGTTATCTCAAACGCTAGCTGAACAAAATGCTGATTTATGCTTGGAGTTGTTGGATAGCCGAGATTAGTTGAGAAGAAAATTTACACATACGAAAGGAGGAGATGTAATGAGGATAATACCAGTAATGAACGGTTATATAAATGCCGATAAAATATGCGTTGTGAATTATCAGTATGACGATGAATATGATGAGGATATAAGTTTTACCATGGAAGATGGAAATGAAGAAGAAACTTATTACAAATCAAAATCCGAAGCTAATTTTGCTTACAACATACTCCACGAATGGCTAATATTACCAAAACCAACCGTCAACGATAATGCAGCATACTCAAATTTGTACAACGATTTTGATGTATATTATAAAGACCGCAAAGAATATTTGGAAAGAAACCCAAAAAACTAATTGACGAAGAATAGCTAATTATAAAGCGCAGAACGTAGGGGCGGATAATATCCGCCCGTATTCCCCACATCAATTTGTTTTGAATGTAGCAAATAATTTTCCACCATTTTACCCTACATTATATAAATATCAGAAAAAATAACCACATTTAGAAAAGAGGAAAAATAAATGAAAAACCAAGCATTTAACCCATATTTGCCAAGCTACGAATACATACCAGATGCCGAACCGTACGTTTTCGGCGACAGAGTGTACATTTACGGCTCGCACGACA
>WRKG01000147.1 GCA_009778185.1 Bacillota bacterium
CTCTGCTCTGCTCTGCTCTGCTCTGCTCTGCTCTGCTCTGCTCATTATGCTAAAATCACAAATTTGCATATTTGTCAAGTCCTTTCAAAAATATTTTCACTTTAGTCAATTATAACACATCAAAAAAATAATTTCAATGGCTACAAAAAATTTTTTTAGTAATATCAAAAATTTTATCCAATATCGTAAAAATGCCAATCTTTTGACTTTGTACGGGCGAACCCGCCCGTTTTTCAAAATTTGTCTCATTTGCCTAAATAATATTGCAAAATCTCATCCTATTTTACAATATTCTTCAAAATAGGCACTCGCTGAACATCTTCCTTTGCCAAGCCGCGCAAAATTATTAACATTAAAAAGTACGAAAATATCCCAAACAATATTGATATTATTGTGGCTACCGTATTATTGGAAATTAGCAACATTATTGTATAATGACTGACAAAACAAGTAACGCCCATCATTGCGGCGGCGAATCCTGGCTTTATGAAAAGTGCCATCCAGTCAATTTTGATTTTGGTGTATTTTTTCAACGCTCCCCAGTTTATCAACATTGCGAAAAAGTAGCAAACGATTGTGCTTATTACCGCACCAAGCACGTTAATTTCTGGGATTGCGATAAGCACAAAGTTTAGCGGAATTTTCGCAACTGCACCCGCCAACGCACCCGCAACAGGAAACATTATTTTGCCGATTCCTTGCAACGCGCCTGTGGAAACCTGCACCAATGACAAAAACACAACACTTACAGCACCAACCTGCAACAAAATTGCTCCCTCGGGATGCGACGGAAACAGCAAAAGTAAAATTGGCTCGGCTAAAACGCCGATTCCCACAGCGGACGGAATCGCAACTAACATTGACAAGCGTGTTGCCTTTGTTATTTTGGAAGACACAGCTTTTCTGTCGCGCTTGGCTGTACTGCCTGCTATGCTTGGCAATGATGCTATCGACAATGCCGAAGATACCGCAACTGGCAATGTTGTTAGCACAACAAATTTTCCTGTTAATTGCCCGTACAAAACGTCAATTTCGGATTGCGTAAACAAGCCCGTTGAGTTTAGACGGTGCGAAACCATTGCCATATCAATAAAATTTGCTATGCTGTAAATCGCCGTTCCGATAATTATCGGAAAAGCGGTTGCAACTAATTCTCGTATTATATCGGAAGATTTTTCGGTTTTTCGGGAACGATCGCGGCGGATTCGCTGAACAAACCGCGGCGACAAAGCCTTGTAAATTCCTAGCAAAGCAAGCAAGCCCAAAAATGCGCCTATTCCTGTGCCAGCTGTTGCACCTGCCGCCGCCCATTCTAACTGCTCCAAAAAAATGTAGGCTAACGCAATTTTGGCAACTGCATTAAAAAATTGCTCTACAACTTGAGAAACGGCTGTAGGCACGGTATTGTTCATTCCTTGAAAATAACCTCTAAAAACTGCCATTATAGCAACTAGTAAAACGGCTGGCGAAACCGCTCGTATTGCGTAAACGCTACCAGGATAACCAAACCAAACAGAAAAATATCCCGCCATTGACCACAGCAAAATAGAACCTATCGAGCCAAAAGTAACGGCAACCACCATCGCAGAGCGAAAAATGAGATGGGCGTTTTTGTACTCTTTGCGAGCCACTCGTTCGGAAACCATTTTAGCAATAGCGGCTGGCAATCCTGCGGAAGAAAGCACAAGCAAAAAAGCGTAAAACTGAAAACCTGCATTATACAAGGCGTTTCCTTCGTCGCCGATAAGGTGCGTAAGCGGAACTCTGTACAAAAAGCCGATAAATCGGACAAACAAAGTTGCAGCCGCCAAAATGGCGGCTTGTTTTACAAAGGACGTTTCGCCCTTTTTTTTAGTTTTTGCCAACGCCATAATTATAACAATTTAGCTGCTTCTTTGTCAACAACGACTGTAACCGATGGATGCAACTGCAAAACCGAGGCAGGAACAAGCGGAGTTATTGCCCCGTAAAGTGCATCCTTTAGGATAGTTGCCTTTGATACGCCGTTAGCCAATAACAAAATATGTTTCGCTAGCATAATAGAGCGGATTCCCATAGTAATTGCATGAGTTGGCATATCTTCGGCGTTATCAAAATGCCGTGCATTGGCGTTTATTGTGGCTTTTGCAAGAGCAGTATAACGAGTATCGGCACTAAACGAATCGGTTGGCTCGTTAAAGCCAATATGACCATTTACGCCGATTCCCAAAATTTGCATTTCTATTCCGCCTTTGGTTTCGATTTTTGCCTCGTATTCTTTTGCCTCCATTTGCGGATCGGCTGCCTTGCTGTCGGGGATAAAAATATTGTTTTTGTTAATATTTACGTGCGAGAACAGGTTTTCGTTCATAAAATAGCGGTAACTTTGCGGAGAATCGGGTGCTATTGGGTGATATTCGTCAAGGTTAAACGAACACATCTCGGAAAAGTTTAATTTATCTTGTTGGTGCATTTTTACAAGTTCTTTATACATACCGATTGGCGTTGCACCTGTCGCAAAACCAAAGCATTTGCTTGGGTTTTCGGTTATAGATTTTGCGAAAATTTGTGCTGCTTTTATGCTTAATGTTTCGTAATCTTGCTCTATTTTTAGGGTTATATTTTTGTACATATAATTCGCCTCCGTTCGCTAAAATAGACAGGTATAAGCTGTATTTCGTTAATAATTTTAAGTGCTTTATCAAAATTTTTGCCAATGTGTGCAACTTCGTGGGCATCCGAGCCGATTGTAACATATTGACCGCCCATTTTTTTGTAGCCGCTGTAAATTTCAAATAACGTTTGCTCAATTTTGGGATTATTTTGTGATAGCCTTGCGGTGTTAAATTCTAGCACTTTATCACGTTGTATTAGGGCGGAAAACAGGTTGTTGTAGTCGGTTGCGTATTTTTTGTAATCGACATTTTTTTCGGGCAACCGAGAATAGCGTGAAATATAGTCGATATGTGCCAGCACGTCAAAATCGTGAATTTGCACCATTTTTAAGGCAAATTGCAAATATTGGCTGTAAACGGTTTCGCCTAGCTGAATGTAGGCATCTTCAAAGTATAAATCCCAGCAATCAAGCCAATGAATTGACCCGAGAACAAAATCCCAATCGTGCTTGGCAATAATGGCTTGATTTAGCTGAATATTTTCGTTTAGCAAAGTAATCTCAAGCCCTAATTTTGTGGAACTGTTGCGGTATTGCAAATATTGGCTTGGATACACATCAAAATCCACGCTAAAGTAGAGTTCGCCGTTTGGGTTATAATCGGCGTGTTCGGTGAATATTCCGCCGAGATTTTTTTGTGCTAACGTAGCAATAGCGGTGGCTGGCGGCATTTCGCTATCGGGCGACACAGCCGTGTGCATATGACAGTCAAAAAGCATTATACACTCTCACTTTCAGGTGGTTTTGGGATATTTTCGAAATTTGTAGAGTTTTCCACAATTCCGACATCAAACATTTTAAGCAGAACTTCTTCCGCTTGAAATTTTTCGATTTCTTGCACTAGAATAATTTCTGATACGATAATTTGCCTTGCGGTAGTCATTATTTTTTTTTCGGCTGTAGATAAACCGCGGACACGTTCACGGTTATACAAATTGCGATAAACCAGTGAAATTTCTTCTAGTTTGCCAGTTCTAATGCGGCTCATATTTTCTTTGTAGCGCTGGCTCCAATTTTCGGGCATATCTATTGGTAACGATTTAACAGTTTGCATTATAGCGTTTATTTTTTCGATGGTATAAATTGCTCTTATTCCCAAACTGTCGACTTTATCGGCACTAATAACAATCTTTAGGTTTCCTATTGGAATACGCATTACATAATACAGTTGTAAACTGCCGTCTATTTCTTTTTCCTCAAGACTTTCGATGATTCCTGCGCCGTATATTGGGTATACGATTTTGTCGCCTTTATTGAACATTCTACTATACGACCTTTCCGCCTAACGACCTTTATTAGACTTTGTTAATCATTATAACATAGTTTGAAAATGTTGGCAATAAAATAATTGTATAATGAAAATTATTTTTGTGCTATTTGTAGACATCTCCGCGGTTGTCAATTTTGGATATTAAAATGATGGTTTCGGTTTCGCCCGAATCGTTTATTTCTGTGCCGTATTGCCATAAAATTCGCCAATCGCCAACACGCAGACGAAAAACTCCGCTTTGTGCTTGGTAGGGTTTAACATTACCGTTTGGAAGATTAGTTATAGCTTTAGTCAACCTGTCTTTTTCCTTTGTGTTAAGCGAACGCATAAATTTTTTTGCTTGATTGTGAAGTCTAAATTTCATCTTCATCGTCCTCGTAATTTTCAATATCTTCCATATTCAAACCCAGTTCGTGCACAAGTTCTTCAACTGTCAAAGAGCCGCTGTAATCGTCTTTATCTGGTGAGCGTTCATGTTCGCTTAGCATTTCCAAACAAAAAGCCTCATCGTCCGCTTCTTCGAGGTCGTTCAAACATTCTTCTAAATATCTTTGTAAATTTTCTAAATATTCCGCTGGAATATTGTTGACAATTTCGCAACAGTATTTTTTGGAAATTTCCGCTGGCAACTTTAGAGCATATTTTGGAGGATAATCGTATCTGCTGTAACCGAAATTGGTTTTTTCCTTTATATTTTCAAAGTAGGCATCTAATAAAGTTAAAAAACTCCGCAAATATTCAGTTGGAACTTCGTTTAATATTTCCAAACAACGATTTTGGGCGGTATTTTGCGAAATTTTGGGAAATTTTGGGATTTTTGTTGTTTCCGTGGATTTTGAAATTTGTGCAAGCATGGTATATTCTCCTTTTGTATACTAAATCAACTTAACAAAAAATGCGGGCGGATAATATCCGCCCCTACGGTCGGCAATTTGTATGGGCGGATAATATCCGCCCGTTTTCGTCCATATAAGTTTGTTTAATATAATATAATCATATTTTTTGCGAAAAGTCAAATGTGTTATGTTAAATTAGAAATATATTGATTTGGAAATATTTGCGAATATAGGAAAAATTGGCGAATACAAAAAACGGGCGACCGACCCGCCTGTCGGACGGGCAGGGACGGTCGCCCCTACAATTTACCAATCTCAAAAAAATCAAACCAACCTAAAATACCCAACCTTCTCACGCAACAACTCCGCTTGCTCGCTTAACTCTTCGGCTGCCGCCGCTGATTGCTCTGCTGATGCCGAGTTATCCATTACAACCCTGGTAATTTCATTAACGTTGGCATTTACCCGCTCGATAATCCCTAGCTGCTCGGTGGAAATAGCCGATATTTTGCTGATAATCTCCGATATTTCAACTATATTGCTTGCTATGCTGTCAAATGAAGATACAACCTCCAAATTGGCTTTTATTCCCGCTGTAACGCTGTTCGAACTCTTCTCTATCAAGCCGCCCGTATCGCTTGCGGATTGCTGACTTCTTCCCGCTAAATTGCGAACCTCTTCGGCAACAACCGCAAATCCTTTGCCATGTTCGCCCGCGCGCGCCGCCTCTACAGACGCATTTAGTGCAAGCAAGTTCGTTTGGAACGATATATCCGTTATAACGCTGATTATCGTCGATATGCTGTCGCTTGCGGCTTTTATCTCGTTCATTGTGTCTGTCATGGTTTGTACCGATAAATTGCCCTGCTCAACGTGCTGTTTCGAGATAGCTGCGTTTGTATTTGCATCTATCGTGCTATTGTTGGATTCTAGGGCTTTTTCGTATATCACATTCACCGAGGCAGATATTTCCTGTATCGAAGACGATTGCAACTGCGCGCCCTGCGCCAACATTTGCGCACTGCTTGTTATCGCTTGCGAATGCTGCGCAACTTTCGTGGACGATTCATTTATATCCGATAAAATTTGATTTAACGATTGCTGAATCGTGATAATCGCCGTTTGTATGGGCTTGTACGCACCGATAAATTGCAACTTTGTTGTCGCCGTTAAATCGCCCGCCGACATCGCTTTTAACGTGATTGCAATCTCGTCAATGTACGAAAGCACCGTTTCGGATGTATCGTTGAGCGCCGATTTTACCGTGTCGAAAACGCCGTTGTAATCGCTGCTGATATGCGCCGCCTTAAATTCGCCCTGTTTCATCTGCGAAAGTGCAGTTTCCATTGCTGTAAGCGGCTCTTCAACGGAGCTTAACAGGCTGTTTAACGTGCTAGCAATCTCGTTCCAGTTGCCCGTGTATTTGTTTTTGTCAACCTTTGATTTGAGATTTCCATGCGCCGCATTTTGTGCCAGCGCCAAAATTTCGTCGTTAAAACTTATGAGAATATCACGGATTCCCTGCATAGTTTGCGGCAAAATCATCTTTTTGCCAGGCATCGGACGAATTTCTACATTAAATTTGCCGTTTGTTATGTTCGCCAATTCGCCAATAAAATAGAGCATATCGTCAGCAAAATCGTCCAAAAAGCCGTTTATGCCGTCCATCATTTCTTTGTACGTGTTAGAATATTTTTCGGCGGGAATACGATATTCAATATCGCCCTCAACGATAAGCATATGGCTAAACTTGATAATTTCGGAGGAAAGCCCTTGCACAATTTCGCCCAAACGATAGGCATCTTTGGTAAGTTCGCCGATTTCGTCATTTGGGATTTTCACGTTATCGTGAGCAATATCAACTTTGCCGTGCCGCAGTTGCCGAACGATGTTTACCAAGCGTTTAACGGGATTAGTAATTTGGCGCGAAACAAACGCCATAATAATCGCCGTCAAAGCAACGCCAACGCCAGTCATAAGGATAAGCCCTAAAATTGTGCTGTTGATAACAGCTTGGTTGCCCGCCGCGGACGAGCCAATCATAATAACAGCCAGCGGTTGCCCGTCATAGCCGTTTAGAGTTGTAAAAAAAGTGTGAAACGGGATTCCGCTGATTTGGCGGTCGGCGCGGAGCGTTCCCATTCGTTGTTGAAACAGTGCTTGATAAATGTCGGCATCCATAATTTGGTCGTTAAGCCGCTGATTGCCGATAAGCGTGCTTGCGACAACGGTATCATGCAAATAAACCACAACATCAATATCGTGTTGAGATTGCAGTCTATCGAGATATTCGACGTTGTCAAAACGGACGGCACTAGCAATAACGCCGATTACGTTGTCGTTGTTATCCAAGATTGGCGTATTTGTGCGGATTGACAAATTAGAAACCGCGCCGGCTTCGTTTAGCGTAACGGTTTCGCCAGCGAGCGCCCGTTGAATGGACGGAACATCGGCTTTAGAATCGCCAGCGTTGGCGTTTTCGGTACGCAACAAAACGATTGCATCGGCATCGAGGACGGTGTAATAAATGCCGCGATCAAAATCGTTGCGGCGAGTGAGCAGACGGCGCATCTCGTCAATATCACGAGCCTGAAAAGCGGCGACAACTTCGTGATTGCTGGCTGCCTCTTGTGCGGTAACGGTGGTGAAAGTGGTTGCATCGGCAATTTCCGCTAGCAAGATATGCTCCATTGTGCGGGTGCGATAGCCAGTGGCGTAATCTATGTAGTTGTTAAAGCTGACTATGGTGAAAATCAACATAGCAAAAGCCAAAGCGGCACACACACCCACGGCGGGCAAAACAATTTTGCTCCGTAGGTTTAATTTAAGTTTCATGACAAACCTTCCCTTTAGTGAGTTTGGTCTTGCGGATTGGGATGTGTAAAATTGGCTGAAACTAAGACGATTTGTTTGTCGTTTGCAAGACAGATTATGCGAACCATTAGTTGAAAAATTTGGATTGGTAAAAAGCATATAATCAAGCATTTACAGCAAATACCGAAATAATAGGTTATAATTTTAACTGATGATTTGCATATATATACATTATACACTAAAATATAGAAATGTTAAAACTTTTTTGCATATATATATATATATATATATATATATATATATATATAT
>WRKG01000148.1 GCA_009778185.1 Bacillota bacterium
ACGGCGGAAACAACGGCAATGTTGACGGCGAATACGAAAACGGCGGAAACAACGGCAATGTTGACGGCGAAGACGAAAACGGCGGAAACAACGGCAATGTTGACGGCGGAAACAACGGCAATGTTGACGGCGGAAACAACGGCAATGTTGACGGCGGAAACGGCGAAACTGACGGAAACAGCAATGTTGACGGCGGAAACGGCGAAACTGACGGAAACAACAATGTTGACGGCGGAAACGGCGAATCTAACGGAAACAACAATGTTGACGGCGGAAACGGCGAAACTAACGGAAACAGCAATGTTGACGGCGGAAACAGCGAATCTAACGGAAACAACAATGTTGACGGCGGAAACGGCGAATCTAACGGAAACAACAACATTGACGGCGGAAACGGCGGAACTGACGGAAACAACAACGTTGACGGCGGAAACAGCGACAACATTTCACAGCTAACAATGAGAAGATTTCCGTCTCCAATAAGGTTGGCGGCAATGCTAGATGCTACATTTTTGGCAACCTTGAATATTGGCGGTCGCAACATGATTTCCGAAATGCCAAACAGCCAACAATGGACATTGACTATCTATGGTTACACGCTTTACGAAGGTCAAACAATACGAGCAACGCAGTCATTCATGGGCTTGACGAGCGATGTGGCGGAAAATATAGTTGTGCATATTGACGGAATGATGCCGACAGTGCCAACGCCAACGCCGCCAACTCCACCAATAGATCCAGGAACGCCAGCGCCACCGCCGCCGCCTGCACCAGTGCAACCGCCACAACAGCAAGTTCCACCACCAGACCAATCGGAGGACGTGCCAATACAAACGCCACGCCCAGGACCAGCGTCAACGCCGATTCCACGCAATACGCCAACGCCAACACCAGTGGCAACTGTAGCACCAACGGCGACTCCGACAATAACACCAACGGCAACTCCAGTGATAACGCCATTGCCAACGGCGACTCCATATCCAATAATTACGCCGCCGCCAGCAATCGCAATTTTGCCTCCTTTGGATATTTTGGAAATTGAAGAAGAAGAGGTAGAAGAACCGCAAGAACCGCAAGAACCTGCTCCACAAGCACCTGCGCCACAAGTTGCACCGCCAGTACAGCAACCACCGCAACCAACGCCGACTCCAACGCCAACGCCAACTCCGCAACCAACGCCAGAGCCAACAGAATTGCAATTTGTGCCACAGCCAACTCCACGCCCAACAGAAGAGCCAGTTGCTGCAATCGTGGAAGAACCCCCGCAGCCGCCAACGCAAATTTTACTTGACAGCCACGAGCAAACTTTCTCGTTGAATGCGAACGCAATCACGAATAATGGCGGCTTGTACATTGACGAGAATCGTATCCCATGGATATTGAATGGGCAGAATATCCCAATAATTGATACGAGCATTTTGCCCGAGAATATCACGATTGTTGAGGATGAGTTCGGCTTTAGGCTGTACAGCTCTGCACCCGAAGATATTGCGCGAGCATTGCAAAATGGCTACACGCACGGCATTCACGACGACGACGGCAATTTGATTGCGGTGTACATTGGTACGTACGTGGTTGACGATAATGGCGAAGTCATATTTATGCGTGATACGGGGATTCCGTTGGGTGCGTTTGTGTTTGATAATGTTGAACCAGCGGCGACTCCGTGGTGGGTTTGGCTGTTGCTTGCATTGCTTGCACTGCTACCATTTTTGCTGTTCTTGTTGCTGAAGCGGCGAGATATTATGGTTGAGTTTGTCGTGAAGAACGATAGGCGATCGTATTATCAGTTTGTTCGCCGTGGTGCAAAGGTTGAGTATCCAGAGGATATTCGGTTGAGTGTGCCTATTCGGGCTTGGTTTACCAAGAATAGAGATGGCGACCTTGAAAAATGGGATTTTAGCGATAAGGTTCGGAAGGATATTGTGCTTTATGCGGAGAATGCTCATGTTAGTGAGGGTGTGCTGTTGCGGAATAATCACAATATCGATAAAAATATCGCTACAGAATAGTATATGCTAAATCTCAATAAAAATAACCACAAAAAACCCTTGACAATATGTCAAGGGTTTTTACTTTTACGGACAAGCCTGTTAAATTTATCGGCGATTCGCAAATGCCGCTGTTGTGCCTGTTCGCTGTTATCTATTGTAAAGTGCGTAAAATCGGCGTTTGCAATTAACGCTGTGCTTTCTTTTGCAAGCGGTGGTAAATTTTTGGTAGATATTATTTTTTGCTCTCCAGTTGAAGAATGCTCTAAAACTGCCATTTGATGGTCTTCAAAACGGTCGATTATCCAACTCATCACATAAACCCACGCATTACTTTGTTGGCAAAATCCATTCCTAAATCCGTCAAAAACATATAGCCGTCTTGTGTTTCTAACATTTCTTCTTTTTTCATTTGTTTTATCCAATCGCCGTAAACTTCACTCGGATAACAACCAAAAATTTTTGCAAAATCACTTTCGAGCAGACCTTTTGTCAACTGCAAACCCAAAAAAATTGTTTCCGACATTGTTTCGGCGGTGCTAATTTGGGCAAATTCAAAACGCTCTTGTACATCCCATTTTATGTATTGCTGTAAATCTAGGGTATTGTGCCACCGAGAATTATTTTCGAACGAATGTGCGCCCAAGCCAAAACCTCTGTATGGCTTGCGTGTCCAATATTTGCTGTTGTGGCGACTTTCAAAGCCTGGCTTGCAAAAGTTGGATAACTCATACTGTTTATATCCGTTTTCTCGTAAAAATCTTCGTGCATAATGATACATTTTTCTATCGGTTTCGTCATCTAATTGCTTAATTGTGCCACTTTGCACACGATTCCACAACGGAGTATTTTCTTCTAAAGTGCAGGCATATGCCGAAATATGCTCTGGCGAAAGGTCAACCACTTTTTGCAAGGTTTCTTCCCATTCAGCGAATGTTTGCCCTGGAATAGCAAACATTATGTCAACGTTGATATTTTCAAATCCTGCTTGACGAAGTGCGGCAAAATTTTCGGTAAAATCTTCGTGAGTTGCCTTGCGATTGATACTTTTAAGTAATCGAGGTTGCCATGCTTGTAAACCCAAGCTAATTCGGTTGACATTGCCATTTTTCAAGGCGGCAATTTTGGCGGCTGTCAACGTACCAGGATTCGCCTCGCAAGTAATTTCGGCATCATTCATGGGTGCTGGGCAGGCTTGCAAAAGTTCCGCCAAAAAGTCGGCGTGCCAAACCGTTGGAGTGCCGCCGCCTATATAAATTGTGTCTATCTTTTCTTTTGGTTCAAAGCGAGCAAGTTCGTTTATAACGGAACTTTTGTATCCTACCCACGCATTTTGCTGGTTCGCAAAAGATAAAAAATCGCAGTAGTCGCATTTGCTATCGCAAAACGGAATATGTATGTAAACGCCACTCATTTTTAATGCTCCTTTTTAATAATTTGTTTGTAAAACCATTATAACTTGCGGCTGCAAGGTTGTCAAGGCTTGAAAATTTAGTAAATTTTGCCCAATAAAATTTATATCTCAATTTACTTTAGCAAAAAAAACTGCTATAATAAAAGAAAAATTTATTGAAAAAATTTAAGGAGATGTTACGCTGGTGGGAAAAATTTTAATAGTTGACGACGAAAAAAATATAGTTGATATAATTGCATACAATCTAAAAAAAGAAGGTTTCGAAACTTTAGAGGCTTATAACGGCAAAACTGGGCTAAATTTGGCTTTATCCGAGTTGCCAATGTTGGTGCTATTGGACGTTATGATGCCCGAACTGGACGGCTTCGAAGTTTGTTCTCGTATTCGCGAGCAGTCGCAAATGCCAATAATAATGCTAACTGCACGTGTTGACGAGGTTGACAAAGTTTTGGGTTTAGAATTAGGCGCAGACGATTACATCACAAAGCCGTTTGGCGTAAAAGAGCTAATTGCCAGAGTAAAAGCCAATTTGCGCCGCCAAGATTTACTTGACAAACTTGACAAAACGGACAAAAACGAGAACGAACTCGGCACTTCCGAAAAGCACAAAATATTGACATTCAACGATTTATCCATAAATTTGACGCTTTTTGAGGTAATTCGTGCGGGCAACGTTATTCCATTAACCAATTTGGAGTACAATTTATTGCTTTATTTGGCAAGCAACAAGGACAGCATTTTCACGCGCGAAGATTTGCTAAAGCACGTTTGGGGCTACGAATATTTAGGAGACGTTCGCACGGTTGACGTTACAATTAGGCGGCTGCGCACCAAACTGGAGAAAAACCCAAACGAGCCGCAATATGTCCTAACAAAGCGGAGCGTGGGCTATCATTTTACAAGAAAATATTAAGGAGAACAAATGGAATTAGAAAATTACACAAAATCCAATGCAAAAGCCATTGACAACTGGGTAAAAGACGGTTGGGTTTGGGGGATTCCTATATCGGAAGAAAACTGCACAAAGGCACGGCAAGGCGAATGGGATGTTGTGCTAACTCCGACAAAATCTGTGCCAAAAGATTGGTTTGGCAATTTGCAAGGTAAAAAAGTTTTGGGATTAGCAAGTGGCGGCGGTCAACAAATGCCCATTTTTGCCCTTTTAGGAGCAAACTGCACGGTAATGGATTTATCCGATATGCAGCTAGAAAGCGAGCGAAAAGTAGCGGCACGAGAAAATTATCAAATCGAAATAATAAAAGCCGACATGACAAAAAAATTTCCGTTTGCCGACAACAGCTTCGATTTAATTTTTCATCCTGTTTCCAACTGCTATGTTGAGGATATTCAGCACATTTGGAACGAATGTTACAGGGTTGTAAAACCAAACGGCACATTATTATCAGGACTGGACAACGGGCTAAATTATCTATTTGACGAAGATATAGCTGGCAAGCCACTAATAGTAACAAATACGTTGCCTTTTAATCCATTGAAAAATCCGCAACAAATGGCAAAATTAGTGGCAAACGAAGACGACAGCATACAATTTAGCCATACTTTTGAAGAACAAATTGCGGGGCAACTAAAAGCAGGTTTCGTAATAACAGCGGCATACGAAGATTACAATCACGATCCGCTAGGAATAGAAAAATTTGCAACCGAAATTGCGAATATTCCAGCGTTTTGGGCAACAAAAGCGGTGAAAATGTGATTTGTTTGAACGCCTTCAAAATAGGTTGTTATATAAAAAGCGGTTTGTTATAAAAAACAATTTGTTGTAGAAAAAACGGTTTGTTGTAGAAAAACAGTTTGTTGTAGAAAAATGGTTTGTTGTAGAAAAATGGTTTGTTGAGAAAAAACGGGCGGATAATATCCGCCCCTACGTTTTAGTCAAATGCAAATTTTTAACCTTTGATTTGCATTGATAATATATTCCAATTATAATTTCCCAAATTATATCCTCTACATTTACAAGCCCAAAACCATCAAAAAATAGCGGGTCAAGGGACGCGTTCCTTGCGGGTCTGGGCAGCCTGCCCGCCGGCAGGCGGGCGCCCAGGGTCCTAATGTTTGCGTAAAACGTCGACTTTGTCGGTGCGTTCCCAGGGTAGGTCGAGATCGTTGCGCCCAAAATGACCGTATGCGGCTGTTTGTTTGTATAGCGGACGGCGTAAATCGAAGTATTTTATTATTGCCGCTGGACGTAGGTCGAAATGTTGGCTTACTAGCTTTTCAATTTCACTGTCGGGAATTTTGCCTGTTCCTCGTGTGTCAACCGCTATTGAAACTGGTTGGGATACGCCTATCGCATAGGATACAGCAACATCACATTTATTGGCAAGCCCTGCCGCAACTATGTTTTTCGCAATGTAACGCATCATGTATGCCGCCGAACGGTCAACTTTTGTGGGGTCTTTGCCAGAAAATGAACCGCCGCCATGTGCCGCATATCCACCATAAGTGTCAACTATAATTTTGCGACCTGTTAAACCGCAATCGCCAACGGGCCCGCCAATTACAAAACGCCCTGTTGGGTTCACGTAAATTTTTGCATCTTCGGCTAACATATCTTGCGGAATTACTGCGTTGATAACGTGTTTTTTAATGTCATCTTCAATTTTGTTTACGGAAATATCGGGATCGTGCTGGGTTGACACAACTACAGCTGTTACTTTGTCGGGCTTGTCGCCGTTGTAGTTTACTGTAACTTGAGCTTTTCCGTCTGGTCGCAAATATGGGATTGTGCCGTTTTTGCGAACTTCTGATAATTTTTGCGTTAGCTTGTGAGCGGTTGCTATCGGAAACGGCATAAATTCTGGCGTTTCGTCGCAAGCGAAGCCAAACATCATGCCCTGATCGCCCGCGCCAGTTTGCTCCTCTTCGTCATAGGCGGTGTTTACGCCTTGGGCGATGTCTGGCGATTGCGTACCAACCGAAACTAGCACCGAGCAGGAATGTCCGTCAAACCCTAAATCTCCCGTGCTGTAGCCAATATCCAAAATAGTTTTGCGAGCAATTTTGGCAATGTCAACATAACAATCGGTTGTTATTTCGCCACTGACAATTACAAAACCTGTGCTTGCCATAACTTCGCAAGCTACTCTTGCTTGGGGATCTTTTGACAAAATTTCGTCTAAAATTGCATCTGCAATTTGGTCGCAAATTTTATCGGGATGTCCCTCGGTTACTGATTCAGATGTAAATAATTTCATAATATCGTCCTTTCTCAAAGTCAAGTAGGGGTTGAAAAATTTCAACCCCTAAAAAATTTTATATAAAAACAGTTAGCGCATATTTGCCATGTACCTATCTCGGGTCATTTGCTGCACTATCATAGTAGCCAATCCGATTCCGCCAGCGGTGGTCGCTTCTTTTGCAATTTGTTCATCTAGCATATCGGTAAAAATTTCTTCCGCTTGGCTGCGTGGGATAAATGTGTTGTCGTTGGGAATTGTGCTGCGCATTTCGCGTAACATTATCTGCAAAAAGTAGGATTCAAAAGCCTCGGCGGCAGTTTTAATTTCTGCTAACTCGTCGGCTGTCATTGCACCAGTGCCAGCATTGCTAACAGGAGCAAGCGAGCGGCGAACGCTTTCATAGTCGGGTAAACTGCTATGTATATTGGATATATCCGTTATATTCATATTATTGTCCCCCTATTATCGTTTAAGTTGATTTGCCGATTGCAACATTTCGTCCGTAGTAGTAATTGCACGCGAATTTAGGTCGTAAGCACGGTGCGCGCGAATCATGTCAACCATTTCTTCGGCTATATTAACATTAGACATTTCCAAAACGCCGTGCAGTACGCGACCTGGGATAAGTACGTCATCCACGCCTTGAATTAGCGGAGCGCCCGCTGCAACGGTTGGCAAAAACACATTACCGCCGACAGCTTCAAGCCCTTGCGGATTAGGAAACTGTGTAATTTGTATTTGAAAGCCTGTATCGTCCATTGCATCGGCGGTAGCCGACCAAATAGCACCAGTTTCGTCAATAACGACATTTTGCCAAGCGACATCTTCGGGGATAACGATAGGAGCGCCGTCAACGCCAAGCACAGGAAAGCCCGAATTAGTGGACAGCATTAAGCCGCCAGCGACAGGCGACAAGTTAAAAGAGCCGTCGCGCGTGTAGGCGATTTCCTCGGGATCGGCGTTACGAAGAACGCTGAAGAATCCGTTACCTTCGATTGCGAAATCGGTTGTAATATCGGTGCGTTGCAGGTTGCCCTGCGTAAACATTCTCGAAACCGCAACAGGAGCGGCTCCCAAGCCAACTTGCAAGCTAACTGGTCGTCCCGTCATATTAGCGGGATCCAAATCGGCACGGCGCATTGTTTGGTACAATAGCGATTGAAATTCTACTCTACCACGCTTAAATCCTGTCGTATTAACATTTGATAAATTATGGGATATACTATCCACAAAAAATTGCTGCGATGTCATACCAGACGCTGCCGTCCATAGTGAACGCATCATAATAATTTCCTCCTTATTTACATAACAAGACCTTGGGGCCCTGCCC
>WRKG01000149.1 GCA_009778185.1 Bacillota bacterium
ATCCGTCCCTACAAACCGCCCAACCGTAGGGGCGGATAATATCCGCCCGAAAGGCTACAAACTTAAATAAAAAATCCCAAATTGGAGGCTTGTTTATGGCAACGGTTTTACCAACCTTAGAAGGCTACAACATAGAAACAATTTTATCAAATACGCCGTTTTACACCAATTATCGAGCGTCTTCTGCCAACCGCGACAGCGGCGAAGATTACAGCTACATAATAACCGAGTTTAATCCGTCATTTATGGTGCGGCGTATTGAAAGCGGTGCTTTGGAAGTTACCGAACGCTTTTTAATTGAATACGAAACGGCTTTCGAGCGGTTCGTTAAATTAGGCGAAAGTTTTAAGGCTTTGAAGGAGCAATTTGTTGCTCCAATAGAAGAATTTGTGCAAACCAACAACACGGCTTATATTATCCGAGTTATGGGACGTTACGGCGGAATAAACGATAATTTTCCCAACGAAAGAATGGACTTTAACGATGCGTACGTGCTTTTGCGGCCTTTGTTGCAAAGTTTGGTTGCCGCCAATAAAGCAGGGCTGTTTTTCCAATACGAAGAGGACAGTTTTGGCGTAAACCATTATTCGCAGCTAATGCTCGATAGTATGTTTAGCTGGGAAGAAGATCCGCTAACTTCGGTAATAGCAACGGTAAAGTTGTTCTATCGGTTTATTTCTGGTTACGAACACGCTAGTAGCGGCAGTCCGTCAATAGACGATTTAGCTTTGCCGCCAAGATTAACCAAAACTTTCAAGGAAGTTTTGGAGGGCGAACCAACTTACGGCTCGCTGGACGACTTTGGCAAACAGTTGCGTACAGTAATGGAAGCGGAAGGTCGCAAGGATATTATCGAAAAAGCCAAGGTTTACAAACCTTCCAAGCCTGTAAAAAAGCTAATGGCAGTTGGAATAATTGCGGCAGTTGCGGTGGTTATGCTTGCCTTTATAACAATTCCGTTTATTTTGATATTTTCGGCAATCAACGAATACAACGAGGGCGAAGAAGAGGCTCCGCTAGAAACTTTTGTAGTTGCTCCAATTTTGCCAACCACCTTTTTGCGCTTGCATTCTGGCTACGCAATAACCGATCCGCGCGACCCCACAATTATGCTAAACGGAGCGTTTTTTCAACAGGCTGGCTCTCTTTACTTTAGAAGTTCGCAAGGTGGCGGAACGCTTTCGCGGCAATCCGCAATCGGCACAGATACAGTGCTTGCAACCAACGTTCGCCCTGCATTTATAACATCGCACGGCAACTATATTTATTTTAGCGATGGATTAGAAGATTATCACATTCGTCGAGTGCATATGACAGGCGGCGATGCGGAAACCATTGTCGAAAACACGGCATCTTTTTTGAACGTTTCTTCTAATTTCTTGTTTTTTACCAATCACGATGACCGAGATTTTTTGTACCGCGTTGATCTTAACACGTTAGCAATGGAGCCATTTTTGCGGTTGGCAACTTACGAGACAATAATTTACGCAGGACAAATATATTTTGTCAACGGTAGCGGCAACTTTAGAATTTACACCGTGCCAGAAAATAATCCAAATGCTCCGCCCGAACGCTTGAACAACTCTAATAGTGATAATTTACGCATAAGCGACGGCTACATTTTTTACCGAGATTTAGCCACAAGCACAATCCACCGCATGACTTTAAGCGGATTAGAAGTTTCTGCTCCAATTATACCTTTTGCAGTTGCATCCTTTGACATAAATGGACATACAATGGCAGTTATTGAAGAACATTCGCAAATGGTTTGGATATACAATACCGCAACTGGTAGCCTGGAATCCACAGGAACAATGGCATCGTATTTGTCCGCTGGAAACAACATGGCGTACATTATCGATTACAACGATTCCACAATCAACCGCCTTGCAGAATTGGCTTATCAATATCAAGTAAATGGCGAGTTTGACGAAACAGGAGAAACAGACGAAAATGGCGAAACAGCCGAACAAAATGAAACAGAAGAAATTGCCGAAACAGAGGAAATTCCCACATTTGACGAGCCACTAATTGACGAAGAGTTGCTTTATTTGCTAGACGATTTGGAAGATGCAGAGGAAACTGAATAAATTGCTAAAATTAACAAAAATAGCAAATAAAAATAGCGGGCGGATAATATCCGCCCGTTTTTTCTACAACAGCCTTGTTTTAATCTGTTCGAGTATATTCGTATATATTAAAAATCTATATACTAAAAACCCCTTGCAAAAACCAAATCCAACATAATAAAAATGCGGGTCAAGGGGCGCGCGTCCTTGCGGGGGAGTGTGGGGGGCAGCGCTCCCCACGGTTTTAATCTTTTACCGCAAAGTAACATAAACAAGCGTTTGGTTTACCATTTGGTAGGCAATTTCGCCGAAAGTAACGGGTCCGGCAAAAGCGGCGGCGACTCCGCCGTTTAGCTTATTTTCTAGGTTGCCGTACCAAAAATTGCCAATGCAGTTGCACGAGAAAATGGGCTTTTCGTTGGATAGTTGCGATAATTTTTCTACGAAAGCTGCTTCGTAATCGGGAACTGGCTTGGCAAAACGATATTCAACATCGTTAAAAATGGGCGATGCAAATTTTACCTTGCCATCTTCGATTCCCCAAATTGAAGTGTTAAGCAACGCACCAGAAAATTGTCCGATTAACGGTAATTTTGTGTCAACATCGTTTAATGTGATAAATTCCGCAAAATTGGAATGCGTTCCGTTTATAAGGCAGTTTTCAACCATAAAACCATTGTTCAAAGTTTCGTCAAAGGTTATTATTGGCGATTTTTCGGACGGTTCAAAAATGTTGACTATATTTACAACGGGCGTTCGTTTGGTTTCCATGCTTAATGCAACGGCTTTGTCGGTGAAAATTTCGCCTGTCGAACCGTTTATTGCTATTGGTAATTGTTCGGGTTTATCGGGATTTGTGCCAGTAATCCAGCCAACTAAAGCACGAACAAACATATCTTTGAAAACCATTGCATTTGCCGCAAATTCACGGTGGACTGCACTTTCGGCAGGTATTAACGCAATAGTAAAACCTTGATAAGGCGTTTCGGTTGCAATATTTTGTATTGTCGCTGTATCGTACGTGTTAATGGAAAATTTTTTGTAATTATATTGTGTTACAAAAAGGCGGTCAGAAGACACTTTGCCGCCCATTTTGGTCATAAAATACTCTGTGCTACCGCCAACCCAACTGCCTTTAGGAAGTTGCCGCAGTAGTTGCTCCGAGCCTGCTATGTGCAGAATTTTTCCCTCTTTTATCAACCAAATTGTTTCTTCTAATGTTAAAAACATAACATAGCCTCCATCCGAGTAATTTTTAGTAGCAAAAGCTACTATTCGTATAATGTCCCAATTAGGGCAAAATCGTCATTCATAATCATTTCGTATTTTTGTAAAAAGGCATTTATTTCGGATTCAGCTTGTGCTATAATGTCGGGTGTGGCGTTGCGGTACAGATGTCGCAAGCGGTTGACTAACATAGAAAAGCCTAATTGAGTAAATGGTTCTTTGCCTTGTAGCAATTTTTCCGTTTGTGTGGGAGTAATGCTCAAAGTCTCCACTCCTTCTTGTTGAAATTGCGAAACTTCTTGATATTCTAAAATATCGCCAGGTTGGCAATCTAGTGCCTTACAAATAGCGTTTAATGTTGAAAAACGAATAGCTGCTACTTTTCCAGTTTTGATGTTTGACAAATTTACGTTGGATATTCCAACTTTGGCAGCCAAACTATTTAGGGACATTTTTCTGTCTGCCATCATTCTGTCAAGCCGAGATATTATTGCCATGGTACATTTTTTTGTGTTGTCAAAAACAAATCACTGTCCCAATAGATATTTTTTGTAAACATTTTAGTAACTCCTTTTCGTAAAATTTACAGCGAGATAATTGTAGCACAATCAAAAAATTTTGTCAAAATTTTTTACGCTTAACAATAAATTTTTTCGAAAAATGAAAAGGGCATTTTTTCGCTATTTTGCGTACTTTTTTATTGTTCACATTTGTTTGAATTTTGCTTGGGATTTTATTCAAAATTTATTTACAATTTATTCATAGTTTATTCATAATGTATGGGCGGATTATATTCGCTCGTACGATTGGCATTTGCCAAAATAAAATTTACCGCATAACGCTCAACAAATCGCGGCGCATATCTAAAACGGCTTCTCGGGCGGCTTGGGCAAAATTATTTTCGCCAAAACTTTTGTATTCTTCCATATGAAAAGCCTCGGTAATTCCTCGAGAGCTGTTGACGATAATTCCTAATCCATCGGAATTAAACATATCTTTTAGATCGTTTGCTGTGCCGCCTTGTGCGCCGTATCCTGGAACTAGAAAAAATGTATGTGGCATATTTTGCCGCAAAACTGCACCTTCTTCAGGAAAAGTTGCTCCAACCACAGCACAAACCGAACTAAAACCATGTTCTCCGATTAAGCCGTTGCCCCATTCGCTGACCAAATTTCCAACGTGCCTGTAAATAGGCAATCCATCGGCTGTTGCTAAATCTTGTATATCTTTACTGCCTTTGTTGGATGTTTTCACCAAAACGAAAATTCCCTTGCCGTATTTTTGGCAATCGTCCAAATATGGCGAAACAGAATCATAGCCCATATATGGGTTGACAGTGATAAAATCCTCGTCAAAAGCCTTGTGAATTGTATCTTCTATTGTCAACCTGCCGATATGCCCACGAGAATATGCTTCGGCGGTTGCGGCAATATCTCCGCGTTTTATGTCGCCGATAACAAGCAAACCGCGCGATTTTGCATAAGATACGGTTTTAATGTAGCAGTCGATTCCAGCAACGCCCAACTGCTCATAAAGGGCAATCTGCGGCTTTACAGCAGGAACAATATCGTAAATATTATCGATAATCGCCTTATTAAATCGGTAAAATATGCGAGCAACCGATTCTGGCGTTTTGCCACGCACCAAAAAAACTTTATCCTTTAGATATTGCGGCATTTTGTCCAGCCGAGGGTCTAGCCCAACAACAATAGGACTGTCAAGGTCGATTATACGAGAAATCAATTTGTCAATTAACATACTAATTCACCTGCATTTACTATTATTTTGCCTGCCACGATTGTATACAGGGCTTTTCCTTTGGTTTTTCTGCCGTCGAACGGCGTATTTTTGCTCAACGAAACAAATTTTTGCTTGTCGATTGTGTACTCGATATTTGGGTTGATAATTGTAACATCGGCGATTTTGCCCACTGTCAAAGTGCCTTTGTCGAGGTTCAAAATTTTGGCTGGATTGCACGTTAATTTAGAAATCCATTGCAAAGGAGTTAAAATTTTCGGCTCGATAAGTTCGGTTATCGACAAAGGAACAGCCGTTTCAAGCCCGATAATGCCGTTTTGGGCTTGTTCAAACTCGCAATTTTTGTCGTCTTCGTGATGCGGAGCGTGATCTGTGGCAATAACATCGATTGTGCCGTCCTGCAAAGCGGCTTTTATTGCGGAAATATCTTCGGCGGAACGCAACGGCGGACTCATCTTAAAATTGGCGTTATACGGAGGAATATCCTCGTCGTGCAAAGTAAAATGATGCGGAGCAACCTCGGCAGTAACCGCAATATTAGCGGCTTTTGCGTTACGAATATGTTGCAAAGCCGCCGCCGTGCTAACATGGCAGATGTGCAACTTCGATTTTGTCGCCTTTGCCAAAATAATATCTCGTGCAACTGCGATTTCTTCCGATTCGGGGATAATTCCCTTTAGCCCAATTTTTTCGGCGTATTTGCCAGCGTTAATTTGTCCGCTGCCTGTAATCCGTGGGTCTTCGCAATGGGATAAAACTGGCAAATTGAACATTTTTGCGTATGTCATCGCCGTTTTTAGCAAAGCAGGATTTTCCACAAATTTACCGTCTTCGCTGATTGCACAAATGCCAGCCGCCGCCATTTCGCCGATTGCGGATAATTCTTGTCCAGCCATTGCTTTTGTTACGCTACCAACTGGCAAAACGTTTACAACGCCCTCTTTTTGGGCTTTCGAGAGAATGTACTCGACAACAATTTCGTTATCCGTTACAGGATTTGTATTTGCCATTGGACAAATTGTTGTAAAACCGCCCATTGCAGCGGCTTTTGTGCCTGTTTTAATGGTTTCCTTGTGCCTGTAGCCAGGATCGCGCAAATGTACGTGCATATCGATTAAACCAGGTACAACCCACATATTTTGGGCGTTTATAACTTGAGAATCCTCCGCCGTTGGCAGATTTTTTCCCAGTTGCGTTATAACGCCGTTTTCTATTGTTAAATCCAAAATTTCGTCAATATTATTTGATGGATCTAAAATTCGACCGTTTTTTATTGTTATCATTTGTAACCTCTTGTTTTCAATATTTTACAGTAATTTTATCACGTTTTCGCCTGTTTTTGCACCTACATTAGATAGATATTTCAGCACAGCCATGCGTATAGCAACGCCGTTTTCCACTTGCGGATATATAACCGAGCGATTGCCGTCAATTAAGTTTGTGCTAATTTCCACGCCACGGTTGACAGGTCCAGGGTGCATAATAATTGCATCGGGTTTTGCATATTTTAGATGACTTTCGTTTAATCCCCAAAAATTTGCGTATTCGGGCAAACTGGGAAAATACGCCGCTTTTTGGCGTTCTAATTGTACGCGCAATCCCATAATAACGTCCGCATCAGATATTGCCTTGGTTATATCGTTGGTAATGGTTACTCCCAAATGGGCAATATTGCTAGATACAAGCGTTGCAGGGCCCGCTAAAGTAACATTTGCGCCGAGTTTGGTCAACCCAAAAACATTGCTACGAGCAACTCTGCTATTGTTAATATCGCCCAAAATTGCAATTTTTAGGTTGTCAAAAGAGCCTTTATGTTCCCAAATAGTGAACAAATCTAGCAATGCTTGGGTTGGATGCTCATTTGAGCCATCGCCGCCATTGACAACCGCCGCCGAGATATTTTCTGCCAAAAGTTTGGCACTACCAGCCATGCTGTGGCGAATAACAATAATGTTGATTCCCATGCTATCGAGAGTAAGCCCAGTATCTATAAGGGTTTCGCCTTTTGCCACGCTACTTGTCGAAATATTGAGATCGTTGGTAATTGCTCCCAAATAATCGCCAGCCAACAGGAACGACAACTTTGTGCGGGTACTGTTCTCGTAAAAAAGGGTTGCCATACTAATTTGCCGCAACGAATCATCGCGCAACATGGGATTTTTCACTTTGGGCTTTTCGGCTTTTGCCATTTTCAGCAACATGAGAATCTCTTCTGCGGTCAAATTTTTTATGCCGAGTAAATCTTTTTTTGTTTGCATAGTGGATTCCTTTCGATTTTATTTTTTATTCGTTTTACTTTAGCATAATTTTGCGGGATTGTCAATTTGACAATTTGCAGTATTTTGTATATAATAAAAACATCTTTTATATAGAGAGGAGACATATTTATGAGATATACAAGAACAGTCCGAGATGAGAATGCTGTTAGTTTTAGGGAATATATCGAAATCCTAGAACAACGTAGGCAAGAAGATTTAGCAAGATACGAAAAAGACCGTGCCAAAGCTGAAGAGGAACGTAGATTATCTTTAGAAATTTTGGAACAACGCAGACAAGAAGATTTAGCAAGGTACGAAAAAGACCGTGCAAAAGCCGAAGAGGAACGCAAATTAACTTTAGAAATCTTGGAACAACGCAGACAAGAGGATTTAGCCAAATACGAAAAAGACCGTGAAAAATCCGAAGATGAACGAGCATTAGATTTAGCCAAATACGAAAAAGACCGCGAAAAAGCCGAAGAACGCTACAACCTCGACCGCAAAGACTGGCAAGAAAGATACACCGAGGCAAAAAAAGAAAACACGCAAGCATATAAAAATTTACGCAACTTTATTATAGGTGCAATTATAACGCCAATTTTAATAGCTGTGTTTGTCTATTTAGCAC
>WRKG01000150.1 GCA_009778185.1 Bacillota bacterium
TAGTTGGCAACTCTACTTCGGGCAGTTCATTTTCAGGAGTAATAGGAGGTCTTGGTGGTCTTACGATTGGTAAGTCGTTATCAGGGTCGATAGTTGGTAAATCTACCGTTGGTAGTTCATTATCAGGTTTGATAAATGGTGGTCTTACTATTGGTAATTCGTTATCAGGGTCGATAGTTGGTAAATCTACTGTTGGTAGTTCATTATCAGGTTTGATAAAAGGTGGTCTTACTATTGGTAAGTCGTTATCAGGGTCGATAGTTGGTAAATCTACCGTTGGTAGTTCATTATCAGGTTTGATAAAAGGTGGTCTTACTATTAGTAAGTCGTTATCAGGGTCGATAGTTGGTAAGTCTACTTCAGGCAGTTCATTATCAGGAACAAATGGCGGTCTTACTGGCGGTCTATCAAGTGGTGGTATATCGCCAGGATTTACCGTTGGTAATTCGCTATCAGGGTCGACAGTTGGTATATCATCGGGATTTACCGTTGCCAATTCATTATCAGTGTCAAGTATTGGCGGTTCTACCGTTGGCAATTCATTATCAGGGTCAACAGTTGGTATATCGTCAGAATCCACCGTTGGCATTTCATTATCTGGCGTAGTTGCTGGCGGTCTCGGTGGAAGAACATCAATAGGCGGTTCTATGTCGCTAATCGGCGGAGTTACCGTTGGCAAATCATTATCTGGCGTAGTTATTGGCGGTCTTGCGGATGGATCGAGCGGCGGATTTATCGGACGATTATTTGTTGGATTATCCGCTGGCGTTTCAGTGGGATTGTTTGCAACATTGCCATTGCCCTCCGAAACAGTTTCGCTTTGTTGACCGTTCCTGGAATTATTTCCTCGTGGTGGAATTGTCCTGCGGGGCGAACGTACGTTCATTACCGAGGCAATGCTTGCTCTTGCGGAACTTACCAAACTTTGCACCAAAACATTACTATGTGCTTGCGACATTTGCCCGTTTGCCAAAAGTTGTGCTATCGAATCAACAACTGGTCTAAATGAGCGATTGAGATTGCTAGAAATAGCCGATATTTGGGCTTGCGTAAGGTTATCGGGAATCGACGGCACTATCTCATCTAATGCCAACAGTAAATTTTGGCGGATTGTATCTAACTCGCCATTGCTAGAGGTTCGTATCGAATTTTGCATTATTGTATTTGACAAAATTCTTGTTACAATTTGCGTTTGCGAATCCGACAAATTGCTAAAATTTAACTCTTCTAATGTGCCTATTAAAAAGTCAACCGTATCTATTGGCAAAGATTGGTCGTTGAAAGGTGCGGTTGCGTTGCCTAAAAGTTGTCCCAAAACCACTGATTGTGCTGTATCTAGTGCTTGCGTTTGATTTAGCAAGTCAGTAGTCAAATCTGCCAAAGTTTGGGAATAATCATATATTCGTGATGCCGATAGCGGTTCGGTTGCCGATTTTGCTAGCGTTTCCGAAAACAGCGAAGTTACCAAACCTAACTGCACATCGGTTAAATTGTTTCTTCCAGATTGTTGCAAAAAAAATTCGGTTGAGTTGCTTAAAATTTGAACTTGCGTATTATTTAGCGGATTTCCTGCCATTTTGGTTAAAACTTGCGTCATAATTGCGTTTGTCAACCCGCTGGAAGTTTGTGCTACTTGCGTGGCTTGCACAGCGGCGGCTACAGGAGCATTTTGCGAAGCTACTCTTGTTGGCTGTTGGCGGGTTTGTGTCATGCTAGAGAACGCTTGCTGCCAGCCATCGTGTATTTCGGTTTCAACCCTTTCTTGGTTGCTTGTAACGTTGAGATTAACCGTGCCGTAATTGTAAACGTGTTTTCTGCCGTCAACCTCGTATGTAATCATAACGGTATATTCGCCCGAGCTACTTGTTTCCGCGTAACTTGGAGTTGTCGCAATTTCGTGTACATCGTCGGAATCGTCGTCAAAAAGCCCTTCGGCTACAATTATGTGATTGTGTAAAATTGTGTAGCCTTTTAGGGCAACGTCAGCAAAAGCTGTATCTTTTATGCCAATATTTAGTTGTATAAAATCTAGTGCCTCGTTTTCGTAAACTTGCTTGTCTGCAAAGTTGGGAGCATTTACTTCTACAAAAAAGGCATCGGTCAAGCTGTCGGCGTATTCTGTGGTGTTTACGTTCGGCGGCGGCATTTCGGCTGCCAAAGCTGGTGCAACAGAACTTGCCAACATTCCTATCGAAGTTACAGAAAGCGGCACAATTCTAGCAATTTTGAGACTTAACGATTTCTTCATAAAAATATCCCTCTCTTAATATATATATGAGCATGATAACACATTTTTTGCATAAAGTCAAGCCGTTCAAAAAATTTTTTGTAACACAAAATGTAATATGATTGTAATGTTAATTTTGCCCAAAAAATGAGATAATAATTAAAATATGTTAAGAGGTGTTTTTATGGATAAGTTTGTTGCAAGAAGTGGTAAATTGTTGGGTTTGATAATGTTTCTGTCGCTGTTTTTTACGCCTGTACAGGCTTTCGGCGGCTCTTTTGGCGAGGTTTTTTTTGACAATGGCGTTGAAAATGTTTTTCGCAGTGCAAACAATCAAGTTGACGATTATTTGGAAGAACCTGTCGAAAAAGCCGAAAGTGGCGAAGTTTATGAAGTTGACCCGCCTAATGAACGGGCAGACGAAGTTTATGAAGTTGACCCGCCTGATGGACGGGCAGACGAAAATGTTGAACCTTTCGAAGAGCAAAATGTGTGGTCAGAAAATATGGCAACGTACGAAGAACTTGACACGCGCCGCGAAGGAATCGAATTAGTGGGAAGAATCCCAACGTTGACGGAATATGCTCAACCGATTGCAGATATTGTCAACGCAAAAATCGACCAAATTATAACCGAAAAAATTGCCGAAGCACGCGATGTTCGTGCAAGATTGGTTACTTTTGATTACGAATTATTTGTTTCGCAGCCGTATGCGTCAATAATTTTAATATCTACCGTAACAACGACTGTTCCCAAAACAGATATAACTTCTATTAACTTCGATATAAATACTGGAAGAATGGTAACTGCGGAAGATATAGTTGGCAATCACGTTGTGCAGTTGGCAAACAGGTTGCTTTTGGAAACTATACGGCGCGATCCCGAAAATTATAATCCCAATTTTGACGGAATGGCGAATAATCAGCCGTTTTCGCTAACTAACAACGATATAGTTTTTTGGCTTAACGATTTTCAACTTGCCACAAACAGCACATTTATGCTGTCTTTACGGCTAAACGATATAAAAGAGTACATATTGCAGCGGGATAATTTTCACATACGAGAAGATAGTTTTAACGTGAAGATGATTCCCTTGCGAACGGTCGGACAACTCGGCTATGAATACTCTTGGAATGCCGCAACTAACTCAACTTCGATTTTTTACAATGGCGAATTGGTGATAGAAGTTATGCCAGGCGTTAATAATTATGTCCGCGCCGAGCGGTTTTCGCGGTCGCTAGAAGTCGCTCCAGAAGTGTTGTTTACGCAAGATTATACAACATATGTTCCGCTGTCGTTTTTCGACCAAATTTTAAGTCTTGTCGCATTTAGCGTGGACGATAACAATAATATAGTTTTTGCCTCGTATCCTGTAACGGATGCTTGGTTTGAAAGGTAATGTAAATGTCAAAAAAACAGCAAATAATCGAGGCTCACATAGTAGAGCAAGCTATTCCAGATGCCTTGGAACTAAATTATATGCCCTATGCGATGTCTGTAATTGTGTCGCGGGCGATTCCCGAAATTGACGGCTTTAAGCCTTCGCACCGCAAATTGCTTTACACAATGTACAAAATGGGGTTGCTAAACGGCGGACGCATTAAATCGGCAAATGTTGTTGGGCAAACAATGCGGCTAAATCCTCACGGAGATGCCGCAATTTACGAAACGCTTGTCCGTCTTACGCGCGGCAACAACGCTCTTTTGCACCCTTTTATTGATTCAAAAGGAAACTTTGGCAAGCAATATTCTCGTGATATGGCTTTCGCCGCAAGCCGTTATACTGAAGTAAAATTGTCAACTATTTGTCAAGAAATTTTTGCGGATATTGACAAAAATGTGGTTGATATGATTGACAACTACGATTCTACTATGTTAGAACCTATTTTGTTGCCGACAACTTTTCCGAATTTGTTGGTTACGCCAAACCAAGGAATAGCCGTTGGAATGGCTAGTTCTGTGTGCAGTTTTAACTTAAAAGAAGTTTGTTTAACCCTCGCAAAATGGATTGTCAACCCAAACATCGACATTTTGTCAACTTTACCTGCACCAGATTTTTCGTCTGGCGGACAACTCATTTATAAGGAACAAGAAATTAAAAATATTTATAAAACTGGTCGCGGAAGTTTCAAAATTAGGGCAAAATATCGCTACGACAAAGCAAATTCTTGCATAGAAATTTATGAGATTCCGTATACAACGACCGTCGAAGCCATTATCGACAAAGTTGCAACCTTGGTAAAACAAGGCAAATTACGAGAAATTTCTGATATACGAGACGAAACCGATTTGCACGGCTTAAAAATTGCAGTGGACATAAAACGCAACGTTGAAGTTGACAAACTTATGCACAAACTTTTCTCGTTGACAACATTGCAGGATTCTTTTAGTTGCAATTTTAACTTTTTGGTAAATGCCCGTCCTCGCACCATGGGAATCTCGGAAATTTTTGAAGAATGGTTAAATTTTCGCATAAATTGCATTAAACGTCAAACAGAATATGATATTGAAAGAAAAACGCAACGTGGACATTTATTAGAAGGACTTTCGCAAGTTGCGGCAGATATTGATCGTGCAATAAAAATAATTCGAGAAACGCAATCGGAAAATGCCGTTATTTCCAATTTAATGGACGGTTTTAATATCGACCAATCGCAAGCAGAATTTATTGCAGAAATTCGTTTGAGAAATCTCAATAAAGAATATTTGCTTAATCAAGTTGCACAATTACAAGAAATAACCGCAGAAATAGCCGATTTAACAGAATTATTACAAAGTGATGATAAAATCAAAAGTTTAATATCTTCGCAGTTGCGAGTAATTGCCCGAAAATATGGAATCGATCGCCAAACCGAAATTATTTTTGAGGAAGAACAGCCTGTTTTTGAGGAAGATTCTTTTATCGAAGATTACAATTTGAAATTATTTTTGACAGCCGATGGCTATATTAAAAAAATTCCATTGGCATCTTTGCGGTCGGCATCCGAGCAATATCTCAAAGAGGGCGACACAATGTTGCAAGAAGTTGAGGCAACAAATAAATCGGATATTTTATTTTTTACCAACCAACACGCCGTGTGCAAAGTAAAAGCATACGATTTGCCCGATACAAAAGCCTCTGCATTGGGCGAATATTTGGCTAATCAGCTAGAACTCGCCACCGACGAAAAAATTATCTACATAGTAGCCACCACAAATTACGCAGGATATATGTTTTTTGGTTATAAAAATGGCAAAGTTGCAAAAGTGCCATTGACAGGCTATGATGTCCGCCGCAAAAAATTATCAAAGGCGTATTCTGATAAATTCCCGTTGATTGGGATGTTTTTCTCGAAAAGTGCAGTGGATATATATTTGGCACGAGGAATAGACAAGGCAATGCTAATTGACAGTGATTTGCTTGCTCCAATTTCAAGCAGAAATACAGGCGGAGTGCAGGTTTTTACCATGCGAAAAAATATGTATTTAACAGAATTTGAACCTGTTGCAAAGCCAGTTGTAGAAATTATCGAAAATGTGCAACAAAATTTGCAATCCGATAAATTAGAAGAAATCAGAGAAAATTTAGAAGAAAATGTTGCATTGTCAGAAGAAATATCTGAAGAAATAATTTTAACAGAGCAGAATGAACCAATCGAAACCACCGAAATATCAGAATTGCCAACAATAAAATTTTCCAAGTTAGAAAAATTTAGAGTAACAAAAATACCGTCCGTTGGTATTTTATTGGATTCACAAATAAAGTTGTAAATTATATTTTTCAATTTTTATGGGCGGAGGAATATCCGCCCATATGTTTATATTTTTATAAAATGAGATTCCACTTTTATTTTGAAGATAATTCTAATAGTTTTTGTTTTAGTTCGTTTTCGATTTTGGCTAATTCCTGTGAAGCATTTTGCCGCTGTTTAGAGCCTTCTATTTGGATTTGTCGGACTTCTTCTAAAGTTTCGATTAAATTTTGGTTTGTAGTTTTTAGAGTTTCTAAATCGGCAATTCCTCGCTCTGATTCGGTTGCTATGTTAATTGTGCTTGTTTTTAGTGCTTCAGCGTTTTTGCGTAATAATTCGTTTGTCATATCGTTTACGCTACGTTGTGCTTCCATTGCTTGTTTTGAATGATGTAAACTTATTGCAAGCACCATTTGACTTTTCCAAAGTGGGATTGTATTAACGATTGACGTTTGAATTTTCTCCAACATAAGAGCATCGTTATTTTGCACCATTCGTATTTGCGGAGCCATTTGAATGGAAATGGTGCGAGTTAATTCTAAATCGTGGAGTTTTTTCTCAAATCGATTTATCATATTTGAGTAATCGTTGACGGCTTGAAAATCCTCTGGAAGACCAGTTTCGGCGGCTTTACGTTGAAATTCGGCGAGTTCGATTTGTTGTGCAGTTTTTAATTTTTGCTTTCCTGCTAAAATATACATGGTGAGTTCCTTAAAATAGCTAGTGTTTAACTCGTACATTTTGTCAAGCATAGCAATATCTTTAAGCAAAATCACTTGATGACTTTGCAGCGATTCAACAATTTTATCGACATTTGTTTCGGCTTTATCAAATTGTGCTTTTAGAGCCGCCAAATTATTTTGAGTACGCTTAAATAGCCCCAAAACGCCTTTTTTGGGAGTTTCTTCAAAGTTAAAACCACGCAATTCTAACGTGAGATTTGCAAGCATATTTCCCACATCGCCAATATCTTTTGTGCGAATATTGTTGAGGGTTTGCGAAGAAAAATCGGCAATATGCTTTTGTGCCGCCGCACCATATTGAATTACCAAATTTGTATCGGATATATCAATTTGATTGGCGAAATTTGCAACGTCGGCTTGCTCTGTTTCGGTAAGTTGAGCGAGTTTTTTGGCTATGGCGGAGGATTCTTCAAGTTGTGTTTCTATAATTTTTGGCGGTTCGTTCAAATTTGGAGCAATGGTTAAAGTAGTTTGATTAGTCATTTTTAGTGGTGCTACTTGGGTTTTTACGTTTTCAAGTAGCTTTCCTTTCTTTAGATTTTATATTTATATTATATCAAAAAATTGGACAAAATCAAGTTTTTTGAAAAAATTTTTTATTTTTTATAAAAATTTACTAGTTTTTTGAAAGTTAAAATATAATTGACTTGCAATAATATATATACTATTTTTTTCAAAAATTTTGACAAAGCCAAAAATCCATGATAATTAATGATAGGATAAAAAATCCACGGATTTGATTGACGAAAATTCAAAAACAAAAACATCTTAAAAACACTTGACAAACTCCAAAATCCGTTATATGCTCATAAAAATGGCGATTTCTGCCAAAAGGAGAGGTTTTATGATATTATTTGAATATATTTTTGTATTATTGGTGGTGATAAAGTCGCTTTGTACTTACTTTATCGCCACCGTTGGTGCAGATTCTTCTTGGCGTGTTGATTGTCGTGATGCTTTTTGGAGTGTTCAATTTTTTCTCGGACGCAAAAATATCCACGAACTGCCCTTGCCGTCCACATTTCCTAGCATTTCAGCGTACCAACCACGGTAATTGTAGGGTCGCTTTACAAATCCTGCTTTTTCAATTTGCATTTTGTCCTCCTATTCTCGTGGCGTTTTCCAAACACTCCGCACCCCAACCGCAATGAAAATCCCAATCCCTATGAAAGTTATCACAGAAATCAAAAAATCTACGATTGGATTTCTCGCTATAAAATCGGGATTTTGTGGGCTGTAAAATACGGTTAAATCTTGC
>WRKG01000151.1 GCA_009778185.1 Bacillota bacterium
ACGGCACAATTCAGTTCTTAATGTCATCATATTCATACTAACATAAAACAAAAATTTTGTAAATAGCGGAACAAAAAAATTTTTCAACAACGATTTTTACCTCCTTTTATAATTTTTTATAAGTTATTTTGAACTGTTGCTAGCCTCCTCAAATGTTGATTTATTGGCTTGCACAATTCTATCAAAATAAATATTTTTGGAATCCACTTTCAATGTTTCGAAAATGCCGCCTATTTCTTTGGCTTCGTTGGTTGTTAAATTGCTCCGTAAAAATGACAAAAATAAGTTGTCATTTTTGGATAATTTTTTGCTTTCGACTATTTGTATCTTGATTCTTTCGTCTTTTATGTAGTATATTCCGTTGCCTTGGTTTTCAATTTTAACTCTGTTTTCGTCTTTCAAATGTTTAATGAGAGATTTGGGATATTTTGTCAACACAATCGTCATGGTTATTTGTGGCAACGGCACTTTATTTGCCGATGCGTACAATCCCACATAAGCCAAAACTTTCCAATAATCCCAAACGGAAAAATAATCTTTTTCGGATTTATACTCTATTAGATTATGTTCCCTAAACAATCGTGCTATATCGTGCTGTATCGTGGTTTTGCTTTTGTTTTTTATGACAACGTCAATTTTTAACGCCTCTTTGCTTAACTCGTATTCTTTGTGATATTCTAAAACATCGCTATATTGGCGTAAATCTAGTTGCAAGCCCTCAAAAAAGGGATCGTGCCAATAAATTTTGCCTTGCTCTGGCGTTGGCGAAATTTGCGGCTGTTCTGCCAATTTGAACGGTTCGAAGTTTGCCAAGCACATTCCCCTTTCGTTATATATTTTGTTCTTCTTATTATATCATATAATTAAAAATTGTGAAGTAAAAAATGTTGATAAAAAATTTTTTTTGTGTTATTATAAATAAAAGATTTGAAATTTTCAAGAAAATCGGTTATGTTAGGGGTCTTTTTATGACAAAAGAATTTAAGGCACAATATAGTGCAAATTTATTGCCAACTTATGCACGTTATCCTGTTGCATTTGTTTCTGGCAAAGGTAGCAAAATTTGGGATGATTCTGGCAAAGAGTATATTGATTTTATGTCTGGAATGGGCGTTTGTTCGGTTGGACATTCGCATCCCGATTGGGTTAGTGCAATAGCGGCACAAGCTGGCGAATTGGCTCATGTTTCCAATTTGTATCACACGGCGCAGGGCGGACTTTTAGCACAACGTTTGTGCGATATTTCTGGTATGAGTGCGGCTTTTTTCGCAAATTCTGGCGGCGAGGCGAACGAGGGTTTAATAAAGTTGGCTCGCAAGTACAGCAAAGATTATTATGGTACAGGTCGCTCGACGATACTCACGCTTGAGAACTCGTTTCATGGGCGAACAATGGCAACATTAAGTGCCACTGGTCAAGCCCGTTATCATCAAACTTTCGAGCCTTTTTTAGAGGGATTTCGCCACGTTCCAGCCAACGATTTAGCCGCTTTAGAGGCACAAGGTAACGATGTTTGCGCTTTATTGATAGAAGTTATTCAAGGCGAAAATGGCGTTATTCCGCTAAATGCCGATTACGTACAACAAGCCGCCGAACTTTGCAAAGATCGAGATTGGCTTTTGATGGTTGACGAAGTGCAAACTGGCGTTGGTCGCACAGGAAAGTGGTTTGCTTTTCAGCATTACGATATTGAACCAGATGCTATTAGCATTGCCCGCGGCGTAGCTAGCGGCTTGCCTTTGAGTGCATTTTTGGTAAGTCAAAAATTGCACAACGTTTTAGAACACAACGATCATGCGTCAACATTTGGCGGAAATTTGCTGTGTTGTGCCGCCGCATTGGCAACTTTAGATATTTTAACGCCAATATTGCCCGAAGTATCACAAAAAGGTGAATATATTCGTGATAAAATTGTAGAAATGAACTTACCAGCCATTGCAGAAACTCGTGGAAACGGCTTAATGCTAGGCATTCGTCTAAACAAGTTTATTCCTTCGGATATTACTTTACAGTTACTAGAATCTGGGTTGGCAACCTTAACCGCTGGCACAGATGCAATAAAATTTTTGCCACCGCTAACAATCTCCAACAAGGACATTGACGACGGTTTAGCAATATTTTCCAAAATTATGAAATCTAAGTAAAAAAAACACGGGTTGGAGTTTTTCAATCCGTGTTTTTTTTATTTAACTTTTTTTAACTTTTTTCATAGGAGCGGATAATTCCGCCCGTTTTTTCTACAACAGCCTACTTTTCTTGTTCGAGTTTATATATTATTTATTCCCCAAAAAACACCGCCAACTGCCGATTCAGCTCATCATGCACACGCTGCAAGCCATTAGCATTAAGCCGCTCCAAATAAGCTGGAACTTGCGTTGCAGGATCAACCGAACCAGTTGTTACCGAAGGCGAAAACTCTGCTACAACATTACGCAAAGCCGCCATTTCATTTGTAACTGGCGTTTCGTCAAATACAAACCCTAAAAATGCGGTTGGCGTTCCTGCTTCGTTGTATGCTCTAAAACGTTCGTAAAAATCAGGACCTTCAACATCCAACGGTGGCAAAATAAATATGTTGCCTGTTCCGTTGCGCCATGGTGCAAATTGCGAACGCATATCTTGGTCTAGCGTAATTGTGCCGTCTGCATTGCGTTCAAAATGTAAGCCCTCAACTCCGTATGTCAAAATTGTTGCCAACTCGGAATCCGTGTAGAATGCGTTCAAAAACCGCATTGCTTGCTCTTGTTGTTGCGAGTAAATCGAAATTGCATATCCAGAACCTTGCACGGATATTGTCGAAATAATCGGTGCGCTCATTGGTGGAAAACGGCTGTCGATTCCGCGCTGTTGCTGCGCAAATTCTTCATGCCCATAAGCATACGCCATGCTCGAGATTAAATAATTGCCAGAATCTATTGCCGCAGAATTTGCCGCATCTGCTTCTCCTGGAATCGATACCGACGGATTTATAAATCCTCTGTTAAAGAAATCGTAAAATGTTTCCAAAAGCCTGATATAATCAGGATTCTCCAACGTTGTGATTACTTCAGGACGCTCTGGCAATGCTGGATTTACTGGATCAAAGCCAAAATGGAAAATTCCCAAGCCTGTAATGTCATAATCGGAATTGCTCAACGAACGTGCAAATCCCTCGGGCCCAATTTGAAACGGATAATATCCTGGTCGTGCCACCAAAAACGCCTCCATTGCCTCAACTAGCCGCGGATCAAAAATTGTCGCATAACTCCAGTCAAAACTGTCAAACGGAAATCCCAATTCGTCCAATAATTCGGCGTTTACATCCCATGTATACATTTGTGCGTAATCTTTATGCCCAGGAACGGCGTAAAGTCCGTGTCCTTGCGTTCCCTCTGTCATAAAACCTTGCCACAAAAATTCGGGAATCTCTGCCCTAACATCTTGTCCAAACCGCTCCAGCAGGTTGTTGTCGGGATTATCCAATCGCACAAAATTTCCACGGTTCGCATTTGGAACATAATTTACTGCCCAACTGGACGTAAATACGATGTCAACACTGTTATCGCCAGTATCTAAAGCCATTTGAATGGGCGTTCCTGCTGCCCAATCGCCCCAAATTGGAGTTATCGTTATGTTATAGCCCATTTCTGCCAAGCGAGCATTTGCGGCGGCGACAACTTCTGTATCGCTTGCAACGGTTGCTCCCATGAAATATACCGTAAGATTAGCATCTGGCAAGCCTTGGTTGTTGTCGGCAGAATCTCCGCCTGCCGCTGTTTCGCTGGCTGTTCCAGCTTGGGATGTTCCTCCGCCAGTTGAGGCTGTTCCTCCGTCGCCAGAACACGCCGTTATTGCGAACATCACAGCCAAAAGTGATATTGCTAAAAATTTTTTCATAAAAAATCCTCCTATTCTTTAACTGCACCAACCGCAAGCCCTGCAACGATAAACCGTTGAAAAAACGGATAAGCAAACGCTATTGGAAGTACAACAAGCACACAAAGTGCCATTCTTAGCCCTTCGCTGGGAAGTGCCGAAAAATCAATGTTTGCCGATGCGCCCAAAATTGCGGCATTGCGGCGAATAAAGTCAACGTTTGTCTGCATTTGCATTAGCAAATATTGCAATGGGTACAAACTGCTATCTCTAATGAAGAGAAGTGCGTTAAACCAGTCGTTCCAATAGGAAAGTGCCGTCAAAAGGGCTATTGTGGCGATTCCTGGCTTTGCCAACGGAACAACTATCGAAACCAATGTGCGAAATTCTCCGCTGCCGTCCAGCCGTGCCGATTCTATCAACGATTCTGGAATTGACACTCTTAGAAAAGTCCGCATCAAAAAAAAGTTGAACGGATTCACCAACATTGGGATAATCAATGCCCAATAAGTATCTGCCATGTGCAGCAAGTTGCGGATTACCATAACCGTCGGAGCAAGTCCACCGCCAAAAATCATGGTGAAAAACGCAATAAATGCGAAGAATGTTCCCAGCGGATAATCTCTGCGATATAAGCCGTATGCGTACATTACGCAAATTATTACGCTTAAAATTGTGCCGACCGTGGTAACGAAAAAGCTGTTAAAATAGCTGCGCCACAAATCCGCACCGAGATCGAACGCCGCACGATAGGCAATTAACGACCATTCTATCGGCATAAACGAATACCCAACCTCTGCCAAGCTGTCCGCACTGGAAAACGAAATTATTATAATGAAGATAAACGGAATTACGCAAGCCAACGCAAAGCCGCCAAGAATTATGTGCATAACAAGCTCTGCGCCAAAACTTATTGAGTTTACTCTGCCTTTTTTTGTGCTTGCGATATTTTTTGAAACTGCTGTCATAAGTTCTCCTCCTAAAATAGTGCGTGATCTGGCTCAATTTTTTTGACGATGCCGTTCACTGCCATTATACAAATAAATCCGACTACATTTTGGAACAAGCCAGCCGCTGTGGACATTCCAATGTTGTTAAGCCGTTGCAAAGCCCTAAAAACATATGTATCCACAACATCTGTAACGGGATAAAGCGGTCCAGAATCGAGAGTTACGTTGTAAAACAAGCCAAAATCTGCATTGAAAATGCGACCAGCCGATAAAATTAGCAAAATAACAATCATCGGTTTAATGTGGGGGATTGTAACGTTCCAAACTTGTTGCCATTTTGTAGCGCCGTCGATGCTGGCGGCTTCGTATTGCGACGTATCAATGCTGGTGATTGCGACAAGATACATAATGCAAGAATAGCCTACATTTTTCCACAAGTTGGCGATTACCAAAATTAGCGGCCACCAAGTTGGATCCATGTACCAATTTGTGATGTGCGATAACAAGCCGTAAGTTGGGGCTAAAAACGCAAATACAAAATAGCTAACAACAACCCAGCTTATTACAAATGGGAAGAACATCAGGGTTTGATAGAATTTTGCCATAATTTTTTTTGTCAACTCGCTTAACATTATGGCAAAAGCAACAGCGATAAGCATTGTAAGAACGATGAAAACGGCATTATAGGCTAAAGTATTGCGAATCATCCGCCAAGCATCCGCGGAGGCAAATATAAATGTAAAGTTGTCTAAACCAACCCAGCGACTGTTTAGTATGTTGTTTATTAACGTGGGATTTGGTGGATGCGGACGATAATCTTGAAATGCAATGACGATTCCCGCCATGGGAACGTAGCGTAATAGTAATAGCCAGATTGCACCAGGAAGCATTAGGATGGTTATTGCTAGGGTTGTGTTGTGTCGGTTTTTGAATTTTTTTAACGTTGTCATATGATACTCCTTTCTGTGAATATGCACTAAAATTGCATATTTAATATGTTCAGTATATATATATATATATATACTGTCAATAGAGAGAAATTTACAAAATTTTTTGGTTGATTTGATGTTTTTTTGTGAAAATTGTATAAAATTATTTGGTTTACTATGTTTTAAGATTTTTATGGTAATGAAAAAAATCCCATTTTTGGGATTTTTCTTTTGGATATATGGGATATTTTTGCAGATTTAGTAGGTTGTAGTAAGTCTATTTAATTAAAAAGGTATCAAAATGGGCTTGCAAATTTTTTAGGTAATCGTGGTGCTGTCTTTTAGGGCTTGCAAATTTTTTAGGTAATCGTGGTGCTGTCTTTTAGGGTTTGCACCCATTCTAGCGGCATACGTATATAATGGGCGATTTTATCAAGTGCAAAGCCGTCAATTAACATTTCAATCGCCGTTTCACGTGCCTTTTTTTCTTCGCCAAGTTTCTCGCCAATTTCCTTGCCAATTTTTTTACCAATTTCTTTGCCAATTTCTTTACCAATTTCCTTACCACGTTCTTCAGCCCGTTTTTCTTCCTCGACTAATTTGCCACTTTTCCTAAAACTTTCATAAAAAGCACCTCGCACATTGGAATCCATAATATCTAAAACCTCCGTAATGCTTGCTTAAATTTCTAATGGCTTTCGCTTGGGTTTATTGAGGTGCTGTCTTTTAGATTTTGCACCCATTCTAGCGGCATTTTGAGAATTGCCGCTATATCTTTTGTGTCAAAGTTTCTTTTTAACATTTCAAAAGCACCTTCACTTGCCTTTTTTTCTTCGCCGAGTTCTTCGCCGAGTTTCTTACCAATTTCTTCTCCAATTTCTCTGCCAATTTCCTTGCCAATTTCCTTACCAATTTCCTTACCACGTTCTTCAGCCCGTTTTTCTACCTCGGCTAATTTGCCACTTTTCCTAAAAAGCATCTCGCACATTGGAATCCGTCATATCTAAAACCTCCGTAATGCTTGCTTAAACTTCTAATGACTTTCGCTTGGGTTTATTGTGGTGCTGTCTTTTAGATTTTGCACCCACTCTAGCGGCATTTTGAGAATTGCTGCTATATCTTTTGTGTCAAAGTTTCTTTTTAACATTTCAAAAGCACCTTCACGTGCCTTTTTTTCTTCGCCGAGTTCTTCGCCGAGTTTCTTACCAATTTCTTCGCCAATTTCCTTGCCAATTTCCTTGCCAATTTCCTTGCCACGTTCTTCAGCCCGTTTTTCTTCTTCGGCTAACTTGCCACTTTTCCTAAAACTTTCATAAAAAGCATCTCGCACATTGGAATCCATCATATCTAAAACCTCCTCAAAACTCTTTTTATTCGCATTAAACACACGATTAAGAAACGTTTCGTCTTTTTCTAGCGGCTTGTATTCGATGTAGGCGTTCAACATTTTTTCAACATCGTGTTTCGTTAGGCGGCGGCGCAAGGTTTTTAGAAACACATTTTCGCCCAAGTGCTTGTTTACCAATATTTGCACTGCGAACGCCTCGCCCTTAACATAATATATGCCCGTGCTTACCTCGTCAACTGTAAAACTTCGCTCTTGCGTTAGATATTTCAGCAGTTTGACGGGCTTTTGCGTAACTGCAAAACTTATAGTTATATCTTCAATAGGAATTTGTTCAGTTGACGAATAGCTGTAAGAATAACCCAAAACCTTGTTATAATCCCATTTAGACAAGCTGTCTCGTTCGGATTTGTACTCGAAAATATTGTGCGTTTTGAAAATTTGTCCAATATTTTTGTTTATCCGAATGTCCGCCAATTTTTTGATGACCAAAACGTCCACTATAAGGGCTTTTTTGCTTAATTGATGCTCGTCCTCAAAGATTAGTAAATCGGCGTAATCGTGTAATTCCAGTTGGAGAGCGGAGAAAAACGCATCGTGCCATTGTATTTTGGCTTTTTTGTTGGGTTTATCGGTTGTTTTGATTTTCATAATGCCCTCCTAAAAATTTTCTGCTATTATTATAAATTATTTTGGGGAATTTTGCAATATTTTTCACAATCCAAAAAATTTTTCTTGACAAACCTTTCCTCCTATGATATTATAATCCTGTTGAAATAATTTTGACCCTAGACAGTAGGTGTGCGAGCAAACTTAAAAACTTAACGCCACAATCGCACGTAAATCCCACCGAGGCCGCTTTACATATGTAAAAAGGCACTCCGAAATTATCGGGGTTATTATTGTGTAATTTTACCAAA
>WRKG01000152.1 GCA_009778185.1 Bacillota bacterium
CTGCTCTGCTCTGCTCTGCTCTGCTCTGCTCTGCTCTGCTCTGCTCTGCTCTGCTCTGCTCGTTAATGATAACACAAATTTGCATATTTGTCAAGCCCTTTCAAAAAATTTATTATAAATGCGAATCAATAGTTAAAATTAAACTACGTTATTTAGAGGTTTACCCGTCCATTTTTTGCATACGGGCGGATAATATCCGCCTCTACTATAGGCAAACGCAATTTTTCAACCCTTAATTAGCATTACAAACCAATTTTAACATATCTGCAAAAAAATATCAATAGCTAAAAAAATTTTTTTACCTACTATTGACAACAAAATTATTTTATTATATAATTCATAATACGAGTTTGAAAATGTAAAGTCGCCAAATTTGCAATATTTTTACTTTTTTACCTTTTTGTTAAAAATAGCAATTTTTAGTCAGTATAATTTTGTGAGGTGAATAAAATGTTGAACAACGTAGGAAACATAAACAATTTTAGTCCTATGAATAGCTTGAGCGTACGGAACGTGGGCGCAAATACTTCTCTATCCAACATGATGCAAAATTCACTGTTTCCGCAAGCTAATATATTTAATTTTGGTAGCAATATGGCAAGCACTCCGTTCAATTTTAGAAACTCCCTTATGGGCGTACGGAGCAACGCCGAACGGCTATTGTCAACGCTAAACGATATGCGCGGAATAGGCCGCAACGCACAAACGCCTTTTGGCAACATTCGTCCAGTAGCCGAAAACACCGATATACTACAAATAAACACCGTTGACACAAATAGATTACGCAATTCTAATGTCCGCAGCTTGTCAGTAGACGTTATGCAGGTTGCTCAATCGCAACAAAACCGAGGTAGTGCCTTTACAGGTAACGCTTTGGCAACTTCAGCAGGGTTTACAACAGGTGCTAATCAAATTTCTATAAATGTTGGCAACAGCCGTTTCGATTTTAACTTTAACGTAACGTCAACTGATACCGTTCGGCAGGTACAAGATAGAATCGCCGCCGCCATAAACAACCGCAATATAGGCGTTACAGCATCCGTAAGCACCGAAGGCTCTGGTACAGGACAAACAAGTGCGTTGACATTACAATCCGCACAAACAGGAGCAACTGTACAAGGACAACCCAATTTTACTGTATCTGGTGCTAACAATGTTGCAAGTGTATTAGGGGTTGACTCGGTTACTCGCCAAGCCCAAAACGCCGAATTTAGAGTTAATCGCAACGGATTTTCGGGCAACGTACAAACTTCTCGTACTAATAATGTAGATTTAGGCTCGGGAATATCGGCAACCTTGCGCGAAACTGGTAGCACACAAATTACTTTTGCCCCTGACGAAGACCGACAAATGCAGTCTTTCCGCGACATGGTAAGTGCCGTAAATGGTATGTTGGATTCCGCAAGCGGTGGTGCTAGCGGCAGATTGCAACGTGAACTTGTCAACACTATTCGCTCGTCTTCAGCATCGTTAAGCAGAATCGGCATAAACGTTGACAGAGGCGGATTTTTATCCATTGACGAAAGACGTTTCCGCTCGGCGGCATCAACTGGCGCTTTGGAAAGTTTCGCAATGCGTGATCGCTCTGGTTCGCAATTTGGCTTTATGAACAGGTTGACACGCACAGCTGGCAACATCAGAAGAAATCCAGGCGGTTTTGTCAACTTAAATACAAACTGGTGGTTTAGCCAAAATCAACAACTTGCAACACGGTTAAACCAAAACATGAACACGGGTTTATTGTTCCAAACCATGATGTAACATACATAAGGGGCGAATTTTTCGCAAAAATGCAAAAACGCAAAAATGCAAAAATTTGCCCCTAATTTGGTGATAAAAATGTTCGAAACAACTATAAATAACGTAAAATTATGCTTTGAAACGGAGAAATCCGTGTTTTCGCCCAATAATATTGACAAGGGAACGCTCGCCACGTTGTCCACTGTGAATTTATCCGATTCCGACAAAGTGCTTGATTTAGGTTGTGGTTACGGTGCAGTCGGTATTTACATTGCAAAATGTATTGGTGCAAAAAATGTCATATTAAGCGATATTGACGAAACTAGCCTAAAATTAGCCAATATAAACGCAAACCTAAACGGCGTAAACGATGTAAAAATAGTTCACAGCGATGGATTTAACAATATTTCCGATACAAATTTTACGTTGATTCTCTCAAATCCGCCGTATCACACGAATTTTTCACTGGCGAAGCATTTTATCGAAAAAGGTTTTAACCGATTACAGCTAAATGGTAAATTTTTTATGGTTGTCAAACGCAAAGATTGGTATGTCAATAAAATATCCGCAATATTTGGCGGTGCTAAAGTTTCTCAAATAGACGATTATTATGTAATTTGTGCAGAAAAACGCAACTCGCAATATGCTAATAAAACGCTTGACAAAACGCCAAACAAAAAGGTTGACCATAAAACTAAAAAGGCAAAAAAATTATAAAAATTTTTCTTGACAAATTGAATTTGTTGTAATATCATAGTTATTGTAAGAAATTTGGAGAAGTACTCAAGTGGCCGAAGAGGTGCCCCTGCTAAGGGCATAGGTCGGGAAACCGGTGCGGGGGTTCAAATCCCCCCTTCTCCGTGGTTGTTTGTTTTGCTTTCTTGCTTTTTGGTTTGTTTTGCACTCAAAAGGAGTTCGTTTAATCGAACTCCTTTTAGTTTGTGGAAAAGCAACAGCCCTGTTGGTCAACTTACTTTTTTAACCCACAAATCCAACTGCTGGTCGTTAATTTGCCAATTTTTGTGATACGCATTTTCAGTGGCTTGTTGGTGCATTGAGATTTCATCTGCTAAAACTTCAGTAGCTATATTTTGGCGATTTCTGTCAAATACAGCAGATAATATTGGATTATCACTATATTCTACCGTTATTCTATCCATTATCTCAAAACCTGCCTCTTTTCGCATGGTTTGTATTTTGCTGACCAACTCTCGAACATATCCCTCTTCGATTAAATCGGCTGTTAGACGAATATCCAAAACAACGCTGGTTTCCCGCTCCATTTGCACGGAAAAACCATCCCGTTGACCAACTTCTACCAAAACGTCCGATTCCGCTAATTCTACTGGCGTTCCGTCAATTTGTAGCTGCAAAATGCCTTGTTTTAGCTGTTTCATGTTTTCGTTTGCATTTGCGTTTAACGCCTCGGTTATTTTGGGAACTAGCCGCCCATATTTTGGCCCTAAAGTGCGTAATTGCGGCTTAAATTTGTAAGCGGTATATTCTTCAATATCTTTGGTTGGCACGAAAGTAATTTTTTTGATGTTTAACTCGTCGGCGATAATTTCCGTAAACTCGGCGTTTTTTTCGATTTGAGATTTTTCCGCAATTCCGATAATCATCTCGGATAACGGCTGGCGATTTTTCACGTTTACGGCGTTTCGCGCGGCGCGTCCCAAAACGACTATTGACAAAATTTGCTCCATCGATTGCTCTAAATTGGCGTTTATCCAGGATAACTCCGCTTGCGGAAACTCGCATAAATGCACACTTTCGGGTACATTGGATAATCCTGTTACCAAATTTTGATACATTTGCTCCGCCATAAACGGCACAAACGGCGCGGAAATTTTCGCAATCGTCATCAAAATATGATGCAACGTCATGTATGCGCTGATTTTGTCCTGCTCCATGCCAGCCGCCCAAAAACGGTTGCGACAGCGGCGGATATACCAGTTGCTTAAATCGTCGGCGAATAATGTCAACGCTCTGGTTGGCTCTGTGAGTTCGTACCGCGCCAAAGTTTCGTCAACCTTGTTTATTAGAGAATGCAATTTTGACAAAATCCATTTGTCCATCAGCGGCAGTTTTTCGTAATCGAGGCTGTAATTGCTTGGGTTGAAATTGTCAATGTTGGCATAAAGTACGTAAAATGCGTACGTGTTCCAAATTGTGCCCATAAATTTTCGGCTAGATTCAGCAACCGCATCTTCCGAAAACCGCGTATTTAGCCACGGTGCAGAGCTTGTATAAAAATACCAGCGAATCGCATCCGCGCCGTGTTTTTGCAGACTTTCCATTGGATCGACATAATTTCCCAAAGATTTGCTTAATTTATGCCCTTCGGAATCCTGTACGTGTCCAATGACAACGCAATTTTTGAACGGCGCTTTATCAAACAGCAACGTAGAAATCGCCAACAGCGAATAAAACCAGCCGCGCGTTTGGTCAATCGCCTCCGAAATAAAATCGGCAGGGAAATTCTCCTCAAAAAGTTGCTTATTTTCAAAAGGATAATGCCACTGTGCAAACGGCATTGCGCCCGAATCAAACCAGCAGTCAATAACCTCCGAAATGCGGTGCATATCTTCGCCGCATTCTTTGCAGGTTAAAATAACCTCGTCAATGTACGGCTTGTGCAGTTCAATATTTTTGAGATTTTCAGCACTTTTGAGATTTCCGTCTTTTTTGGCGAGTTCGTGCAACTCGGCAATACTGCCCACGCAATGGCGATGTCCATTTTTGCATTCCCAAATTGGGAGCGGCGTTCCCCAGTAGCGTTCGCGGCTAAAACTCCAGTCAATCACGTTTTCAAGAAAATTGCCAAAACGCCCATTTTTTATGTTGTCGGGCAGCCAATTTATTGTTTCGTTGTTGGCAAGCAATTTATCCCGCAAGGCTGTCATGCGGATAAACCAAGCATTGCGAGCATAATAAATAAGCGGCGTGTGGCAACGCCAGCAAAACGGATAATTATGCGTATATTTTAAGGCTTTGAACAGCGTTTTGTCCTCTTCAAGCCGTTTTAAGATAAGTTTGTCGGCATCTTTTACAAAAACGCCCGCCCACGGAGTAATCTGCTCCACAAAACAGCCCTGCTCGTCAACAGGATTAACAAAGGGCAAACCGTGGCTTTTGCAAACGCGCGCATCATCTTCACCGAAAGCGGGCGCAAGATGGACGATTCCTGTGCCGTCCGTAAGCGTTACATAGTTGTCCGAGGCGATTGTGCAGTAGTTTTCGTGCGAATTTAACATTGATTCTGCGTATGGCAAAAGTGGCTTGTAAGCCGTTCCGACCAAATTTTTGCCCAAAACGGTTTTGGTTATTGTGTAATTTTCGCCCAAAACGTCGGTTGCCAAGGCTTTTGCCAAAATATAAATATTTTCCTCTTGCTGTGCGAAAATGTACTCCTCGTTGGGATTAACGCATAACGCAACATTGGACGGCAAAGTCCACGGAGTAGTTGTCCAGGCTAAAAAATATGTGTTGTTGTCGCCATTGTCAACCTTAAATTTTGCTATTGCCGACATTTCGGTAACATCTTTGTAGCCCTGCGAGACTTCGTGGCTTGACAGCGGCGTTCCGCAACGAGGGCAATAAGGGACAACTCTGTAGCCTTTATAAATTAAATCCTGTTGCCAAATTTGAGAAATTGCCCACCAAACGGATTCGATATAGTCATTTTGATAGGTTACATAAGGGGAATCCATATCCGCCCAGTAAGCGACGCGATCGCTCATGTCTTTCCAAAGTCCCTCGTAGCCCCAAACGCTTTCCTTACATTTTTGGATAAACGGCTCAACGCCGTAGGTTTCGATTTGCGGTTTTCCGCTAATTTCGAGTTGCTTTTCGACTTCCAGTTCAACGGGCAATCCGTGAGTATCCCAGCCAGCCTTGCGCAAAACCTTGCAACCTTTCATTGTTTTGTACCGTGGAATTGCATCTTTTATGGCGCGCGTCATAACGTGTCCAATGTGCGGTTTGCCGTTGGCGGTTGGTGGCCCATCGTAAAACGTGTATATTGGTGCGGTTGGTGGCTTTTCCGAGATACTGCGTTCAAAAATTTTATTATCTTGCCAAAATTTCAGCACATTCTCCTCACGAGTAGCAAAATCATGACTCGTGTCAACTTTACTATACTTATCAGATAAATTGCACATAAAAAAACTCCTTTCGTATGAATTATTATTTTAGCATTTATCTTGAGAAAAGTCAAATTCAAAGTTTGAAGATTAAGATATTGGAATTTTCAGTCCACTGGATTAAATTTGTTAAATTTTTTAATATAAGATTCAAAAAAACGCAAAAACTAAAGAAAATACTAGAAAAATATTGAAAAAACAATATATAAATTTTTAACACTTATTTTTGAACTAAAATTGTGGATAATGTGCATAAATTGGGATTGACTTATATATATATATATATAATGGACATAATTGCTTTTTTGTTTAAGCAAAGGCAAAACATACAAATTAAGGAGAATTTTATCATGTTTTACAAAAACAACAAACCTGTATCGGGTTTCAAAAAAACGATAGCTTTTGCATTAACTGCATTATTGATGTTGGCAATGTTGCCAACCCAAACACAAGCGGCACAAACCGCTCGCACAATCACAGTCTACCGAGTAGACGGCAGAAATGCCGATTTATACCGAAATAGTACCCACCTTGGCGGGCAGGCCACACGCCGCACAGCACCACGCACAAATGTACACATTTCCGCCAACGATACACTAACAACAGGCAACAACACGCAAGTTTACTTAAATTTGGACGGCACTTCGCTATTAAAAGTTGACAGTAACAGCGAGGTTAATTTTGAGTTGACAAATAACTTAATCGGATTAAACCTGCAAAGCGGCAACGCATTAGTACAGGTTGCTGAACAAAGTGCTGAACAAACAATAGAATCACGTTTAGGCAATTTGGCAATTACTGTACGTGGCACAATGTTCACAATGGGACATTTTGCTGACAACATAGTATACATAACAATGCTTTCTGGAAGTGGCGAAATTGACGGCGTTTTACTAGAGGCAGGGCAAATTTTAACGGCTTGGTATGACGAAGACGAGCCGTTGGTATATATTTCTGGGCAAATTATACAAGATTGGCCTGCCCGTCCGGCAGGCGGGCGCAATTTTGACGTTGACAAAAATGTAGCAATCAGCGAAATTTATTTAGAAGAACTTGACGAGTTTACTCTGCAAGAAATTATTGACAACAGCGAGTATTTATTGGAAAATAGCGAATTTGTAACACAAGATTTGCTAAATCAAATTCCTCCAATATTGCAGGAAATATCCACCAACGAAACTGCAACAACGGCAACAAATAATCGCAGTTATCGTGATGCACAAAATCGTTGGCAGGTTGCACAGCAAAATCGCCGTGCCGAGGATATTGTGAATAATCAAAATAGGCGAAATAATCAAAATGACGATTTTTCGGAGAATTTTGTAGTGCCGCAAATGCCGCAATTTCCACCAGTTGAGCAGTTGCCGCCTGTTCCCCCTGGGGATGGTGGAAATGGTAATGGTAACGGCAGTGGTAATGGTAACGGCAGTGGTAATGGCAATGGAAATGGTAACGGCAATAACGATGAGTATATAGTTATAGCGGGAGAAAGTATCCCGATAAATGCTACAACTGTAGTCTTGAATTATCGTAACTTAAATGATATTGATATAATCCCACTTGCAAGGCTTACTAATTTGCAAGGTTTAGACTTAGTAATCAACAATATAAGTGATATAACACCACTTGCAGGGCTTAATAATTTGACAGGTTTATATTTATTCAGAAACAATATAACCGATATAACACCACTTGCAGGGCTTACTAATTTGATACGTTTAGAGTTGTTCGACAACAATATAACCGATATAACGCCACTTGCAGGGCTTGTTAATTTGAGAACTTTGTATTTGGAAAGAAACAACATAACAGATATAACAACGCCACTTGCAGGGCTTACTAACTTGACACATTTACAGTTGCAGTATAACAACATAAACGATATAACGGCACTTGCAGGGCTTACTAATTTGCGATCTTTAGATTTGAACAACAACAACATAAGCGATATAACGCCACTCGCAGGGCTTAATAATTTGACATATTTAGATTTGAGATATAACAACATAACCGATTGGTCGCCAGTAGACCATGTATCTACGGTATTCGGTAGACCCACCAACTGACCTTGACAAGTTTCCGCAACCGCAACATTTTCTCCACTCGATTCAGAATATTAGGCAATGGTTTTAGGGTGTGTTCCCACTAACGAATATTAATAAAAATCAAAGCAATCTGAATAAAGCCGATATAAACATCATCCAATTTATCAAACCGACAAAACAC
>WRKG01000153.1 GCA_009778185.1 Bacillota bacterium
TTCCAGATAAATATCTGCTATTATACGCAACAATGTTGCAATATTTTACTGATAAACAAAACGAAATTGTGTATCATCCGCATCCCACAAGGGGAAGTTCAATCACAAATTTAGAGCCGCTAAAGCAACGCAACGTAAAATATATTGATGCAAATATGCCAATCGAATTTTTACTGTGGATTCCAAACATTAAAATCAAGCAATTATTGCTTTTGCAATCAACGGCTCAAAATAAACTTGCAACAATGGTTGACGAAACCACCGCTCTTACCAAAGAGTACATAAAAGTGTTCAATATTTTGGATAAATTGTACGTAATCCAAGCAATTATCAACAGGTTGACATTGCACACAAATCTAAAATTTTATGGAATTTCGCAAAAAGTTTTCGAAACCATGTATAAATTCAATTTTAGCGAATATTTATACAAAAAATTTGCATACCAAGAAACCTGCCAAAATGCCGAGTTACAGCCAAATGATATTTTCGTTATAAACACAACGTTACAGGATATTGAGCCTATCTCAAATCAAAATTTTATTTTGGATATGCTGAATCAAGCCGCCGAAAATAGCATTATATTTTTTACAAATATTTTCGGGGAAAGTCCTTTTATAGAACTTTTGACACCTATTTTTGACGAAAACCCCGCCACCGAGCAAGTCAAAACCACGGTTTCAGATTTTATTGTGCCGATTCAAATAGATCGCTCTCCGCTAGATGACGGCGAACAGGTGGGCGAACTTGGCACAACGGCAATTTTTGCCTTTTGCAAAAACGCTAAAACTCGCCAATATTTACGAGAAATTCGGTTGACCAAAAATTTGCAATATTTGAACGTTGTGCTAAATGTTTCGCCAATATCAGAAGAAACCGCCCAAAGTTGGATGCAACAAGCCTATAATCATGCAGTTATCGCCGCCGTTGTAAATAATTTTAACAACAAAATTATAAATCAAAAAAATGACGAAATTCGCCAAAAAGACAGCGAAATACATCGAACAAACGAAATTATCCAACAAAGCAACGAAGAAATCCACCAAAAAAACGAGGAAATCAACCATAAAAATAATGAAATATATCAAAAAGGCGAGGAAATCAACCACAAAAATAATGAAATTTGGCAAATAAACGAAACAATCCATCACAAAAACGAAGAAATTGACCACCTAAAAAATCGCATTACCGAATTGGAAACATCTACATCTTGGAAAATTACAAAACCTTTGCGTAATATAAAAAAGGCGTTTTGGGCTTTGATAGAATAAAAATGCAAAATATTTCTTAATTGAAAAACTACAAAGCCATCGAATTACCACAATCAAAAAAATTTTGTGTCAACTATAATATAAAAAAATTTTTAGCCGAAATATATTATGTAAGATAACTTTTTGATTATGGAGAAAATTATGAACGGTTTTGTATTTGTTCCAACCGCTCAAAATAGCGGAGGAATCTCTGTTTTTAACAGAAATAATAGAAACACCAACAATTTTATTGACGGCGAAACTCTTACAGCGGTTTTTATGGCACGAGAAGGCGGCTTGGCAAGGTTGCGTACAGCCGATGACTTTTCTTTTAATGTACCCGAAAACTCTATTAGGGGCGAAGTGGGCGATACGCTCCATTTTAAGATAGTCAAGCAGGATAAAAGCGGACTCGCCTTGCGCCAAACTTTTACCGCCGTTTTTGATGCTATAAAAGAACGCGGCAACGCTGGCATAAACGACGTTAAACAAGTTGCAAAATCACTTGAACAACTCAACGAAGAAGAGGCGTATCGCAACGAAACCAACAAAGAAGAGCAAACCAAAGTGGCGCAAATTGTTGCTCAAGTTAAACGTGGCCAACAGGATATTAGCAATTCGGGACAAGCCGCCGTTGCCGCAATAGCCGCAAGTGGACTTGCTTTGCACAAAATCAGCTTTTTTACCTTAAGTAACGTTATCCAAAACATCGAAACCGATGTAAATATCAACGTTGCTGAAACTGTTCCGCCTGTCGAAAATGGCAAAAATGGCGAAAATGTGGGAAATATCCCCAACGGCGAAAATATCACAAATATCGAAAAACCTCAACCGCCGCAAAACATCGTAAATACTGAAAATACCGAAAACGCTCAAAAAAATCCACCGCAAAATGAACTGGTTTTGCCTAAAGATATTCCCGCCTTGCCAGATGCCGCTGTCGCCTATTTATTACGTTCCGAAAAGGAAATTACTTCCGAGCGAATTTACATGGCTAGATACAGCACAGCCAACGAAAAGCCCATGGAATTAGGTGCTTGGGCATCTTTGGATAAGCAAATTGCTAAAATTTTTACACGCGAAAATATCGAAAATAGTCCGCAAAATCTCGAAGCGGCTCGCTTTTTGGTTGCCTATAATTTGCCGATAAATCGCCGTAATGTGGAATATTCGACAATGCTCCGCAATTTGGATTTAGTGCCGCAAGCCGTGGAAATTGCCCAAAAATTGCCAACGGTAGCTCCATCGGACGTAAAAATCGTCCTCGAAGCGGACAAGCCACTAAATTTGCAAAACTTAACAAATGTCGCAGAATCCCCTAAAACGGCGTTAAATGACGAATATCAAAAAATTCTAACGGTTGAAGAAAAAAATCTTGTAACCGCGCAACGCCAGCTTGTGGAAATTCAATGGCAAATGACCGTACAAGCCGCTATTCGGCTCGCTCACAAGGGAATCCAAATAAATACCGTTCCCCTGCAAGAGTTGGTCGAACATTTGCGTACCTTGGAACAAGAAGGACACGCAAAAGCCCTACGTTTGGTCGGTGCGGACACAAAACACACTTCGCAAATATCCGAGGTTTTCCGTGCAATTCAAGAGATAAAGCCAACCGTATCTCATATGAACGCAAATATTTCTGGGCAAATTTTAACCCAAAAAGTGGATTTCACGTTGACAGGCGTACACAAGGCTGTAGTTGCCTATAATGCTAGTGCAACCGTGCCTAGTTCTCGTTATGGCGACACAATCGAAAAAGTAGCCGATCAATTTGAACCGCTCCTAAAAAATATCGGAATTGAACCAACCGCCGAAAATATCCGTGCTGCGAACATTCTTACACGCAATAACATGAACGTTGCCAGCGCAAACCTTGAGGCTGTAAAAGCCATCGATGCCAAAATAAGCGCCGTAATCGAACGTTTGCACCCAACAATCGCCGCGCAAATGATAAAAGAAGGGCTTGCTCCCATGGATATGCAAATGGACGACATTTTAACCTATGTTCGCAAATTTGAGGAATATCACGGTTACAGCGGCGGCGACAAAATTGCACAATATATTTTGGAAATGGACAGAGAGAAAAATCTCACGCCAAAAGAACGCTCGGGCATGATTGCGGTTTATCGTATGTTGAACATCATTCAAAAAAATGGCTCTGCTGCACTTGGTTTTGCCCTAAAACAGGATGCTCCTTTGACGTTGAGCAGCCTAATGGAAGCGGCAAAATATTATGATTCGCAAAAAAATAAAGGCGTAATGGATATTACGGTTGACGATAATTTTAATCCTATCGACCGCTCTCTAAATCCTCCGCCGACAATTCGCGAAGTAATTTCGCAAGAAAAGCCGCTTTCGTACACCGATTTATTGGCGGATGCAACCACCGACAAAGCCGCTCCAACCGTTTTGCAAGATTGGGTAAACGACGAAGTGGAAACCGCTTTAGAAGACGTTTTGCAACAAGTTAAAACGGAATCATTTAAGCCCGATTTAGAGCAAGCTGCACAGGCAATGCGGCAATTTGTCAACGTTCCGCCTGCACTTATCACGCTAATGCAAAACAGCGGAATTTTACCAACTTCGGACAATCTAAAAGCAATGCGAAAACTCCGCGAAAATCTATTTTTGGAATCGCTACAAGAGGCAACCACGGAAATCCGCAAAAATAACCCAGAATTAGCCAATATCCTGGACAGCAGTTTTTCCGTTGACAATTTGGATTTAACCAAACTTTTCCAATCTAGCGAAACGGTCGCCAAAAACGGTCAAAAGGAAGTTTTGCAAAAATTGTGGAATATTTTGGACGATGCAACGCCAACCGAAACTGCCAGAGATGCCCAAAAAATGCTTGCAATTCAGTACGCAATGGCGGAAGATAACATGATGGAGATTCCCATTCAGTTAAATGGGCGTTTTTCGGACTTGAAAATGTACACATTAAACGAGTCCGCCGTTTTGGACGGCACGGCAAAAACTTTGCTTACATTAAATACTGCCGAACTTGGCAATGTACAAAGTTTCTTTTCGATAGTTGACAATACGGTAAATGTAGAGTTTTCCGTGGAAAGCCCTGTTGCACGAATCCGCCTGGAATCCAATTTAGACACGCTACTAGAATCGCTACAAAAAGCAGGTTACAACCTTGGGCAAATTTCCTTTAATTATATGGAAAATATCCCAGATTCAGCACAGCCGGCTGTACCGCAAGGCAAAAATACGCTAGTTGATCCCGCCGAAGATAACTATTTTCCAGTGGAAACATCTAGCTACGAGTTTGAGGTATAGCAAATGGAAAATCAAAATTTTAACGCAGTAGTTTCCGCAATCGTAAAATTTATCGAAAAATCGGATGAACCCGATTCGGTCATCAAACTTGACAAAATCGACAACCGAGTCAACCAAATAAAATCCACGATTATAAAGGAGATTAAAATATGAGAATAGCAAATAATGTCCCTGCATTATTAACGCACATTCACTTGCGGCAAAACGATAGGCACATGACAAACTCAATGAATCGGCTTGCAACAGGCTTAAGAATAAACACCGCCCGCGAGGACGCAGCAGGAATGTCAATAGCCAATAAATTGAGCTTTCAGCTTGTTGGATTAAATCGGTCAAGCGACAATTCTAGCCATGGCGTTTCGCTGGTGCAAACAGCGGAAGGTGCGTTAAACGAAGTACACGCAATGTTGCAACGTATGCGCGAACTGGCTGTACAAGCCGCCAACGACACAAACGTTGCCGACGACAGAATAGCAATCCAGCGGGAAATAAATTCGCTAACGGAAGAAATTACCGCAATATCGCGTCGCACAGAGTTTAATACAATCGGTTTGCTAAACGGCGAAGCATCGCGCGTTACCACAAACTGGGTAAACAACGGCGGCAATCTCGAATTAACGCGCGTTATATCTAATGCAATGTTTGTAACCGAAGGCACGCCAGCGGGAACTTTACGCTACACAATAAACAATCTTGCTGAAGCAGCAACGTCAACAGGAACAATCGCTGGCGGAACAGCTCCAACCGACGGAGTTATCATAATAAACAGCATCGAAATTCCCGTAACTGCTGGCGAAAATGCCGCATCTATCTGGGAAAAAATTGTTTCCGCATCGGAAGCCGCTGGCGTAATTGCGACAACTCCGTTGCCAGTCGCAACAGGCAACACAATAGAAATATCCAGTTTGCGGTTTGGCAGTAACGAACACGTAACATTGGGCGGCAGCCAGGATATTTGGAATATGTTCGGCTTAACAGTTGGCTCTGTTAGCGGACAAGATGTTGACATCACGATTGACGGTTTATACGACATCGGAGGAAATCCCAACACGGATTTTAACAACTCGTTGGCTGTTTCCACCGAGGGAAACCGTGTTACATTAACCAGTTTGCAAGGTCATAGAATACAAATGAGCATTTTTATGCCAGACGGACATTTAGGAATGACCGTTCCATTAGCCGCTCCTTTAGACATGGAACTGCGTATCGAAGAGTTTGGCGGCTTGCGTGTACAAATTGGTCCAAACTTTAATATGTTCATGGACATACAAATTCCACGAATAAGTTCCGAAACTTTGGGATTAGTTGAATTTCGCGCAGGTATACAAGTTCCGTTGCTCCATTTTACCACACAAGAGGGAGCATCAAGGGCAATAAACCAAACCAGCAACGCAATAGAAATGGTTTCTCGGACACGTTCACGTTTGGGTGCATATCAAAACAGGCTAGAGCATACAATCGCCAATTTGGACAACTCGGCTAATAACACCGAAATTGCCCGCAGCCGCATCCAAGATACCGACATGGCTCGCGAAATGACCTTAATGACCCAACGACAAGTTTTGTATCAAGCAGGGTTGTCAATCCTAGGACAAGCTAATCAACGTCCACAAATGATTTTGCAACTTTTGCAATAGGTCAAAAAATTTTAACTTAAAAAAGGTGTGTAAAAATTTGCACACCTTTTTTGAAATGTATAGTCCAACAACTTCAAAACCTTGGGGCGCTGCCCCAAACCCCGCAAGGAGCTTCGCCCCTTGACCCGTTAGAATTTTGGATTTTTATTAAGTTGATTTACTATAGCTGAAGTTTTATAGAATTGCGAGTTTGGGATAAATTTGCGAATTTGAAATAAATTGCGAATTTGGAACAAACGGGCAGGTAATATCCGCCCCTACGAAACGCCCCTGTAAGGGCGTGTCGGAAATTTACTGGATTTTCGACATATCCGCCCGTTTTTGACTGTTCGAATATACTAAAAATCATGCCCATAAAACACACTAAAAATGAACATTAAAAAATTAGCGGGTCAAGGGGCGCGCTCCTTGCGGGTGTGGGCAGCCTGCCCGCCGGCAGGCGGGCGCCCACGGTTTTAATCTTTGAAATTAGATAGGAAAAATTATGGAAAAAGACAAAATAGTAATAAAAGGTGCTAGAGAGAACAATCTGAAGAATATTGATTTGGAAATTCCGCGCAATAAGTTAATTGTTTTTACTGGAATGAGCGGCAGCGGCAAATCGTCGCTTGCGTTTGACACAATTTATGCAGAGGGACAACGCCGTTATGTGGAGTCGCTCTCTTCTTATGCTAGGCAGTTTTTGGGACAAATGGAAAAGCCCAACGTCGATTTTATTGAAGGACTTTCCCCTGCAATATCGATTGACCAAAAAACTACTAGCCATAATCCACGGTCAACAGTCGGCACAGTTACCGAAATTTACGATTATATGCGGCTACTTTTTGCACGAGTTGGTATTCCGCATTGCCCAAAATGTGGCTTGGAAGTCAAACGCCAAACTATCGACCAAATTGTTGACCAAATTATGCTGTTGCCAGAATCCACTCGCTTGCAAATTTTAGCCCCTGTTGTTCGTGGTCGTAAAGGCGAACATACAAAACTATTGGAAAATGCTCGCCGCAGCGGTTACGTTCGCACTCGCATCGACGGCATTATTTACGAACTTTCCGAACAGATAACTCTCGAAAAAAATAAAAAACATAACATCGAAATTGTAATCGATCGCCTAGTAGTTCGCAAAGGAATAGAAAAACGGTTGACAGAATCCATCGAGGCTGCATCCGCTATAACAAACGGTTTGCTTGTCATTAACACCGAAAAAAAATCTGATAAAAAAAGTGATAATGTTGTTGAAGATATTTTATTTAGCCAAAATTTTTCGTGTCCAGATTGCAATATTAGCTTGGATGAGCTTGCTCCACGGTCGTTTTCGTTTAATAATCCTGCTGGAGCGTGCCCAGATTGTAGCGGATTGGGCGTAAAACGCATTTTTGACCCCGAGTTAGTTGTGCCTAACCAAGCGTTATCGCTTTCGGAGGGTGCAATAAATGTCCCAGGTTGGAAATCCATCGGTGCGGACAACAGCATGAGCCACTCGATTTTTGAGGAACTCACCAAAATATACAATTTTAGCATGGAAACGCCGTATCAAGATTTATCCCACGAAGTGCAGAATATGCTAATGAACGGCAGCGACAAACGCCTAAATGTCAACTATCTCGGCAGCGACGGCAGACCGCGCAAGTATAAATACACGTACGAGGGAATGCTGAACAATCTCGCACGGCGCTATCGTGAAAACGCCGATGTTTCGCGGCACGCCGAATTTGAGGTTTACATGACCGAAATTCTTTGTCCTGCTTGCAAAGGCAATCGCCTAAAGCCCGAAATTTTGGCAGTTACGGTAAACGGACAAAATATCTCGTATATAACATCGCTTGCAATCGGCGAAGTTATGCGGTTTTTCGGCACGGTAAAGTTATCCGAAACGCAGCAAATGATAGCCGAGCCGATTCTCAAGGAGATTCACGCAAGAACAGGTTTTTTGGTTGACGTTGGTTTGGATTACTTGACTTTGGCAAGATCGGCGGGAACGCTCTCGGGCGGCGAAGCACAGCGAATTAGGCTTGCCACGCAAATTGGCTCTGGTTTGGTCGGCGTTG
>WRKG01000154.1 GCA_009778185.1 Bacillota bacterium
TCCATTTTTGGCATCATGTGATCCATAAAAATTATATCGTATGCTTGGGATTTTTCTGCATTTTCTAACTGTTCGTCCACTTTGTCAATCGCCGCAAAACCGCTGTCAACCGTTTCTACCAGCAATTTGTATGGAGCAAGCAAACCTTCGGCAACGTACAAATTTATCTCGGTATCGTCCACGATAAGCACTTTGCCGTACGGCATCGGCGTTAATTCTAGCTGTGCCTTGTGATTGTTAAAGCTGAAGTTGCTCAACTGGCTTGCCAATTCGTCGCCGATAATCTCGTGCGGATAAAGCCCCAAACGGCTGGATTGCTCCACAATGGAGGCGAGTTCTGCGCCGATAATTTCGTAAGGATACATTTCGCGCTGCGTGATAGATACCGTAAAAGTGCTACCTTTGCCGTATTCGCTGGCAACTTCGATGTTGCCCCGCATCATTTCAACTAATCGTTGCGTTATGTTCATCCCAAGCCCAATGCCCTCGGTTATACGGTTTACCTCCAAATTGAACCGAGAATACGCCGAAAAAATGTTTTCGATGTCTTCGGGTTTCATGCCCTGTCCGCTGTCGATTACTCTAAACCGCAGAATTATCAGCCCGTCTTTTTCGGTGTGATCTACGATTAGCTTGATTGTGCCTTTGTCGGTGTATTTTATGGCGTTTGAGAGCAAATTGTTTAGAATTTGCTTTATGCGAATGTCGTCTCCGAGCAGTTTTGCGGGCAATTCGGCGTTTATATCTAGCAAAAAATCGATGGGCTTTGTGCCGATACGCACCACATTTAGTGCAACAACGTCATGCACAAGGCTTGCGAGAAAATATTCCCGTTGCAGTAGCTCAAATTTGCCCGCCTCAATTTTGGACATATCCAAAATATCGTTGATAATGCTAAGCAGCCCGTCGCCGCTGGTGTAAATGCGGTCGAAAACGGTTGCGTATTCTTGCGGCAGGTTATCTTTTTGCAACTGGATTTGCGTTATTCCGATGATTGCGTTTAGCGGCGTGCGAATCTCGTGCGACATTGTGGCTAGAAAGTGGCTTTTGCTTTCGTTGGCGCGTTCGGCTAGGGCTTTGGCTTTTTCGGCGGATTGGCGGCTGGTGTTGAATTTCATTAAAAGTAGCGCGATAGCACCAATCAAAAATGCGAGCGGAACGCCAATCACATCTAAAGAAATATTGTAAGTTTCGAGTGCATCTAAAAGGTTAAAAGTTCCTACTGCGAAGAGGAAACCCATTGCGGCATCGAGTAGCATAGTGTGCATTTTGACGTTTTTGGGGTTTAGTTGAACGGCATATTTGCCGATTTTAATGAGTTGGATAGATTTTTGGGAAATTTCTTCGCCTTGTTCATTAAAAATAAAATCCTCTTTCCAAAAAGTGCGGCGAATAGTATCAAATAGTACGTGAATAAGCATAGAGCCAGCGACAAAAAAGAGGAGTCCGCGTAAGCTGTGCGTCATAGTAAACCACAGCAATACCGAAAACATCGCAAGAGATGTTATTTCGGTGAGTATGAATATTATTTTTTTGGTTTTTTGGGTCATTGGAATTTTAGCTCCTTATATGTTAAACAAATCGGCGTGCGAGCCTGTACGTTGCAAAGTCAACACTAATACACCCGCATCAATTTTGTAAATTAGCAATCAATCTGGTGCAATATGGCACTCTCTAAAGCCTTTCCAGTTGCCGACAAGAGCGTGATCGTTGTGATTTGACGGTAACGGAATACCTCGTTTTAGTAGATTGACTATATAGCCAAGTTTTTTCATGTTGTAGCCACGTTTGCGAACTAATCTCAATTCTTTTTTGAAAACGTTCGAACGCTCTACCTTATAGTTTTTCACGATACGCTCGCCGCAAGATTTGCAAGATTTGCAGCCGCTAATCTTCTCTCTTCCTCTTCTTCCGCTGCTATTTCCGCATCAACCTCTGCAAGCATTTCTTCAAATGAATCATATCGAGGAGTGTGTTCCCCTGCCCTAATTTTGCGTAATATTTCCTCGGTTTCTTCCATAGCCGCTATTGTTTCGGCATTGGGAATATGTTGACAGTTGTTGTGAGCACTCCAATCCCAATCTTGCCAATTTTCTTCTTCTTGGATTATATTTTTTGCCATTTTGTGCCTCCTGTTATAATTTTTAATGGATTTTGAGATGTTTTCATGTTGCAATTTGTATGTATCGTTGTTCAAACATCATAATTTCTTCATTTGGAATGGGAATTTGCTCGCCGTCTAAAATAGCGGATTCTATCCATTCGTTGATAATAATTTCCACGTTAGCCGCAACTTCCGAGAGCGTTCTGCCGTCTGCCATACAACCAGGAAGTTCGGGCACTTCTGCTATATATGCGTTGTCGTCATTGCTCCAGTGTATTAGTACTTTGTATTTTTGGGTCATTATTTTATTCTCCTATTTGTCTAAATTATATTTTAATATTAAGTTTCTAATAGGAGTAAATTTAGCATCGTTTATCATTCGTAAGATTCCAACTCCTTCATAGTTTTTACTACAAATTCGCCACGTTCCGCCTGTGCATGGGATTCTTCAAGTACCGCAAGGTTTACAGGATTAAAATAGCGGTCGTATTCTTCAGCGGCGGTTTCGGCATTTTCTTTCAATGTTTCTTTAATAGTGAAATCTACAATAATTTCCTCCTAAAAAACATAATAATATTGTAAAACAAATTAAATTTAATGTCAAACGCAATGCAAATTACAAAAAAGGTGGACAAAAAAACATCCACCTTGCTAACCTTACAAACTTATATCAATTCCACCAGTTGCAGGAATGCGAATACTTGACGCATCCATCATTTGTACTAGCTGATCGCCCACTTGTTCCATTTGGTCGAGCGCTCTGCCTATCATGCCAATTCTTGTTTCTCGCATAGCGTTTACTTGACTTAATTGCATTGATAGGTTGACTAATCCCATATCCATAAGCTACCTCCGTAAAAATTTATTTAATACAAAATTATTATACACAAAAAAACATTTTTTGTAAAGATAAAAATTTTTTATAAAAAAATTTTGCAATTTTGAAAATAATGTGTTATAATTTACAAAATACCAAGTTAATATTAGTAATTTTGCACTAATATTACAAGAATGGAGGAAATTTTTTATGAATGTTGGCAACACAAAACGGCGGGTTATTGCGTACATTGTAGCTTTTGTCATGGTTTTTGCAATATTCGCGCCAATCCCGATTTTCGCAGACGAGGTTGACGACACTGTTGTTATCGAAAATCCTGTTGACACGGATGATAATACTGACGAAGTAGAAAATCCTGTAACAGACGAAACGAATGAAACAAATGTAACAGACGAAACAAATGAAACAGAAGAAGTTGACGAAACAGAAGAAACCGACGAAGTTGACGAAACAGAAGAAACCGACGAAGTTGACGAAACAGAGGAAACTGACGAAGTTGACGAAACAGAAGAAACAAACGAAGTTGACGAAACAGAAGAAACAAACGAAGTTGACGAAACAGAAGAAACTGACGAAGTTGACGAAACAGAAGAAACTGACGAAGTTGACGAAACAGAAGAAACCGACGAAGTTGACGAAACAGAAGAAATTGAAGAACCAACAGCACCATTGCCACCAACAAACGACACAATCGACTTTGCACCTCCAATTTACGCACCAGCCGATTACGATTTTGTACCTTTCAATTTGCCCGATTTAACTGACTTTTTGCTAGATTGGCAATTATCCGATGAATTATCTTCCCTTGCACTTGGTGATGATGCACTTTCTATTCCCTCATTGCAACAATCGGGTAGCCCAGTAGTTGTAGTTGGTTCGGATAACAGCCTTGTTGTAACTGGACGCAATGCTGGCAACTGGAACACAATCGACATAACCCGTCCGCTTGCGGTTGGCGATTTAATCATTATTGAAGGTAATGTTGATGTTGCTAGCGAAACAGTTATGATTAGCGAACGTGTTGATCCATGGGCTCAATTTGCTACAGTAACGCCCGATCCAAACGGCGATTTTGTTGTATTTTTTGCTCCATTGCCTTTGATTCACGATTTGCCAACTGGCGTAAGATTCCAAACTAGCGGAACTTCCGATTACACAATAACCGACATCAGAATTTACTCGCTAGACGATGGTTCATCAACTCCGCCAGGAGAAGTTATCCCAGAATTACCAGATTTAACAGACTTCGACCTTGATTGGGATATAGCTGACGAACTTGACGGCATTGCATTAGGTGCAACTGTACTTAATGTGCCATCTTTGCAAGGTTCGGGAAGTCCAACTGCTGTGCTTGGTCCAAATAACAGCATTTTGGTTTCCGACCGTGAGCAATCTCATTACACAATCGACATAGCTCGTGGTTTAGACATGGGCGATATGATTCTTATAACAGGAACAGCAACTCCTGGAGCAACCGTTATTTTCGGAGAAGTTGAATCTCCTTGGGGTTGGCTTGCAAACACAACAGCAAGCACAAGTGGACACTTTGTACTCTCTTTAGTTGCTACTTCCGATTTAGGAAGATTCCGCTTTCAAGTAAACAATGAAGACGACTACACAATCACAAGAATGCAAATCTTCACACCAAGCGAACCACTCGACCCAACAACTCCTCCAGCAACGCACGAATCCCTTTGGTCGCTTAACAGCATTCTTGACGGAATAGCCGTTGGCACAGTTGTTAGCATTCGTCCAGACGATTTGTACATTGCAAACGCAGGTGCAGTTTTAACGGTTGCCGCAAATAACAGCCTTGTTGTTAGCGGACGTAGCGGCGTTTGGGCTTCTTTGGAAGTTCGCCACGCAATCTACCCAACCGACTGGATTTACATCACAGGAACAGGCACTCCTGGTGCAACAATAGCTTTGCAAAGAATGCCTGGCAGTTTAACAATCGGAACTGGACTTGTTGCCGCAGACGGCTCTTTCACAATTTCCGTGCCGAACGTAACTCCTGCACAAGCCTTGGATGCCGACCATTTGCGTCTTAACACAGATACAATGACCGATGCACAACCAGGTGCTCTCGATAACATCTCCGTTACTCGCTTTGACATCTATCGTCATCCCGATGCAGAGGCAAACGTTACTCCAGATGTTACCGTTCCACCAGTAGATTTGCCACCAGTGCCAATCGCCGAACTCGGCAATTATGTACTTCGTGTGCAACTTCCAACTGGCAACCAATGGGACGGACTTCGCTTGAACCGTGCAGTTTTTGATGAGTTTCTAAATCCAACAGAAACGTACGCTTTTGAGGTTGACATTTGGTCGCCGCAAGCTATCGGTACTTCTGGCGTTGGAATTATGGTGCAAACTGATACTATTTGGGCGCATTTAGTGCATACTCCAATTTTCCCATACAATCAAGAAGAACGCCATTTTACACGCTACGGAGCAGGTTTTGCAGGAGCAACTACTAACAATCCGCTAAATTTAGCTACTCATGGTGGTTGGCAAAATATTCAAATTGTTCGCCTTGGCAACGCATCTGGCGGTATGAATGAGGGTTCGGCAGTATTATTCTACATTGACAACTTCCGCATCCGCAACGCCACTGGCGAAATAGTTTGGCAGCACAACTTTGAAAACGGCGAATCCGCTCCATTCACAACAACCGCAGGACAAATCGAAGTTGTTTCTGTGGATGACGTTGGTGCATTAGAAATAATCGATCCCGAATGGGATATGACTTTGCCTAGCTTGGCAGAGCGTTTTTCCAACTATTTCATGCTCGGCAACATTTGGAGCACTCCTACTTTAATGAATGATCCCGAAACGCAAGCATTTTTCGCCCGTCAATTTAACGCCGTAACAGCGGAAAATCACATGAAAGTTGACCACATTGCACCAGCTAGCCCGTCAACAAATCCAGCTGACTGGACGTTCACAACAGCGGACGCATTTGTCGATTGGGCAGAAGCCAACAATCAAGCCGTTATCGGACACACATTAGTTTGGCACTCGCAAGCCCGTGCATGGCAAACTGGACGCGGCGACAACTTGCTAACTCGTGAAGAGGCAATGGAAAATATGCGTTTCCACATTCAGCAAGTTGCTGGCAGATACGCTGAAAGAATTTATTCTTGGGATGTTCTCAACGAAGTTTTCCTAACATCAGTTAGCGAAGCGGCTTGGAACGCTAATCCCGATTGGCGTGCACATTTACGCAGACAAGCCACTCCGAACGATTTGGGCGCAAACGATCCCGCTTGGTACGATGCGTTCGCAAACGGTGCAACAGGCGATGAAGACGGCGGAGATTTCGTATTTTACGCATTCTACTTTGCTCGTCAATACGATCCACACGCAATTTTGTATTACAACGATTTTAATGAAGAAATGATTGGCAAGCGCGAAGCAATAGCCGAAATGGTAATTGACATAAACAACCGTTGGGAAAATCATCCAAGTTATGACGGCAGACTGCTAATCGAAGGAATCGGAATGCAATCGCATTACCACCTCGATCAATGGGCAACAAATTTAGATTTGGTACGTCCAGCAATTCAGCGGTTTATCGGCACTGGTGCAAGAGTTTCCATTACTGAACTTGACATAACAATCGGCGGACAAGGCGGAGCGCAACCTCCAACATTGCCAGCCCCATTAACACCAGAGCAACAACAACGTCAAGCAGATGCTTTCGCAAGAGTATTCAGCTATTATTTAGAATTTGCCGAGCATATCCACAGAGTATCTTTCTGGGGATTATCGGATGCACAATCGTGGCGCGCATGGGGACATCCGTTGTTGTTTGACGGCAACTTTAGACCAAAGTTGGCTTTTGATGCTGTTTATAACGCAACAGCTAACAACCAAGGCGGCGGCGGAAACGGCGGCGGTGGCGGCGGAGGAGGAAATCAAACTCCACCACCAGCACCTGGTCCTGGTAGACCTAATCCAGTACCACCAGTTGTAACTCCTGCCGACCAAGCCAACAGAAGTAGCCGAGTTGTACGTCCATGGCGCACAAGAAGAGTAGCCGCCGAAGTTGAAGTTACCGAAGACGGCGAAACCGCAGTTGACGAACAAACCTATGTTGACATCTTCCAAGTTGACCTTACAGGCGACGAGATTCTCGAAATTATCTCGGAGGGAATGTTCTTAGTAATTGAGCATCCACCATTTGTAGTAGAACTTGATGCCGCAGCAATGGCAGAATGGGATATACAACCTGGCGATGTTGTAGTTATCGAAACTCGCATAAACGAGGCACTTTTGCCAGATTTTGCGGCTTTGCAGATAGTTGTCATAGTAAATGGCGTTGAAATTCTTGTAATTGAAGGCGTTGACATTTTTGTTGATTTCCTAGATATGCCCGAAGTTACAATAGAAATTGAACCACCAACTGACTTTGAACAGCCAGCCGACTTCCCAGCAGTATCCGATTTAGTTGTGCCACCAGTAACAGTAACTCCAGGAGTTATCAACGTTGCAACAGTTGTTGAGCAACCTTTCGTAGATGCCACCAACCGCCAAATGTTGCCGCTCCGTCTTATCCTTGAAACTGCAGGCGTTTCGCTAACTTGGGATGCCGTAAACAGTGTTGTGCAAATCAACACTCCGCAAGGCGTGGTTATGTTACCAGTAAATCAACCGTTGCCAAACAATTTAGGCAGCGTAATAATTATTGACGGTCGCACGTTTGTACCAGTTGAGTTTATTAACGATATATTGAATATAAATGTAAACTGGCAACAAGCAGACGGTACAATCGTTATAGAATAGAGATTTAATAAAAGGGCGTTCGAATTAGAACGCCCTTTTTTGTTGGTGAATTTAGCAAATTTAGAAAAATAGCCGAATTTGGAAAAATAGCCGAATTGGGAAAAATAGCCGAATTGGGAAAAATAGCCAAATTTAGAAAAACAGCCGAATTGGGAAAAATAGCCAAATTTAGAAAAATAGTCAAATTTGTAAAAGTAGCCAAATTTGGAAAAATAGCCGAATTTTGAAAAGCGGGCGGATATTATCCGCCCCTACAGGGTTGACAATCGTATTTGGCAAAAAACACAACTTTGTCAACTATATTTTTCATAATGATAAAATGCCCACAAATATATTTGGCAAATAATAAAACGCAAAACCGTAGGGGCGGATATTATCCGCCCGATATTTTTTATCTGTTCGTTATACTAGGGCGTGTTCCCACTAGACAAAACGCATCAAATCTGCTAAAATGTTCCTATGAGAATAAATCAAGAGCAATACGATAAAATCAAGCACCTA
>WRKG01000155.1 GCA_009778185.1 Bacillota bacterium
CCCGCCGCTCCTACAGCCCCAACCGCTCCAAATGATGCACCAAACAGAATACATACAGTTGTGGCTGGCGATAACCTTTCGCGCATAAGTAGGCAATACTTTGGCAACGATTCTCCTGCAACATTACAACGCATTATGACAGCCAATAATATGAACGATCCCAACGTACTAACTATTGGAATGCAACTTGTAATACCAAATTAGTCTGTGTTTTTTTGCTACCCAACAAAACACAATACAAAAAAATTTTTAGAATGAGGACACTTAATGGACTTAACTCAATTATCTCTTGCAGAATTGCGAGAAAAAGTAAAGGCTTTGGGCGTGAAAAGCGTTTCAAAGTTCCGAAAAGCAGAGTTGATTACACTTCTTGAAGAACACTACTCAACCCCTGCAATACCGCAAGCACCACCTGTTACATCCCAAGCACCACCGCAACCTGCGCCACCGCCAACCACTTTACAACCTAAATTAGAAACAAATTACAACGCTCCCTCAAATATGTCTAGCACCGATATTGCTCAATTTAACCAAAATAGACATCTGCATGGGCCCGAAATTACTGGTATTTTGGAAATTTTGCCAGACGGTTACGGATTTTTGCGTATCAATAATCTTTTGCCGGGCCCTGAAGATATTTATATATCTCCATCGCAAATACGCAGGTTTAGCTTAAAAACTGGCGATAGTGTAACTGGTCCCATTAGAGTTGACAAAGACGGCGAACGCAAACAAAGTGCCTTAATGTTCGTAAAGGAAGTAAACGGCGAATCGCCCGAAAAAGCCTCACAACGCACTCCTTTTGAAAACCTTACGCCTATCTTTCCAACCAAAAAAATCAACCTTGAAAATAACCGCTCGCAGCTTGCAACTCGTCTAATCGACCTAATTGCTCCTGTTGGCAGAGGACAGCGCGGAATGATTGTATCTCCGCCAAAAGCTGGTAAAACCGTGCTACTTAAACAGATTGCCAACGCAATATTAAAAAATCATTCCGATTTGCATTTGATTATTTTGCTAATCGATGAACGTCCCGAAGAAGTAACCGATATTCAACGCTCCGTTGTGAGCGACAACTGCTATGTAGCATATTCTACATTTGACGAACAACCTGAACATCACAAACGGCTTGCCGAAATGGTACTAGAACGAGCCAAGCGGCTTGTTGAACAAGGCAAAGATTTAGTCATTTTGCTGGATTCTATTACGCGCCTTTCGCGGGCGTATAATTTGACCATTCCACCTGGCGGACGCACTTTGTCTGGCGGATTGGATCCCGCAGCTTTGTATATTCCCAAAAAGTTTTTTGGCGCTGCACGAAACGTTGAGAATGGCGGTTCGCTTACAATTTTGGCAACCGCATTAGTAGACACTGGTAGCAAAATGGACGATGTTATTTTTGAAGAGTTCAAAGGAACAGGCAACATGGAGCTTATTTTAGATAGACGTTTGGCAGAAAAGCGAATTTTTCCTGCTATAGATATTGTAAAATCGGGTACGCGCCGCGAAGATTTGTTGCTATCTAAACAAGAACTTGAGGCAATGTACAACGTTAGAGAAATGACAACCAAAATGCAGCCACTAGAATTAACCGAACATATTACCGAAATGTTGACAAAATGCAGCAACAACTCGGAATTTGTCAAGGGTGTTTCTAGCATTATTACATAGGCTGTGCTAAAAAATACAAAAGGTTAAAAATAAAAAAATCAAAATTTAATTTGCAAATGTCAGAAAGCAAAATTATGATAAAAAAAATTATATCCATTTGCGTGTTTATCGCATTTTGGAAGATTATGGCGGTAATTTTGGATGCTCGAATATTGCCACATCCAGAGGATGTTTTAATTAACTACATTCAAAATTTCCCCAATATAATGCTGCATACTTGGTATAGTATGCGCCGGTTAATCCTCGGAATAGGGCTTGCCTTGTTGGTCGGTGGCCCTATTGCCGTGGCTATTGGTTATTTTCCAAAATTTAACGATTTTGTTTCGCCACTGGTTTATGTGTTTGCGCCTATTCCAAAAGTGGCTTTTTTGCCGTTGGTAATGTTATTTTTGGGAATCGGCGATTCTGCCCATGTTTTCTTGATTTTTTTTGTTATGGTATTTCAAATTATAATCACAATCCGCGACGCAGTGCAAAAAATACCGCAAGAACTATATTATCCATTTTTCGTGGCAAAATGCAATATTGGCTTTATTATTTGGCATATTGTTATGCCTGCAATATTGCCAGGTATTTTTACATCTATTAGGATAGGGCTTGCGATAGGGCTTTCTGTGCTATTTATAGCCGAAACATTCGGCACAACGCGCGGCTTGGGATTTTTTATGTTCGATTCCTGGGGAAGATTAAATTATCTTAATATGTACACTGGAATTTTGGCGGTTGGCATAACTGGATTTGTGCTTACTTATTTGGTAGATTTGTCGTATAAATATTTATGTCCTTGGGATGGTAAAAAAGATTAGGGTTATCATATTTTTTAGAAATATCGAAATTGGCTGTCGGAGCGGATATTACCTCCGTTTTCTAATATATAAAATTTTAATTGCTGTTACGTGGCGAAAATGCTACATTTTTTATTGATTTTAATAATATAAAAATCAATAAAAAATGTGGAAGTGAATATTGTAATCAAATAATTTCAAAACATATTGATATAGTAGAAAACGGGCGGATTTTTCCCATATCCGCCCTTACGATAAACATTAAAAACGCTATATAAATCCAAGTGCGAATAGGCATAAAAAGTTAATTTTTATTATTTTTTTAATACTTTATAAAAAATTTCAAAAAATTTACAAAAAATTCACAAAAAAAGTTGCATTTTTTCAAAAGTAGTGATATACTTTTTACAAGGCAAAAAATAATTAAATATTTTGCCCCTGAAAGGATGTGAATCGATGTTATGCAATACAGCAGTTTTTTATGATGTTGAGAATTTAACTATCCCATTTAAGGCAAACGTGAATAAAACTCTAAAATTAGACGAAATTTATTATCGTATTTTGGAGCTTGAGGAAACGTCTGAAATCTCGGTGCAACGGGCTTATGCCGACTGGGCTATACAGATTAACCGAAATTTGCGTACTTATATGTTACAACTTGGGATTGAGGCTGTTCAAGTATTTAACACGAATCAGAATGATAGAGTGAAGAATGCGGCAGATGTCAGCCTTATTATCGACGCAGTTGACTTGATGATTAAACAACCCGAAATCGAAAATTATGTTATCGTTTCGGGCGACGGAATTTTTGCGTTTTTAGCCAAAAAATTACACGAACACGGCAAAAGGGTTATAGGTTGTGCCTTCGAGCATAACACCAATATTGTTCTCAAAAATGCCTGCGATGTATTTATCTCGTTAGATAAAACCGACCAAACGCTTAATTCTGCCATTAAAAACCTTTACAAAGGTACTCTTGTGGAAAACTCGATTGAACCTGTCGAGCCAGCCCGCGAAGAACGCATTAGCGTACTTTCGCCACCGCGGTACATTCCGCCTACAACGCCGATAACGCCAACTGCACATACTCCTGTGCATACGCCTGCACAAACTTCCACATTAGTTGCAGCCGCCTCAAAAGATTTGAAAATTCCTAACAAGTTACCTAATAATAAGTTCTCCGAAGGGCTTGTTAAGGCGGATATTCCTATTTGGAAAAAATCCAACGATCTTTCTGGCACGTTGCACATTATTAAACGTATGCTAAATGCTTGTCTTAATGACGAGAACGATGAAACGGAATTGGATATTTCTTTGTTCAAAATTTACGTTGACCATTATATTCCCAGTTTTCGTGTGAAATATTACGGCTTTAGACGATTTGGCGAGTTTATGCGGTTTTTTGTTACTGCATCGCCCTATTGTCTTATTGTTGCGGAAGAAACCGTTTTGCGGCTTGCTTATCGCGGAACGCCCTTAAACGAAAATGATTCCGTTATGGATGACATTGAGGGCTTGGTTTTTACGCAAATTGACGGCACAAAACACACAACTTTATTTAATATTGCCGATGGCGTTTCGTTCACTTTTGAGGTTGTCAATAATTTGCCTAGCAAATTTAAGACTGTAGCACAAAAACAAGGCGTTTACACTTCGCCACTCTTCAAAAAGACTGAAGAGCCAAAACCTGTTGAAAATGTCGAAAATGTTGAAAATGCTGAAAGTGCCGAAAAAGTCGAAAAAGTTGAAAAGGTAGAAAAAGCCGAAAAGGTTACTGTCAAAGTTGAACAAAAAACGCTAGAAGAACCTAAAAAAGCGGCAGAAAAAGCGACCAAAAAAGCTACCGAAACTAAAAAAGTTGCTGAATCCAAAAAAGAAACTAAAAAAGCCGCTGAATCCAAAAAAGCAACGGAAACCAAAAAAGCCGCTGAATCTAAAACAAAAGCGGACAAACTTTCTGATAAACCGATAAATTCGGTTGCTTATCTTGACGAAACGGAAATGACTTTCCGCAAGCGGATGCGAAATACTTTCAAAGAATTGGCAAAAAATAATCGTATTTCCAGAAAAGAAGCCGAGCAAATGCTTGATGCAAACTATACCAAAGAAATGTTTGGCATAAAAAATACCATTTTCAAATTGCTAGACGAGGACGGCGACCTTGAAGAGCAACGCGTTGAAAACAATCGTATTAAATATTGGAAAGATAAGTTTACTTTCAACGGAAAAGTTTACTTAATATACAAAGAATGGACGGAAATTCCGCATAAAGTCCGTTTTGAGGCGTGGATTAAAGAACTAGCCTACAATAAAAAAATTTGAACATTGAGGGGAGGACGGCGTTCCATCTTCTAACCAACGCAAAAAATTAACGCCTAAATATATGAAACTACTAATTGTGCCGAAACCCGTTTTAAGCAGCGATTTAGCTGTTATGTCTTACTGTTTTCGCTATCAGCGGGGCGGCGATTATCTAGCCGACCAATATCAGGCTCGCTTGCTAGACGGTATTGTAAATTTGCCATGCCTCACTGTTTTAGAAGAGGTTGGTTTAGATGGCTTTACGAACGGCGAACCGCTGTTTGTTCCTATAAATCAGTTTACTTTGCTCGCCGATGTTACGCGGCAATGTACGCAACCGCCCGAAAAAATTATCTTTTTAATGGACGGTAGCATTCCTGTTGAGCAAATGTTTATTGACTGTATCGAAAAACTAAAAACGCTCGGTTTCCGTTTTGCCATCGAGGAAGTCAAAAATTACGATACCATGAAACCCATTGTTGACTTGTGCGATTTCATTCTTATCAGTTTTAAGTACCAACAAGAGCAAGGCAACACACCGTACCAAACTGTTATGAGAAAATTTCCAAAGTTGACATTTATTGCATCCGAAGTAAACGATATTGAAGTTTTCAAAAAAATTAGAAACGTTGGGTTCTCCTTTTTTGAGGGACGTTTTTATAATTTACCGCTAACTTACGGGCAAAACACTATCGCGCCAATAAAAGTCAACCGCATTCAGCTGATAAACCTAGTACGTACCGAAGATTTCGCAATAGAAGAAATTGTAAAAATTGTTGGACAAGATACTGCACTTACAATATCGTTGCTACAGCTAGTAAACTCGCCATATTTGGGGCTTTCTCAAAAAATTAGCAGCTTGCAACAAGCGGGTGCATTGCTAGGTCAAAATGAACTGCGAAAATGGGTTACAACCGCCACAACCGAACTGCTTTCGGAAGACAAACCCGACGAATTAACCAGGCTTTCGCTGTTGCGGGCAAAATTTGCCGAAAATTTGGCAACTAGTTTTGAGATGGGTATTCATGCTCAATCGCTGTTTCTCATGGGCTTGTTCTCTGTGCTTGACGTTGTGCTTGAAATGCCAATGATTGAAGCATTAAAAATTATCGTTGTCTCAAAGGAAATTCACGAGGCGCTAGTTTTTAAGGCGGGAACGTTTTTTCCAATTTTAGAATTTATGACCGCCTACGAATCAGCACAATGGAGCGAAGTAAACCGTTTAATCGCCCTCCACAATTTGGATATTGAACGAATTTTTACCGCTTACATGGATTCAATCCGCTGGTACGCAAGCGTAGTTTCTATGACCGTAGAAGAGGAACCTGCTGTATAATTGAAATTTGCAAAAATTGTAAATTTTTCGCATTCAAAACCGTTAAAATTTCGTTTTTGAAACTTTTTTGTTCTATTTTGTTCTAAAACGTTATATGTAGGTTTACGATAGGCAAAACTAATAATAGTGGGGGTTGAAAATTTTCAACCCCCGCAAAAGAAAGTGAGGTATCACTTGAAAATACTATCCAAAGAAAAAATATATAGTGGTCCTATATTTGATTTAACGCATCAAACGATAGAACTACCCAACGGTGCAGTAGTAAAACGAGATGTGCTTGTTCACAACGGCGCGGCGATGATTATTGCGGTAACAAACGAAGGCAATTTGATAATGGTTCGCCAACATAGAGCTGGCACAAACGCACTAACACTGGAGTTTCCAGCAGGCAAGTTAGATCCACCAGAAGAACCGCAAGATTGCGCCTTGCGTGAACTAGAAGAAGAAACAGGCTACAAAGCCAATAAAATAAGGCTTTTGCATAAGTTTTTCCCGGTGGCGGCGTATTGCACCGAGCAAATAAGTATGTTTTTGGCGGAAGATTTAACGCCAGGAAAAACCGCTCCCGATTCGGATGAATTTGTAGAAATTGAAATTTACTCTCTCGATGAATTACTGAAAATGCTAGAAAACGGCGAAATAATCGACATGAAAACTGTAATGGGAATTTTGTATTACGCACGATTAGTTGGCAAATAAATTTGAAATTGCCAAACTGTAGCAGCTTAAAATCTTAAGGCAAACGAGAAAGGGTTGAAAAAATGGCAGCAGATGGAATGAATTATGCACCTAAAGGCAAGCCTAATCCAGTAGTAAAAGCAGGAGAATTTGTTTTTGCGGCTATTGGTTTAGATCATGGTCATATAGGTGGAATGTGCAACGGTTTAATTGAAGCAGGAGCAACGCTGAAGTATATCTATGACAGCGATGCAGACAGGCTTGCTCGATATTTGAAAGAATATCCAACGGCAAAAGCGGCAACCAGCGAAGATGAAATTTTGAACGATTCCGAAGTAAAATTGATAGCCAACGCAGGAATCCCGTCCGAACGTTGCGAAATGGGCTTAAAATCGATGGCGGCTGGCAAAGATTACTTTACCGACAAAGCTCCGTTGACAACTTTAGAGCAACTTGCAGCCGCCAAAGAAATGGTGGCAAAAACGGGCAAAAAGTACGCCGTGTATTATTCCGAACGCTTGCACGTTGAGGCGGCAGTTTTTGCAGCAGAACTAATAGAAGACGGCGCAATCGGCAAAGTTGTACAGACAATCGGAATGGGCCCGCATAGGGCAAATCCAAGTTGGCGACCAAAATGGTTTTTTGAACGCGAAAAATACGGCGGAATCTTATGCGACATTGGCAGCCACCAAATTGAGCAATTTTTGTATTACACAGGTGCAAAAAGTGCCGAAATTATCACAGCGCAAGTAGAAAATTATAATAATCCGCAATATCCAGGCTTGGACGATTTTGGCGATTGCAAATTGTTGGCGGATAACGGTGCAACAGGCTATTTTAGGGTTGACTGGTTTACTCCTGACGGATTGTCTACTTGGGGCGACGGACGCACGTTTATTTTAGGCACAGACGGCTACATTGAAATGAGAAAATATGTTGACGTTGGCAGAAGTAAGCAGGGCGGCAATTTGTATCTAGCCAACCAAAAAGTTGAGCAATATTTTGACGTAAACGGAAAAGTGGGACATCCATATTTTGGGCAGTTGATATTAGATTGTCTTAACCGCACCGAAAACGCAATGACCCAAGAACACGCCTTTTTGGCGGCAGAATTATGCGTAAAAGCCCAAATGATAGCAGAAAAATCAAAGGGAATTGTTCGTAAGTAAAAGTTATACTCAAACAATTTCAAAACCTTGGGGCGCTGCCCTCCACCTGCCGGCGGACAGGCAAACCCCGCAAGGAGCTTCGCCCCTTGACCCGTTAGAATTTTGGGTTTTTATTAAGTTGATTTACTATAAATTTAGAAATAGGCAAACGGACGAACGTATAAATCAGGAAGATAATCGAACGTAAAAATAAGAAAATGGGCGGATAATATCCGCCCATTTTTTTAGTTGATTTACTATAAATTTAGAAATAGGCAAATGGACGAACGTATAAACAGGAAGATAATCGAACGTAAAAATAAGAAAACGGGCGGA
>WRKG01000156.1 GCA_009778185.1 Bacillota bacterium
TTGACAAATCATAAAATTTGTGTGATAATGAAATTGAGCCATTGAGCCATTGAGCCATTGAGCCATTGAGCCATTGAGCCATTGAGCCATTGAGCCAAAATAGGCTTATTTTATTGCAAAATACAAATTGCAAAATCCAAAAAATAAGCAGCTTTAGAAAGGTTGTATATGAAAAACAAAATGCAAGCAATGTTAATGGGATTTTTAATGATAGGGTTTGTCGGCTGTGCTGGTGCGGCACAAACACCTGCACCTGCGACTGTAGCAAACAGTGGCATAATGGAAATCGAGTTACCAACTGGCGAAACTTCGCCCGAATCTCCTGCACCAAATTTGAACACGCCCGAAAATTCCAGTAATACCGATACAAACATTACAGAAACAGCAAGAACCACAGTTTTTGTAAGGTCAGGAACACCACGAGTTATCGACAATAACGGAGATTTATGGGGTTGGTTAGGAAACATAGGCAACGGCAGCAACGAAGATGTTTTGACTCCCACAAAAATAATGGGCAACGTCAAATCAATAGTAAACGCCACTTCCGCAATCGACAACAGCGACAATCTTTGGTCTTGGGGAAATTGGCAAGGAACAGAACTAGTTTATCCTACAATGGTATTCGAAAATGTGCAAGAAGTACGGTCTGGTCATATTTTAACCAAAAATGGAGATTTGTGGAATATTGAAAATAATTTGCTAGTATTTCAGAACGTTTCAACATTTTACATACCATCATTAAATTTCTCTAATATTTTTGTGATAACAACAAATGGTGCTTTGTGGGGTTGGGGTGCTAACGGAGTTGGTCAGTTAGGAGACGGCTCTTTGATTGACCGAGATGAACCAGTCCTCATAATGGAAAATGTAGCCGATGTTGTTATGGCTGGTAATTTTAACAGAGGATTTGGTAGCACTTTTATACTAGCAAAAAACGGCGATTTGTATGCTACTGGTCTAAATCATCGTGGACAACTCGGAAATAGCACATTTGAAAATATAAATATTCCAGAGCGTATAATGTCTAACGTTTCCTCGGTGTATGCTTTAATAGCTCTTCCAGACTTGAGTACCTCGGTATTTGCAATAACAAACAATAATGCACTTTACGCTTGGGGAAGTAACGAATTTGGAGAATTAGGCAACGGCACATTTTTAGAACAAAGTAGACCAGTTCACATAATGGACAACGTACTCAATATTTTTGAAGTAGAATTTACCCTCCAAGACAGAGCTGTTTTTGCAATAACAATAGATGATAGTCTTTATGCTTGGGGCAGGCACGTAGATGCGGGCATAGGCGATGGAAGTATTCCTGGTATTATTTGGGATAATACATATAATGACCGCAATAGCCCTGTGTGGATAATGCAGGATGTTTCCAGTCTGCACATAGGCGATAACAGGTTCGTGATAACCAACAACAATGAGTTATGGGCTTGGGGAGGGTTTTCAAGGCTACTGGGAAATGGAGAATCTAGCTTAATACCCATTTTTATAATGGATCACATATCTACATTTTATCCGTACATGGGCAGTAATTTTGCAGTAACAACAAACGGCACATTATATGCTTGGGGTTCAAATTCAGGTGGAATATTAGGCGATGGCACAAATATAAGTCGTGATTTTCCTGTAAGGATAATGGAAAATGTGCAAACACAATAAAACAAAACTTTAGGAGGAATTTACATGAAAAAATTTTGCATAATACTAATAATTGCTGCATTTACCACAGCTTGCGGCGTATCACAAGATGTAGAAAGTTTCACCGAACAAATTAGTCAAATTGGAGAAACTGAATCAATCGCACCAGCACCTGGCACATTATACAGCTGGGGAACTTCTTGGGGCGGATTTTTTGGCGATATATCCGATATAAATATTCCTACCGCAATTATAACGGACGTATTAGTTAATTTTGACGGAATATTGCCAACTTACACAATTTTCGAGACTACATTAAGAGCATATGAAAGTTTAATAACTGAACATATAACCAGAAGTCTATCATCAGCAGATCCATTTTCGATACCAACGCCACAATTTGCTTTTTACGATATAAATGGCGACAACGTTCCAGAGTTATTTATCCAATATGAAACGGAATGGGAAAGTTATGAACTGGTATTCGCTGTTTTGGGAAGTAATCCCATTTTGCTAAAAGAATTTACTTCACGAAACAGCCTAGATTATATCGATGAAAACGGCATTATATACAATCGCAGTAGCGGAGGACAAATAACGGAATTTAACTTTTTTCGTTTGTCCGATAATTCTCTTGAACTTGTGCAAGAATTTCAAAATAATCAAAATGTGAGCAACTTTTTTTACAGCGAAAGCCGCGGAATAATAGACAATTTTAATTGGCAACCGCTAACTATTACTGTTTTGGATGCTTTGTTTGCGGAAAACCAGCAAAATTCAACCGTTAATTTTCCAATTAAAACAAGGCAAAACAGCATGGGATTTGGCACATTATTAAACGGAACGGCTAGTTTTGACATAATAATGCAAGACGGCACATTAACAAATTTTTGGGGATTTATGCAATCAAACGGAGAAATTGTCATTGAAGAAAACCGATATAGTCCGATTAACGATATTGTTTCTTTGTGGACTGGCGGCGGTGGTTCGTATTTCTTACGTTCGGATGAGAATTTGTGGTATAGTTACATGGAATTAGCATTAGAAAATGTAGTTGATGTTTCTGTTGGAAAACATACAGGTATTTTTAATTCGCAATCTGCTGAAAATTCGTGGGAGTTATCTGTTCCTTTCGGTGCTTTAGCTGTGCAATCTAACGGTAATTTGTGGGATTTATATGCTTTTGACCCAAACTCAGATAATAATCGCAAAAATCTTTTAATAATGGGAAATGTTGCCTTTGTAGATGGTAGCAGAGCCATAAAAAAAGACGGCACATTATGGGACTTAAATCCAAATATCCTAAATATGCCAGGCGAACCAGCCGATAAATATTCTCCTGTGGCAATAATGGACGATGTTGCATATATTTCGGGCGACATAGTAATCCAGTCTGACGGCACAGTTTTAGACTTAAATCCGAGCAAAATCGATTCCAACGGAACTATTATAATTACTGGATATAATCCAATACATCTAACAGACAACGCTATTTCTGTTTCTGGCGACTTAATTTTGAAAAATGACGGCACTGTTTGGGATTTGAATACGATTATAAAACTTGAACATGGAATATCTACAATAATTTCTCGCAATATGCAATATATAATGGGAAATGTGGTTGAAATTTATCATAATAATATGTCGCCCAAAATGGCAATAACAGCAGATGGAACATTGTACAGTTGGGGAAATAGCTGGAGCGGATATTTTGGCAATATAACTGATATAAACGTTCCAATGGCTATTATTAGCGGTGTTAGGGTTATTCTGTAGGTTTAACAATGAAATGATAGTTGCAATAACGGCAAGCGGTTTGTTGATAGTGATAGTTTTACGTTGTTTGCTAGGGTTTAATCAGCCTGATGCGTTGAGCGAGAAGTTGAGTGGTACGAAGTGTGTTAAAGTTGACATTAGCAAATAATTTTTGATAACTAAAAAGGGCGGTTGATTTGAAATGCCGTCCTTTTTTTATGGAAATATTGAAAAAAATTTTGTCTAGTATCGACAAATCATAAAATTTGTGTGATAATGAAGTTGAGCCATTTAGCCATTGAGCCAAAAAAGGCTTATTTTATTGCAAAATACAAATTGCAAAATCCAAAAAATAAGCTACTTTAGAAAGGTTGTATATGAAAAACAGAATGCAAGTAATATTAATGGGCTTTTTAATGATAGGCTTTGTCGGCTGTGCTAATGAGGCACAAACACCTGCACCTGCGCATGTAGCAAACAGTGGCATAATGGAAACCGAGTTACCAACTGGCGAAACTTCGCCCGAATCTCCTGCACCAAATTTGAACACGCCCGAAAATTCCAGTAATACCGATACAAACATTACAGAAACATCAAGAACTACAGTTTTTGTAAGTTCAGGAACGCCACGAATTATCGACAATAACGGAGATTTATACGGCTGGTTAGGAAATATAGGCAACGGCAGCAACGAAGGTATTTTGACTCCCACGAAAATAATGGGCAACGTCAAATCAATAGTAAACGCCACTTCCGCAATAGACAACAACGATAATCTTTGGTCTTGGGGAAATTGGCAAGGAACGGAATTATTGTACCCCACAATGGTATTTGAAAATGTGCAAGAAGTACGGTCGGGTCATATTTTAACCAAAAATGGAGATTTGTGGAATATTGAAAACAACCTACTTGTCTTACAGAATGTACAATCTTATACTGCAATGCCACTTAATACTAGTATCTTTGCAATAACAACGGATGACACTTTATGGGCTTGGGGAGCAAATCACTGGGGACAATTAGGTGATGGCTCTTTTACGGACAGAGATGAGCCAGTACGTATAATGGAAAATGTGGCTCATGTTTCTGGATTAAATTTCCATGGCACATCTTGGTCTGGCAGTGCGTTTATAATAACGCAAGACGGTTCGCTGTACGCCACTGGAGCAAATCATCGTGGGCAGCTTGGCAATGGTTCATTTGAAAATGCAAATACTCCGCAATTTATAATGGATAACGTAGCTTCTGTATACTATTTTCAAGGATTGGATTTTTCGGTATTTGCAATAACAAAAGATAATTCACTTTACAGCTGGGGAACTAACGAATTTGGAACGCTAGGTAACGGCACATTTTTTGACGAAAGCAGACCAGTTCACATAATGGACAATGTGCGTGATGTTGTCGGAGCATCACTTTCCCCAGATAGCGGTGCTTTTTCCATTACAACGGATAATATTCTTTATGGTTGGGGCAGACATGAAATTGCAAGTTTGGGTGATGGCAGTCATCCTTCAGCTATAAATCAAGATCCCACTGGCTGGGATGTTGTGTTTAATGACCGCAATAGTCCTGTGTGGATAACGGATAATGTTCACACACTGAATACAACAGGCGTTAACAACTTCATATTGACTACAAATAATGAATTAGCAGGTTGGGGACTTTCTGGCTTTTTAGGCAATGGCAGAGACTCCAGTTTAGTACCTATGCACATAATGGACGTTACCAATGTATTGTCGTTTCATCCAGTATGGATGAATACTAATTTTGTAGTAACAACAAACGGCACATTATATGCTTGGGGTTCAAATTCAAATGGAATATTAGGCGACGGCACAAATATAAGTCGTGATTTTCCTGTAAGGATAATGGAAAATGTGCAAATTGGTCAGCAAAATGCACAAGAAACTCCGCCAACGCAAAGCCAGCCAGAAGTTGCACCGCCAACCCCAAATTTGCCTAACATTTTGCCAACGCAAGTTCGCCGCCGAAATATACTGGCAACACGTAATGGAGGACTTGAAGAGCCACCAAGTAACGGCATTGTATTGAAAGAAAACGGCACAATGTTGCATTGGAATTGGTATAGTTCCGAGGAACTTATGAACAATGTCATTTCTATTGGCGATGGTTTAGCATCAATACTTTCAGACGGACATTTGTGGACTTACAGAGCCGAATTTATCAACAACGAAGTTCGGCGAATACCAGTAAAAATAATGGATAACGTTATTGCAACGTCAACTATGCAACCTAATGCGGTGTCCTTTTTCACATTTGTTTTAACGGCAGACGGCAATCTATGGGGCAGTTTGGGAAGCAATTTTATTTCTAGTGGCGAAGAACCTGTACTTATAATGTCAAACATCGCAATAGTGGACGGCACACGGGCTATCACAACAGACGGCATTTTGTGGGAATTAAATCCAATTTATTTCTGGGAAAGCCCCATTCCAGGTATTCAAACGGTCGGATATAACCCAACAAAAATAATGGATAACGTTATCGCTATTTCACAAGATTTTGTTGTAACTTCAGATAACAATCTGTTCAATCTAAATACCAGTTGGCAGCCTTACGACGAACACAATCGAATCGCAACCGCCTATAATCCTACACATATTTTGAGTAATGTTTCGACTGTTTCTTCCAGTTGGAGCAACACTTTAGCACTTAGAACAGACGGAACTTTGTGGGCTTGGGGCGAAAATCGCAACGGCGAAGTGGGCGACGGCACAACCACCGCACGAGAAACGCCCATACAAGTTTTAGAAAACGTGGTTGAGCTTTCTTCAGGTATTGGAATCTCCATGGCAGTAACGGCGGACGGCGGTTTTTGGGCTTGGGGAGAAAATTATCCCAGCCTTTGGATAAGGGATAATAATAGCAACTTTGCTGTAAATGGCACACCTCAACGAGATTCATCCAGATTGCGACCTGCACGTGTAATGGACGGCGTGCGTGTGCGTTAAAATCCGTCCAAAAAATCCCATGAATTGAAAAGGGCGGATTTTGGGAAATTCGCCCTTTTGCTTTTGCAGTTTGACAAATTTTGGCTGAAGTGCTAAAATAAAAACGTTAAAAATAAAAAGGAGTTGTTATTATGTTAAAAGTAGAAGATAGGATTTTGACGAGTTCGCACGAAATACGCTCGCAATATCCCGATAAATTCATGGTTTTCCAGTATTTGGAGGAAGACGATTATATGGACCCTGGGTATTTGCTGTATATTTGCGATACACTAGACGAGGCGTTTGACATTGAAAGTGATATGCAAAAAACCATTGAAAATGTGTGTGTTATCGAGGGCAAAGGTTGGTGGAACGTATTATGAGCAGGTTACGTATAGATAATTACTGGTTTACATGGATTTATTTGTATATCCAGCCAAATAATACCGCTACACCACTAGCACGGCGACCTTTCAAGGTTGACACAGGTGCAAATATTTCTGCAATATCCAAAAGGCACTTGGCAAGATTAGGTTTCGACCAAAATTAGATTATTCAAAATGGCGAATTAGACGAAGATGTTGACACCGCCAACGGCAACAAGGTAAACGCTTGCTATCGGATTATTCTACCGCAAGTTAGATTTGGCACGTACGTCTGCGAAAACGCCTTATTTATCACATCTCTAACAGACGAAATGCGGAATTTATTCGGCTTAAATTTTATCCGATATTTTAATTGGGGATATGATTACGATATACGAGAAGTTGAATATCTCTGCAATAAAAGCGAAGATAATGGCGGTCAGTGCATTATTTGGCGGTTTAGAAAATTTCACAAAATTTGTTGCAAATTATTTTGTAATTTGGTATAATTATTTTGTAAAGGGGGCGGCGTATTTGCAAGAACTACGTTTCAAAGAAGAGAGCGAAATATTCTATTACCGCACCGGTGCAATTATCATTGAGGACAATCATGTGCTTATAATAAAAAGTGATGCCGTGGATTATTTGTATTCAGTTGGTGGTGCGGTAAATCACGGCGAAGCCGCCGAAGATGCCATACGGCGTGAAGTGTACGAAGAAACAGGTGTGAATTATGAAATCGAACGCCTTGTTTTTGTGTATGAAAACATCTTCCAAGAGAATGGGCTCAACTTTCACGGTATAGAGTTTTTCTTTCTAATGAAACCAAGGGGTACAAGGGAAGGGCTTGTTTGTAAATCTCACGGCATGGATAGTGCAAAAGAGCATTTGCATTGGCTACCGCTTAACGGAATGGATGATGTCCAGCTATATCCAAAGTTTTTCAAAACTCGGCTGCATAGCTTGCCACTTGGCATAGAAATGTTAAAGCGTACGATAAATGACGAGATTTGCGGCAGTTTAGTGGTTTAGAAAATCTCACAAAATTTGTTGCAAATTTTTTTGTGGTTTGGTATAATCATTTTATTAGCCACCGTTCTTATAACGATGGCAAGCCAATTCATATAATGTGCAGGGAGGTAAAACAATGACTTACATTTTAGTTCATGGTTTAGGCCATAAAGCAACAAGTTGGAACGAAACAATCTCATATATGGACAGCGATAACGAGATATTGTGCCCGAATTTGTCTTCCATACTCAACGGAAAAGAAGCAACTTACGCTAATTTATATGCTGCGTTTGCAGAATATTGCAACAAGACGAAAGGAAAAATCAATTTATGCGGACTTTCGTTAGGGGGTATTTTAACATTAAACTATGCTATGGATTTCCCAGATAAAGTAAATACATTAGTTTTAATAGGTGCACCTCACAAAATACCAAGCGTAATGCTTGCCGTTCAAAATATTATTTTTAGATTTTTACCAAAATCATTTTTTGAGAACATGGCTTTTAGCAAAAAGGATATGTTTATTTTTGTCAAGTCTA
>WRKG01000157.1 GCA_009778185.1 Bacillota bacterium
GGCGGGTGTGGGCAGCCTGCCCGCCGGCAGGCGGGCGCCCACGGTTTTAATGTTGTAAATGTTTTAAATGTTGTGAGTTGCAAAGGTGGTTTTAACTTGATAGGCGTTATAAATGTTTACAAGGAAAAAGATTATAGTTCGCATGATGTTGTGGCTGTTGTTCGGCGGATTTTGGGCGTTCGAAGAGTTGGTCATACTGGTACGCTTGACCCGCAAGCGGAGGGCGTTTTGCCCATTTGCGTGGGAAAAGCTACTAAACTTGCTAATTTTGTTATGTCCGAAAATAAAATTTACTTGGCACAGGTAATTTTGGGACAAACCACCGATACAGACGACCGTTGGGGCAAAGTTCTAACTTCTAGTGCCGTAAATGTTTCGGATGACGAAATTTTACAGGCTGTAAATAGCTTTGTCGGCGAATATATGCAAGTTCCTCCTATGTACTCGGCGATTAAGATAAACGGCGAACGGCTTTATAAAATGGCTCGCAAGGGCGAAACCGTGGAACGTCCACCGCGAAAAGTGCAAATTTTTAGTATCAAAATAACCAACTTTGACCAAAATGTCAAGGGCATTTTCACGGTTAAAGTAAAATGTAGCAAAGGCACTTATATTAGAAGTTTATGCTCTGATATTGGCAAAAAATTAGGTTGCGGTGCTTTTATGGGAAACTTGATACGCCTACAAACAGGCGACTTTATCGCAGAAAATGCGTTCCGCCTATCTCAAATAGAAAAAATGGCACAAGCTGGCGAATACGCAAAATTTTTGATTCCTGTAACGCAAGTGCTTAATGTGCCGCAAATTGTTTATTGCAACAAGAATGTACTGAATGGTGCAAAAATTCAGCAATCGGAAGTTGGCGAGCTGCCAACCGCAGATTTTTTTTGGATTTGTAGCGAACCCAACAAGCCCATCGGCTTGTACAAGTTAAAAAATGGCTTTTTATGCCCCGAGGTAATGATTTATGCAAACAATATCTAGTTCACAAGAAAATACTGTAATAGCAATCGGAAAATTTGAGGCACTGCACAAAGGTCATGCAAGCCTTATTGAAACCACGATAAAATACGCCCAACAAAACAATGCTAAATCTTGTGCTATGCACTTTATGCCGAACCCTGTGAAAGTTTTGCACAACAACAGCTATAAACCGCTGTTCACAAAAGAGGAGCATTTGTTGCTATTATCAGACTATAATTTAGATTACAGCATTCCGTTTATTTTTGACAAACGCATTGCAGATTTAACGCCGTTCGAGTTTTGCAACCTAATCAAGCAACAGTTTAATTGCTCCGCTTTAATTATTGGCGAAGAGTTTCGGTTTGGTCGCAACCGATCGGGCGGTTTGGAAACTTTGGAAGAATTATCGCAAGCCCTAAATATTAAACTACTAATTGTGCCAAGCATAAAACACGATTTAACCAAAATAAGCAGTTCGCAAATACGCCGCTATTTGGAAAAATCGCAAATAAGGCAAGCAAACGAAATGCTAAATAGACCGTTCTTAATAATGGGAACAGTAAAACAAGGGCGACAATTAGGGCGTACAATAGGGTTTCCAACTGCAAATATAACGCCAAAATTAGATAAATTTTTGCCGCCAAACGGCGTGTACATAACGCAAATAATATTAGACGGCACACGCTTTGACGGCGTTACAAATATTGGCACAAATCCCACCGTTACAAACGAAACTACCTGTAAAGTCGAAACCTATATTTTTGATTTTGACAAAGATATTTATGGCAAGGAAATAATAGTTGAATTTTACGAATTTATCCGCCCAGAGCAAACTTTTAGCGGTCTAAACACGCTAAAGGCACAAATGTTGGACGATGCACGAATAGCCTTGAATTTTCAAAAAAAATAGTGTGTAAAAATAAAATTTGCAAACAAAGGTTGAAATGTTGCAAATTTTGCAAATGCGAAAGATGTTGCAAATGTGGGCGGATAATATCCGCCCCTACAAATTCGCAACCGTAGGGGCGGATATTATCCGCCCGTTCTTCTCTACAACGTTTATTTTCTCTACAACATTTGTTTTTTCTGCATCTTGTGCTTTTTTCTATATTACTATTGTATTATTTTACCGTCCTAAAATTTTAAGAGCAACATCGGGAACATCGGTAATAATTGCGGCAACGCCAGTTTTTGCAACTTCGCGGATTTCGACGGTATCGTTTACTGTGTAAACCCTAATTTTTTCGAATAAACCTTCGTAATGGTGCAAATATGGCAAAAGCATATCTGGTTTAATATGTAGTGCCTCTAAATTTGCCGAATTTATGGCTTTTTCGGGATCGGATACTGGACCTTTTTCTAGCAACCAGGCAATATTGGCGGTTTTATCCATTTTTTTTAAGCTGATTAACGTGGGCAAATGAAACGAGGAATAAACAATTTTTCGGTCGCCGCCCATTTTTTTGACTACTTCTAATACTTTTTGCGGCAAGTTTGGGTACTTAAATCGAGATGTTTTTAACTCGATGTTTAGCTCTAAATTTGTGCTGGCTAGTAGGTCGAAAACTTCCGCCAAAGTGGGAATTTTTTCGCCTTGTCCTGCATCAAATTCTTTTAAGTCGCTTAACGGATAATTGCGAACAAATCCCAAACCGTCCGTTGTCCGCTCTAAATCTTCATCGTGGATAACTACTACTTGCTCGTCTCGTGATAAATGAACATCTAACTCGATGCCGTCCGCTTTGTGATCGATTGCTTTTTGAAAAGCCAACAATGTGTTTTCGGGAAATTCACGGTTGATACCTCTGCTGCCACGATGGGCGTATATTTTTGTCATACGTCTCTCTCTTTTCTTTTTATATTGACATAACTGTCGTTTTTCTTGCTTATTTGATTTTACATTATAATTTTTCGTTTGTCTACAAATAAATATGTAAATAAAATTTACGTAAAAATTTTACAGAATGGAGAAAACCATGATAAACAGGGAAAAATTGGTAACTCGGCATAATCCCAAATTGGCGGCGATTGATTATTGTTCGCCGTTTACGGTTGGCAACGGAAATTTTGCCTTTACCGCCGATATTACTGGAATGCAAACGCTTTACAGCAACTACGAAAAAATTTTTCCGCTTTGCACAATGGCGGAATGGGCTTGGCATACAACGTCGAGAAATCCCAACGAAGAGGGCGATTTAATTTTGACGGAATACAATCACGTTGGAAGAACCGTCCGTTATCCAGTTGACAAAAAGTTGGGAAACGAGGGCGTATATAATTGGTTGCGCCACAATCCGCATAAATTCAACCTTGCGCGAATTTTTTTAGTTGCAAATGGCAAAGAAATTTCCGCCGAAGATATTGTTAGCATTTCGCAAGTTTTGCACATTTACGAAGGTCGGCTGCAGAGCAATTTTACAGTAAATGGGCAAAAAATAATGGTGGAAACTATTTGTGATTTTGAAACCGATACTTTGGGATTTTCCGTAAAAGCTGACGAAAACATTAACATAAGAATCGCCTTTCCTTACGGCTTTCATGGGATTTCTGCTAGTGATTGGAGTTCGGCAAACAAGCATTTTAGCACTGTGCAGCAAAATGCAATAATGCGGCAAATGGACGATATTTGCTATTTTGCCAATTTTTGCGGCACGGAAAAAATATCTCAAGTTGACGAACATATTTTTGAATTGGACAAAAAAGAAATCACAGTTAATTTTTGCGAAAAAAATTTCGCAAAAAATTGTGAAAATAATTTGAGTTTTGATAGTTTGAAAAAACGCACCATTTTAGGTTGGCATAAATTTTGGCAAAATTGCGGTATTGTCGATTTTTCCCAATCCACAGACAAACGAGCCGCAGAATTAGAGCGGCGAGTGATTTTGTCGCTGTATTTGTGCCGAATCCAAAGTTGCGGCAATTTGCCTCCTGCCGAAACTGGTTTAACGCTAAACAGTTGGTACGGGCGGTTTCATTTGGAAATGCACCCATGGCACTCTGCATTTTGGGCAATTTACGGCAATTTTGACTTGCTAGAAAAAAGTTTTGCTTGGTACAAAAAAGTTCTTCCCAAGGCAAAAGCGAATGCACAAATAAACGGCTATAAAGGCGCGCGCTGGCAAAAGCAAGTTTGCCCAAACGGCACAGACAGCCCATCGCTGATTGCTCCGCTGTTAGTTTGGCAACAGCCGCATATTTTGTATATGTTGGATTTGGTTTACAAAAATGGCAATAAAAATGTTGATTTTTTGGCGGAATATTGGGAAATTATCAAAGAAACGGCGGATTTTATGTGTGATTTTTTGCATTATGAAAATGGACAGTACAATTTGGTTGCTCCGTTGATTCCTGCCCAGGAAGAGCATAATCCAATAAAAGTGAAAAATCCCACGTTTGAACTTGAATATTTTAGATACGGCTTAAAAATTGCAGTAAAATTTGCAAATTTGCTAAATTTTGACGAATTATCCCAAAATTGGCAAAAAGTATACGAAAAAATAGCAAAGCCAAGCCAAAAAAACGGCGTATATTTGGCACACGAAAATTGTCCAACTACATTTGTAGAATTTAATCGGGACCATCCGTCAATGTTGGGTGCATTAGGCTTTTTGCCCAAAAATCGAGTTGACGAAACCATAATGCAACAAACCTTACAAAAAGTATTGGAATGTTGGCAAATGGAGACAATGTGGGGTTGGGATTTTGCAATGATGTCAATGACGGCAAATTTACTAGGTTTATCAAATTTAGCTGTCGACTTATTGCTAATGGAAACGCCCAAAAATGTATATTTGACAAACGGCAACAATTTTCAGCAAACCCGAGAAGATTTGCCATTGTATTTGCCAGGAAACGGCTCGTTGTTGTGGGCGGTCGCAAAATTGCTAAATAATTTGCCCAATGGTTGGTCGGCAAATTTTGAGGGAATTGTGATTTATAATTGAATAAATTAAAAATAATCGAAACGTGGCAACATCGGGCGGATAATATCCGCCCGTTTTTTCATATCCTCCATTTTTCCATGCAAATCAATTTTCAAATTCTTCGAACCCTAATAAAAATTTACCAAAAAGTTATTTTGTAATTTTCACAAATTTTTGCTATAATGAAAAAAACAATTAGGAGGACGGCGAAATTTTTTCACTCTACTAAAAACAACAAAAATTGGCAATGCCATAATCAGCACCACTAAATTTGCTCCAACAAATACCCTAAAATTTGCTAAAACAAACACCCAAAAAAAATGTGCAGTCCAGGGCGCGCCCTGGCGGGGTGGGGGGCAGCGCCCCGCGGTTTTGCTCCGCGATATTATGACAAGCCAAAAATTTCGCCAAATGATTATGAACCTACAAAAAGTAAACCCTGAATTAACGCAAAAAGCGGCTATTGCAAATTTTTTGCACAAAATTAAAAATGACAACCACGAAATGCACTCTTTTGTGTTGCTAAAAGACGGCAAAATTTTATGGGAACAATATTGGGAACCGTTCGCCGCACAATATCGGCATCAACTTTTTTCGTTAAGTAAAAGTTTTGCGTCAACCGCAATCGGAATGGCTGTGGACGAAAAATTACTAACAACGTCAACATTGTTATCTGATATTTTTGTTGACGAGTTCAAACAACTTGCTGAACGTGTCAACGATAAAGTTCGCAAAATGACAATAAAAAATTTGCTAACAATGTCAACAGGAATGGAATACGAGGCTTGGGCTTCGAACGATGAAAACAGCATTTTGACGTTTCTTTCTGCCCACTTAAAAGACGAACCTGGCGAAAAGTTCCGCTACAGTTCGATAGCAACTTATATGTTATCGGCGGCAATAACAAGGTTGACAGGCGAAACTTTAACGGAATATCTTGCACCACGGTTGTTTGAACCATTGAAAATTACCGACTATTACTGGAGTATTGACCCTGCAAATGGCGTTGAATTGGGCGGATTTGGCTTGCAATTAACAACTGAATCCATTGCAAAATTTGGTCAATTTTTGTTGCAAAAAGGCAACTGGAACGGCAAACAGCTTGTTTCCGCAAGCTGGATTGACGAAGCCACCGCAAAACAAATCTCAAATGCAAGCGAAACCGAGGATAACAACCACGATTGGGCGCAAGGTTACGGCTACCAATTTTGGCGATGTCAACCTGCTGGCGTTTATCGTGGCGACGGAATGTACGGGCAATATTGCGTGGTTTCTACCAACGACAACATTGTTATTGCCGCTACAAGCAACGCCGATATGCAGAAAGTTCTCAATCTGTTTTGGGAACTTTTGGACGAGTTGAAAAATCCGCAAAATGAAAAAAATGCAAAGGATTTTGACAGCAATCAATTTTCTCATCTTGTTGCCGAAAAATCGGATGAATATCCTAATTGTGCTGCGGAATACAAAGTTGTTTCCCCAAAACAAACTAATCCGAACGATATTTCGTATTTATCCTTTGATTTTCGCGGCGGCGAGTGCATTCTGGAAATTTACAATTTGCAAAATTACGAAAATAATTTGTACCGCCCAATCGCAACATTATTATTCGAACAGGGAAAATGGCTAAAATACGCCACTCCGCACATCACAGGCGAACAGCGTATGCAGCGCGAAAAAATTAACCGAGTTGCAACTTACGGTACTTGGGACGAGAAAACTCGCACATTTACAATGACAACCTGGTTTTATGAATCCGCATCAAAAGACCAATTTAAGGCTGTTTTTTCGGAGGATTATTCCAAAATGACAATGCAAATGCGCGGCGGCGGTTTTGATTCGCCGTTCAAGGAAATCTGTACCGCCGAAAAAACCAACATAATTCAACAGCTAAAAGCCAACAAAAAAGGTGGACAAAATGATTAAAAAAGTTATTATTATTTTGCTTGCAAGCACAGCCGTTGTCGGTGGAGCTGCCGCAGCTTTTGGTCCAAATTTAGCCAGAAATTTTGCACCGCAATTTTTCATTGCAAGGGCTGTGCTAAATACATCACAAGAATTTACGCCATTTTTATGGGCTGCACGAGATATTCTCCCACAAGTGCAATCGCAACCGCTCCAGTTGGAAACATCGTTGACAATAAACAGGGTTGACGGTTCGCTTATTGGGAACATTCCAGCGGCTATAACGCCAGCATTACAGCTATTGACAATCCAAAATACAACGAGATTAGATGCTGCTTGGGATAATTTGGCGAACAGCTTAAATTTGCAAATGGCAGGGACAACCCTGTTAAATGCCGATTTTACGCTAAACAGACAGCAGCTGTTGCTAAATGTTCCCGCAATATTCGACTTTAACCTTGCGATAGATCCGCGACGGCTGGGTAGCGAACTCAACGAATCCGCCTTAACTGGGATGGTTCTTCCTGCAAATTTAATCGACGACGAACTTTTTTACTATTTTTATTCACAATTATTTTTGCAACGGCAACAAATTAACGTGCAAGGTTTTATAAATTCGGCAATAACAATGGCGACAAACGCCAATTTTGAGTACATTGGACGCAACGAGGATTCCCACGTTTTTCGCGTTATTCCAACCATGAACGATGCAAGCACTGCCGCAAATTTCATTTTGGAAGGCACAGCCTTTGCCGAGGATCCGATAATCGATTTGGGAATAATCGGCAATCGCCTTTCTTTTGCAACCGTTATTGCAAACTTTAGCATAAACGGCATTTTAACGCCAATCTACCTAGAAATCTATTTTACAGGAACAGGCGAAGCCGAATACGAGATTCTCTTTCCAAACGGCACAGTTGCGGGCAATCTCGCAGTAACAGAGCAAGCCGACCACAGCAGACTAAATTTTACGGTTGCCATAACAACCGATGCCACCGCAACCGCAACAGGTACAGTGCAACTTTATCCGCAAGATTGGCGAATTGTGGGCAGTTTTGCCAATTTAACCATAACAACGCCCGATATTGACATAACTTTGAACGGTAATTATTCTCTGCAAGCGGACTACCAGCCGATAATTTTTAACACAGCCGAAGCACGCACATTGGCACAACTAGGCATTTTCGACCTGCTAGGAGGAATGGCTCGTTTGTCAGAAAGCCCAATCGGTGGCATTTTGGGCGATTTGATATTGCCGTAAATTGAAATTTTATTTATTTGCAACGCCAATCAAAGATTGAAAATTTGCATTTACCGTAAGGGCGAACCCGCCAATTTATAGTATACGGGCGGATAATATCCGCCCCTACGTTGGGTCATCGTCTAATTATAAAACATTTGAATAAAACGCACAAAACAATTTAACAAAAAGCGGGGCACCTGCCCGCCAGCAGGCGGGAGGGCGCGCGCGTCCTTGCGGGTGTGGGTAGCCTGCCCGCCGGCAGGCGGGCGCCCACGGTTTTAAG
>WRKG01000158.1 GCA_009778185.1 Bacillota bacterium
TTTTTATGACAACATTAAGCATTGAATTAGAACAAGAAACAACCAGCGAATTACAACAATTTGCAGAAGAACTAGGGTTTACAACAACGGAATTTTTGGGCAAGCTGATAAAGCAAACGTTACGCAAACGTGATTTTGCCGCCCGTGAAGAATTTACACCAACGCCGCAGTTAATGGAATGGATAAAAGAGGCACGTGAAGAGTACGAATCAGGGGAAATGGTAGCAATGTCCCCAAAAGATGCGGTTGATGCACTTAAAAAGAGGGTGAAAAATAGCCCATGGAAATAAGATACAGTAAGCGATTTTACAAGCAATTTGACAATTTATCCCAAAAAAAGCAACTAGCTGTTACTAACGCTGTAGAATTATTTGCACAGGATTTAGAAACAGGAAACTCAACGCCAAGTTTACGCCGCCATTCATTAACTGGCGAATGGCTTGGTTATGATTCGATAAGTGCAGGCGGCGATTTGCGGGCAAACTTTGAAGTAGTAGGCGAAGATATTATATTTGTTGCAGTAGGCTCACACAGCCAACTATACGGATAAAACAACCCTCCCACAATAACTAGTGGGAGGGCTTTTTGCATTTTGCTAAACTATTGCTATGCTACATCGCTAAACCTACCATTTCGCCATAAATCGTATGTATCTTCTAAAAAGTCGTCTGGGTCTGGCTCTATTGGCGTTTCTTCGTGGATTATTGTTAGGGCTGGCTCGCTTTCTTTTTTGTCGGTTTCTTCGTCTTCAAGTTGGTTGGCTGTGGCTGTTGCCGATTCAAGCCCTATGTTTAGCCGAAAATCGAAGTTGGCTAGGGTTAAGGCTTGCGTTGTTACTGGTTCGCCTACAGGTACAAAATTTGGAGTACGCCAATTAATCGGTACTGAGTGAAACGCCATTACATCATTACCTGTTAAAGGCGTATTTTCAGCTACTTCTCTAACAACCATATCTCCATTTTCAAGGCTAACGATTACGTTTAAGTTTGGGGTTGGCACTGGTAGTGCCGCCCAAGCCGCCCCAACATCAAACCAAGTTCCCATGCTTTCGCCTGGTTGCCAAAACCAACCAGTTTGCATTTCTCCTGTTCCGTCATCTTCGGCACGGTAAAATCTTACTATACCATCGACAGTGCCAGTTCCGCCAATATCAGTAATCCAATTAGTAATTTGCAAACCGCGAATGTTTATCTCGTCATTTACTAAACGGTTTACATTGGTTGCGTTTGGAATGTTTATGCCGAAAGATAGCGTGTTTTCGTTAATTCCCGTTATGTTGTTCGTTGTTATTCCAGATTGTGCCGGTACTATATTCGGGTTTGCACCTAAATGGTTGCCACCAGTTGTATAGCGTGTTGTAATTGGTGGATTGCCATTCCATAGTTCTGGGATGAAAGTTTGCATATTTAACACATCTAATGTTTCGGCTGCCCAATAAAAATTTGGAGTTGTAATTTCAATTTCTACAAACCATTCCGTTTGGTGAAATGCACCTTGTGCGCCCTCACGAATGCGAATGCCGTCCGTGCGACCTGTGCCGCCAACTGTACCTCTAGCGTTGCGGTCTATGGTTGACAAGTTTCCGTTTTGCGTAATTTGGAATATGGTTTGTGCTACCGTCGTTAAATCTGTTCTAGTAGGCGGTTGTACTGCACCTGTCCAGCCGCTTTGGTGCGTAAATAGTAGATGTACAGGGGCTTCGTTGGTGGTTGGGTGCGTTACGTATTCTATTGGCAAGGCTATAAAGTGCGAGCCTATTCCGCCAGTTGGCGTTAATGGAAAGTTTGATGTTCTCCATATATGCAATGTTGCTTGATTGTGGTTGTTTGGCGTGGCTACTAATGCGGCTATAAACCAATCCAAATTAACGGGTACAGGATTTCCCGTATTCAAATAATAAGGATCGAGCGTTGTGCCAACGGCAACTCTCCCTTGCAAGTCAGTAGCAATCGCTCCAAAAGCTATAACATTTCCGCTGTTTAGAGTGCTGCTTATTTGGGTTCGCAATGGAAATAATCTGTCAAAATCGAAGTTATACGGTGCAATGGGTTCAAAGTTGCGTGATGTTGGCGTATCGAAGTTAATTGCACTTGGTGTTGTTGTTTCTGTGAAAATATTTCCTAAACGTCCCGGAATTCCAATCTCATCTGCTAAAAAATCCCAAAAACCTGACAAAGTGTTTTCCACTTGTTGCCTAGTTAGCGGATGAGCGTGTGATGGTGCTAATGCGAAACCTCTTGCGTTTTGCAAATTTACTAAAAAACTTGCACTACCTACACCTAGAGGTGCGCCAACAAAATAATCGGCGGCTACCATTATGTGGCGTAAATTTCCACCTGGAGCAGCGGTAAATTGTGGCATTAGTTGAGTAATTCCCTCTCTTGCTACGATTGTGCCGCTGTTGCCCCAATCTCGTACAGTAGTTGCGGGACCTGGTATTTCCCACATATTGCCTGTACGATTGGCTTGTGGCGTAATTCCAGTGAATCCGCCGCCTTGAATATTTGACGGTGGATTTATTGGCGGCAACGGCGGAATTTCGTACGGAGGTTGCGTGGTTGTTGGCGGTTGCGTTGGCGGATTTATCACCACTGGCGGATATGTTGGCATTGGCTGTGGTGCTGTCGGTGGCGGAATATACACATTATCGCCAGCTCCGCTTTGGTTGCCTTGATTATTGCTGTTTTGGCGGTCGTATTCACGGCGGGCTTGGTCGGCAACTTGCCTACGTGCTTGGGCATCTCGGAAACTGCGGCGTGGCGTTACTGGTGCTGGCTCGGTTGCTGTTATCGGAAGTGAATCGTTTGCGTTGGCTACATCTAATGCTGCATCTTCCCACATAGCTACTTCGTCCCAAACTTCGGCATCTGCGAAAAATTCGCTGTTTTCTTCCAAATATTCACGGTTGTTTACTATTTCTAGTATGGTAAATGCGTCCAATTCGGAAAAATCAATCTCATCGACCGTGAAAGGCTCGTCGTTGATTAAGTCGATTGTATCGATTGTTACAATTTGTCCTGCTTCGATGAGAGTTTCGCCAATTTCGCCACTGCCCGAAAGTAGAGCAATTTGGGCTATTCCCTCTTCTTCCGCATATCCTATTGTGAACATTGTGCCACGTACTGTAAACGCCACTGCTCCCAGGCGAGCCTCTACTGTGGTGTTTGCTGGCTGTTGGTCAACTCGAACAAGTGCGCTGCCGCCTTGTAGGTTTATTCCTAGCAACTGGCTTGTCAACTCAAAATTTACCGCACTGTGGCTGTCCATTTTTAACAAGGAGTTTGTATCGAAGTTTAAGTAAATTTGCGTGTTTGCTCCTGTTGTGATTGTGTTGCCAGCGTTTATGCGAAAGTTGTTGCGTGGTGCTGTGCTACGGGCTGTGCCGTTTCGGAACAACTCGGCGTTTGTGCCGTCTACACGAAAGACGGTTATTGTGCGGGCTGTTGCCGCTTGTGCTTGCACTGGCAAAATTAGTGCTACCATTATTGCCGATAGCATTATGGATATTATTTTTCTTGATATTTTCATAATGATAAATTGCGTTGCGTTTTGCAACGCTCCTCCTGTTTATTTTTTTGTGTGTGTTGGCTTTTTTTGGTGGATTCTACGGCGGCATTTTTTTCACCGCCTTTCGTTTTGCAGGGCAACAAAAAAACGCTTGGCTTGATTTGGGCGTTTGCGTTTGACTGTTGTTTTTTAGGGTTGACAAAAAGAGCCTAGTTGAGGCTTGCTTGCTTGCTTGCTTGCTTGCTTGCTTGCTTGCTTGCTTGCTTGCTTGCTTGCTTGCTTGCTTCGCATTATGTCTAAATCACAAAAAAGCACATTTGTCAATCCTTTCGAGAATATTTTTTTGTTACAATTTTTATTATATCAAATTGTAGAAGATTTGTCAAATTGAATTTTTTCAAAATGTAGGGGCGGATAATATCCGCCCGTAAGGCTAAACTGGCGGATATTATCCGCCCCTACGGCAAATGTTAATATAAATGTTTCAATAACGGTCAAAATAAATTTCAAAAAACCACATCACAAAATCAACCACTAATTAGCATCCCAACAACAAAACAAAAAAATCTGTAATAATCAACAAAACTATGATATAATAAAAAAAATCTTTCAAAGAGGTGTTTTTATGACTTTTGACTTTACCAAAGTAACATCGCCAGAATATTTTCGAGAAAACCAGTTGCCAGCCCATTCTGACCACAAATACTCAATTTTTGGTGGCGGCGATTCCAGATTTTCGCTAAATGGAACTTGGAAGTTTCATCATGCCAAAAATTACAGTTTGGCTCCTCAAAATTTTCAAAATGCCGATTATAACTGCAAAAATTGGGATAACATTACTGTTCCTGGACATATCCAAATGCAAGGTTACGGCGTTCCGCAATATGTCAATATTCAATATCCGTGGGACGGCTCTGCTTTGCTTGAACCTGGCGAAATTCCCACCGATTTTAACCCGATTGCATCTTATGTAAAATATTTTACCGTGCCGCAAACTATGCAGGGACAACCGCTGTTTATCTCATTTCAGGGCGTGGAAACCGCTTTCGCATTGTGGCTAAACGGGCATTACATCGGTTATGCGACCGATAGTTTCACGCCGTCCGAGTTTAATCTTTTGGAATTTGTGCAGGACGGCGAAAATAAATTAGCTGTCCAAGTTTTTCGCTATACAGCGGCATCGTGGCTTGAAGATCAAGATTTCTTCCGATTTTCGGGCATTTTTCGGGATGTTTATTTGTTCACAGTTCCCAAAATTCATATTTGGGATTTGAAAATTGAAACCACGCTTTCTGCCGATTTTTCGGGAGCATTATTAACCGTTTCGCCCAATTTTTGGGATTGCACAGAACCCGCCAAACTTAAATACGAGCTAATATACGAACTCGAAAATCACGAATACGAACGATTGCCGATTGAACATTCGGACGACAAAAACCCAACTTTTGCAGTAAAAAATCCCAAACTGTGGAGCGCGGAATTTCCCCATTTGTACACCCTAATTATCAGCGTTTTCGATTCCGAATACAATCCGCAAGAGATAATTTACCAAAAAATAGGCTTTCGCCGCTTCGAACTGATTGACGGAATAATGTGCATAAACGGCAAACGCATCGAGTTTTACGGCACAAATCGGCATGAATTTTCCTGCTACAACGGGCGCGCGTTGCCAAAAAATTTAATGGAACAAGATGTAATTGCCATGAAACGCTATAATATCAACGCTGTTCGCACTTCGCATTATCCGAACGATTCCTATTTTTACGAAATGTGCGACAAATACGGAATTTACGTAATTGACGAGGCAAACCTGGAAACACACGCTCGTTGGGAAAAAGTGCTTGCCACAAAAGACAAAAGTTGGGCTTTGCCAGGCAATTTGCCAGAATGGCGAAATATTGTACTTGACAGGGCAAATAATCTCTACCAGCGGGACAAAAATCATCCGTCGGTAATAATTTGGTCTTTGGGCAATGAATCCTATGTAGGCTCGGTTTTGCAAGATATGGCAGATACTTTTCGCAAATTGGATTCCTCGCGGCTTGTGCATTACGAGGGCGCTCATGCGTACCCAGAATATCACAGTGCAACGGATATTTACAGCCAAATGTACACCGATGCCGCTTATTTAGAAAAACATCTGCAACATTATACAGAAAAACCCTGCATTTTATGCGAATATTTGCACACAATGGGAAATTCTGGCGGAGCAATGCACAAATATATTGAAGTAATGGAACGTCAACCACGTTTTCAAGGTGGCTTTATTTGGGATTTTATCGACCAAAGTATAGCAAAAAAAAATCGTTACGGAAATTTATTTCAAGCGTACGGCGGCGATTTTGGGGATCGTCCCTGCGATTACAATTTTAGCGGAAACGGTATTTTTTACGGCGATCGTCGTCCATCTCCAAAATTGCAAACGGTAAAATATAATTATCGTCCAATAAAAATAACGTTTAATGAGAACAAAACTACGTTAATCGTAAAAAATAAACATTTGTTCAAATCCACCAAATATTACGATTTTACCGCAATTTTTGCTACATTGGGCAAAGAATTTTACAGAATTTCACTTGATGTCAACGTTCCTCCGCTTTCTGAACAGGAAGTAAAACTTTTCCCAAACGGAGGTATAATTGTCGGAACAAATGAAGGGGAAAAAACCGCCGAAGAGTACACAATTACAGTATCTTGCACCTTAAAAGAGGATACAAATTGGGCAAAACGTGGACACGAAGTCGCTTTTGAGCAGCAAATAATAAAAAATCAATTTCAAGCGGGAACTTTGCCCGATTTGACAAATCCATTGGCAAAAGTAAACACGTTGCAAAAGTTGCAGCTAGTTAATGACGGCAACAATATTGGTATAAAAGGAGAAACATTTACAGCTTTATTTGCAAAAAGCCACGCTGGACTTGTCTCGTATTGTTATGCGGGCCGCGAAATGATAGAAAAAGTACCGTTGCCAAATTTTTGGCGAGCACCGACCGATAACGATGTTGCTAATCGAATGCCCGTTCGTTATTCTCAATGGAAAATTGCCAGCCTTTACGTTGGCTACAGCGGATTTTCTGTAACAAAAGTGCAGCAAACCGCCGAAAGCGTAATTGTAACTTATGTTTACAACTTGGCAACAAATCCCGCTAGCGATTGCGAAGTTACTTACACGGTTTATCCAAACGGCACAATCAAGGTTGACATGACTTGCTCCACAAAAGATTTACCGCCAATGCCAGAATTTGGTATGTTGTTCAAATTTAGTGCCGATTATGACAACCTAGAATGGTACGGTTTAGGTCCTGAAGAAACGTACGTTGACAAAATCGCAGGGGCAAAATTATCCGTTTACCAAAATAAAGTAGCCGAAAATATGGCGGATTATCTTGTGCCACAGGAAAGCGGCAATAAAGTTGGTGTACGTTACGCAAAATTAACGGATAATCAAGGTAACGGAATGCTATTTGTAAGTTGCGAAAATGGCGAGTTTTATGAAACAGGTGAACCAAACGAAAAAACCATGGAATTTTCCGCATTGCCATATACGCCGCACGAACTGGAAAACGCAACGCATCCGCACGAACTGCCAGCGGTTCATTATACAGTCGTTAGAGTAAACTTAATGCAAATGGGCATAGCAGGGGATAATACATGGGGCGCGCGTACTCACGAGGAATATCTTTTGCCAACCGATACAACATTGCGGTTTTCGTTCGCTTTTACTGGGAATGTGGATTTGCGGTAGATTTGAAAAATTACGCAAGTAAAAAAGGCTTGTTGCAAATTTTGCAACATCCTTTTTTATTTCCAAAAGACACAATAACACCTATTTAGGACAAAAACAAGCACAAAAAAATGTTAGTTGTATCATATAAACATAACAAAAATTTTTAGTGGAAATTTATGTAAGGGGTGAAAATCATGCTAAAAGTATTTATCTGTGAAGATAACAAGGATCAGCTGAATACCATAAAAAAGTGCGTTGACAATCACATCTTAATAGAAAACTTGAACATGGAGATAGCGTGTGCAGAAACGAACCCAAAATATTTAATTAACTACATATCAACCAATAAAGTAGAAGGACTATATTTTTTAGATATAGAATTAAACGCCGAAATAAACGGGTTTGGACTCGCCGAAGCAATCAGAAAGCACGATCCAAGAGGTTTTATCGTTTTTGTTACTGCGGATGCCGAATCGCACCTACTAACCTTTGAATATAAAATCGAAGCAATGGATTACATAGTAAAAGGTAGCGACCAATTTCGCACTCGTATACGTGAGTGCATCCAAAGTGCATACAGTAAATATAACTCGAAAGCAACAAATTTGCTACAAACTAATTTTGTATTTAACCTGCCTGGTGGCTATACCAATTCCGTTGATATTTCCAGTATATTTTATCTGGAAACCTCGCAGGACAGAGCGCATAACCTAAATTTATACACTAAAGATACTCGCCACCAATTTAGAAGCTCTCTGAAAGATGTTGAAAACCGATTAAGTAAAAATTTTTTGCGGTGCCATCGATCGTACATAATAAATCTCAACAAAGTAAAATCGTTTAACCCAAAAAATTTGGAAATTACCCTAGAAAATGGCGTAGTTTTAGATGTAGCCGACAAATACGCAAAAAAAGTAAAACGACTTATGTATAGTTCCTAGGTAGTTTTAACAATTTGTAGGAAATGCAATTTGTATTAAAAGAAATCTGTAGAAAACGCAATCTGTAGAAAACGGGCGGATAATATCCGCCCCTACGGTTGGCAATTTGTAGGGGCGGACCCGCCTGCTGGACGGGCAGGTATTATCCGCCCACTTTTTTCAAATCCGCAATTTTTTCCAAATC
>WRKG01000159.1 GCA_009778185.1 Bacillota bacterium
GCCCCTACGGTTGGCGGTTTGTAGGGGCGGATATTATCCGCCCGTTACACAATACAGTCAAATTTTACCAATCAGTACCTTTTATTTTGAAAGTTGTTACCATATTGCTCATAAGTTCGGATTGGCTGGCTAGTTGCTCGGACATAGCGGCGACTTCTTGGCTGGTTGCGGCGTTGCGTAAAACTACGGTGGAAATATCATGGATTGACTTGTTGAAATTTGACATTGCATCCGATTGTTCCAGCGAACCGTGCGAAATTGCATCCATTGCATGAGCGAGTTTTTCGGTTTGCGAAACTATTAAATCGAAGGCTAAAGATGTTTGGTTGGCAACATTTAATCCATCGTCAACTTTTTCGCGCGAATTTGCTATTATAGCGGCGGTTTCGTCGGCGGCGTTGCGCGTTAATGCTGCAAGATTGCGAACTTCCTCGGCGACAACTGCAAAACTTTTGCCGTGTTCACCTGCTCTGGCGGCTTCAACTGTGGCGTTTAACGACAACAATTTGGTTTGCAAGGCAATAGTTTCGATAGTTTTCATAATTCCAGATATATCCGAGAATGCGTTTTCAATCGATGCCATCGATTTCAGCATTGCATCCAAGCCGACCGCACCAGCCGTTGCGCTGTCGCGGGTTTCAATCGAGAGAAGTTTCGCCTGTTCAACACTTTCTAAATTGTCCGATATAATTTTGCTGACGGCACTTGCTCCTTCGCTTAAATGCTCGGCGGCAGTGGATTGCATTGTGCTACCGTCCGCCAAACTTGTGCTACTTACAGCCATATGCAACACGCCAGAATTTACTTGCACCGTCGAAGCACAAACTTCGTAAATTACCCTGTTTATCGTCTCAATAAATATCAAAAATGATTCCTTTAGCTGGGAAAAACTGCCAACGTAATCTAAAGTTAAATCCTGGCGAAGATTATTTTGCGAAAGTCCATGTAATACATTGGATATTTCCGTTATATAGGAAGAAATATAATCCATTGTATTGTTAATGGATTCCTGCAATATGCGAAAATCGCCTTTGAATCTGCCGTTCATGCGACCAGTCAAATCGCCACTTTCGACTAATTTCATAACGCGCGAGGTTTCTTCGATGGGCAAAACAATAACGTCGAGTAGCTTGTTCATGCTTTTCATGGTAGATGCCCAATCTCCCACAAAAGAATCCGCATTGGCACGAACCGACAAATTGCCTTTGGTTGCCTCGGATATTAACTCGGTTATTTCTACCTCAATTTTGCGGCAGGTTTGGCGAGTTGTTTCTATTATGTTGTTTATGAATATTTTTTTGCCTGGTAATTTTTCCATTGGCGTGTTAAAATCTACGGTTGCAATGTTTCCCAAAACGTTTAACGATTTTTCTAATAACTCGATGTATTGCTTAACCATTGCATTTATTTGCCGTGCAACAACGCCAAATTGTCCAGGCAAATGTTGCTCGTCCAAAAAAGAATCAATTTCGCCTTTTTCAAAATGAACGGTTGCCATGTGTTGTAAATCGTCCGTTATGGTATGTATAACGCCAACGACTTCTTCGAAACTTTCGGCAAGCATACCAGTTTCGTCTTTTGATGATTTGTAAATGTTTATATTAAAGTTGCCTTTTGCTATCGAATGCGCGGCATCAACCAAACTTTTTATTGGCTTGGAAATAGAACTAGAAATCCAAAGTGCCAAAAATACCGACAACAAAAATACCGCCGTGCTAGAGCCAACCATAACTCGATAAATATAATTGGTGGATGTTCGAATGCTTGCGGTTTCGTGTTCAACTAAAATAGTTGCCTCGCGTAATTTTTTATTAAAAAGATCGTTTATACGTTCAATTAAACTGCTGGCTTGATCTAAATGTGATAATGCTTGGGGATAATCTAAAGCAAAAACTGCACCCAAAATGGGATCGTAAACCATTTGCCGAAACTCGCCCAACAAAGAAATAATTTCGTTGGCATCAGCCATATGTCGGTTAATGTCCTCTTGTGTAAATTGTGGATAAAGATATAAAGTTGACGAAAAATATTGAACCGCTTCAACAGCACGCAAATGAACATCGTCCGCTTCTTGCGAAAGCGTTTCGATATTGCCAGAATAACCAGTTTGCGTGTAAGCAACCAAAGTAGTGGTTATCAGCACATAATCACGGACGTATCCCTGTGCTTGCTGCATTGCTTCGCGTGCCTCAATGGAAATTTCCAAAAGATGCTCATAAGATGTGGTAACGCTATAAACCCTGTAAAAAGCGTAGCCTGATATAATTACACCCATAATAACAATAATCCCAAAACAGATAAGAAGTTTAGTACGAATCATAAAATTCCTAAATAAAGTCATAGCAATCGTAGCCATAAAATAAAATTAAGACCATCTTTTACAGTATGCCACTTCCTCCTTTTTATACAAATTTCTACAACGAATAATGATAATTTTTATATAAAAATTAAAAAACTGTATCGTTGTTATCATTGCGTAAATAAATTATACAGCTTTTATGCAGAAAATGCAAATTTATTTTTAGAAGAATACGAAGAACTATTTGAAGAAGTAGGAAAAATTAACAGTAAAGAAGAGCCTATAGCATGGCACAAATGAATTGCGTTGTACAAGTTGCACAAAAATATTGTATATTTATCTAAATATTTAGTAAATATTAAATTTGGCAATCTCAAAGTTAAATAGTATACTTATATATAAGTAAGAGGGGTATATGGATGAATATCAGAATAGCAAGCATCTTTACCAAGATAAAACAAAAGAGCAATTTCAAGTATGACGATATAATAAATCTGTTACATAACAATCCGAGCAACATAGTTGAAGTCAGCGGAGTATCTATCAGCGTAGCCGACTTAGCCTACAATTACGAGGGTGTTACCAAAAACAAAAATACTATAGAACAAATAGTTAATGCCCATAACGAAGTGCTAACTCACGGATTAACCAAAGGCGCTGAAATGCTTATGGCTATCGATTTGAATACAGGAGAAATTGTAGCAAAAAATTATGGCACAGAAAATTCTGTGGACTGGCAACTTGCAAGCGACTACAAAGGAAAAGTTATTACAATACATAATCATTCGTCAAATACAACCTTTTCGCCCGCAGATTTGTTTACTTTCAGCAAAGAAAAAAGAATAGCAATGTCGGTTATTCAGGCACATAACGGCAAAATCTTTTCATTAAGGAAAACAACAGATTTACATGAAATTTTGGACATAGAGAAAATGACGGAACAATTTCTATCGGACATTAAAAATAGTGGTGTAGACTGGAAATCCGATAAAACATCCTTAAATCATATACTAGAGTTGTATGTTAAGAAAAGCAAAGAAAAATACAACTGGATATACAAAGGAGGAGATAGCTATAGAAACTCTAAATAATTGCTCTGGTTCAGAGTGGATTCCAAAAGACAATGAGACTTTTGAAGAGTTTGCATCAAGACTAAAAAGAGTAGCTAAAAATCTAGCCGAAAATGCTACAGAAAAAACCAATTCTATTCAAGATAATTGAGTTGCTTTATTAAAAGAAAAATAATTTTTACTGAAATAACAGAGCCACATAGAACATAAAGGTTAAAAATTACATAATGTTATTGCATTAAAAAATACCCAAAATATACGTATGTTAAATTCGATATTTTGGGCATTTTTTTATATTTTAGTAATTTTGAACGAATCGGTTTTTTTGCTATAATTTAGAGAAACCTTTCCGCCGTTTGTTAAATCGCCAAACAAAATTTCGTTTACTAGCAATTTTTTGACATCTTTTTCGATTACACGGATAATTTCGCGTGCACCGTATATTTCTGACAAGCCTTTTTTTGCAATAAAATCCACCGCTGTTTTGGAAATTTTTAGGTCAACATTTTTTTTGGCAAGTTTTATTTTTAGCAAATCGAAAGTTTTATGCACAATTTGCACTGCCATTTTTTCGTTGACTGGGTTAAACTGAACAATGTTATCTAATCTATTGCGAAACTCGGGGCTAAAAATGCGTTCTACTGCGGTATTTATGGCTTTTGTGTTAAGTTCATCGCCAAATCCTATAACTTTTTTTGCCAAATCGGCAGCACCCGCATTGGATGTCATAATTAAAATAACGTTGGAAAAATCGGCTTGTCGACCTACATTGTCGGTTAATTTGCCGTAATCCATTACTTGCAAAAGTATGTTTAATATATCCAAATGGGCTTTTTCGATTTCATCGAGCAACAGCACGCAATGAGGAGTTCGGCGAATAGCTTCGGTTAATAATCCGCCCTCGTCAAAGCCGATATATCCTGGAGGAGCGCCAATTAGCCGCGCAACCGCATGGCGTTCTTGGTACTCGCTCATATCAAAGCGAGTTAGCGGAATGCCCATAAGATTAGCTAATTGTTTGGCAATTTCCGTTTTGCCAACGCCCGTTGGACCCACAAATAACAGGTTGGAAAACGGCTTGTCAAGTTCGTTTAGTCCGCTGTGCGCCGCTTTTATTGCTTGAGATATAATTTCAACGGCTGGTTCTTGTCCAAAAACGCGCGAGTTTAATTCTTTGTCCAAATTTTTTAGCCGCATTTGCGTAGAGTTTTCGCCGCCTTTTTTTACTTCGCTGCTAGATATTGTTTCAACAGGAATTTTCGCCATTTCTGCAACGGTTGCCTCAATGTGCCGCGGTTCGATAACTCGTATTTCTTCCAATGTATACGGCTTTTTGGAAGTTGGATCTAATTTAGCGGCAACAGCGGCTTCGTCCATTACATCGATAGCTTTATCGGGCAAAAATCTGCCATGAATATACTTTGAACTTAACTCGACAATCAAATTTAGCGTGTTGGGAGCGTATTCGACAACGTGATAAATTTCGTATGTTTCCTGTAAGCCTTTCAAAATTTCAACACATTCTTCTGCGGTTGGCTCGGAAACGTCGATTCGCTGAAACCGTCGAACCAAGGCTCTGTCCTTTTCGAAGTGCTTTTTGTACTCATCAAAAGTGGTCGAGCCGATAAATCGAATATCGCCTTTTGACAAATATGGCTTTATAATGCCAGTAGCATCCATCGAACCGCCAGAAACCGCTCCTGCGCCGATTACTGTGTGAATTTCGTCAATATATATTATCGGATTGGGCATTTTAGAAATATCTTCTAGCAGATTGACAAGCCGTTCCTCAAAATCTCCTCTAAATTTTGTGCCAGAAATTAAGGTTGCCATATCAATTTGCAAAACGGTAGCATTTTTCAAATTGTCAGGGACATTTCCCTCGACAATTTGGGTTGCTAAACCTTCGGCTATTGCGGTTTTGCCAACGCCAGGTTCGCCCACGTGCACAGGATTATTCTTCAAGCGGCGGCATAAAACTCGTATAGTGCGATCTAACTCAGCAGTACGTCCGATAAGTGGATCCAGCTTGCCCATTTGGGCTTTTTCGCATAAATCTATTGTATATTTAAGTTTATCGGCTGTTCTTGCGGAAGAATGCTCGGCAGTTTTTTTGGATGCTAAAATTTTATTGCGATATTCTAGCATAGCTTCATAATTAAAGCCGTTTTTCAGCATAAAATATTTAGCAGGAGATTCTTGCAAGTAGAAGATTCCAACTAAAAGGTCAAAAAGACTGATTTCGCTGCGTCTATCGGCATCGGCTTGTTCTTGTGCAAGTTCGAACAGCTGCATAAGCCCATAAGAATTTATGGGTGCTTTGTCGTCCACTTTGGGAACAAACATAATAAAAAACTCTTGCAAATCGTGCAAAATGCCGCCAACTGTTCCCTCGGAAGTTTCGACAATTTGCTTGCCAATATCAAACATTAACATACTGTAAACAAAATGTTCGGGCATAACAAATTCGTGGTGCTGCAATCTAGCTTCGTTCACCATAAGCATACATATTTGTCCAGATAAAGCGTCTAAATTCATATTTACTCTACTCCTATTTTTAAGGGAAATTTGTGCTGTTGTGCCATATTTTCGGCTTGCATTTTTTTGCTAATAGCAATATCGTAAGTATAACCTGCAACTACCGCTTTGCCTTCGTTATGCACTTGCATAGTAATTTCTGTAGCAGTGTACAAATCTCTATGAAATACCGTTTGTATCAATTCAATCACAAATTCCACAGTTGTAACATCATCATTATACAACACAACCGAAAACATTCTAGGTCTCTCTATTTTCGTAATTGCCTCAACAGATGCCTGTGTAGCCATGTATATCAACCTCCAAACCGTGGGCGCCCGCTTGCCAGCGGGCAGGCTGCCCACACCCGCAAGGACGCGCGCGCCCTTGACCCGCATTTTTTATTATACGATTTTAATTATAGCAAATTATCGTAATTTTTGCAAATTTATGTTATAATTTATAAAAATTAACCGAGGAGTTTATATGTTATCAGTAGAAAATGTGCATAAAAAATTTGCAAAACCGATATTAAAAGGCGTAACTTTGCAAGCAAAATTTGGCGAAGTTATTGGAATAGCTGGCAAAAATGCGTCTGGTAAGTCGACGTTGCTTGCAATAATGGCAGGAATTTTATCGGCAGATATAGGAAAAATTACACTTGACAACTTGCCTTTGGAAAGTTCGCTAAATAAAATTGGCTATGTACCACAAGAAACGGCTTTATTTGAGAACCTTTCGGTAAAGGATAATTTGCGGTTTTGGGCGGCTGCATACGGCACAAATTGGGAAAACTCCAAAAATATTTTGCCTTGGGATGATTCTTTTTTGAAAAAGAAAACCAAATTATTATCTGGCGGAATGAAAAAATTGGTTGCTATTTCGTTGGCTTGCTTGGGCAATCCGCAAATTTTAATAATGGACGAGCCGTCCGCCGCATTAGATATTGCCTTTAAGCAGGAACTTTTGGCAATTATTCGCCAATTTCAGCAAGCTGGAAAAATTGTAATTTTCACATCACATCAACCAGACGAGTTGTTTTGGTGCGATTTTGTTTATGTCATAAACGATGGCATTTTTGCTTATTTTGGCAAGCCGACAGAGGAGATGTTGAGTTATGCTTACAATGCTACTTCTTGAAATAAAAAGTGGAAAATACACAGGAATTTTATTTTTTTGGCTTGCTAGTTTGCTAATTTTTTTTATGCTAAATTTAGCAATAAACGAGATAACTCGCCGTGGTAGCTTGTTCGAGCCGTTTGTCGTTGGCGTTGTTAATCACGACGAAGCCGCCGAAATTGCCTTTATTTTCAACTTTTTTGACCAGTACATTATCCAACTGCAATTTATGGAGCAATCCGAAGCAATGGAGCAGTTGCAAAATGGGGAAATTCCAGCATTTATTGAAATTCCGCCCAACTTTACACAAGATGTTTTTGTGGGAAGAAACAGCCCATTTACAATTTATGTCAACAATAATTATCCATTGCAAGTAAATTTGACACAACTTGTGGCAACTGGCGGAATCGCCTATCTATCCGTTACGCAAGCGGGCGTTTTTGCCACGCTAGAATACGCCCAACAACAGGGTTTTCCGCAAAATGAGCTGATTCTTCCTGTAAATATCGCCTTTGCAATGGAATTATTAACGCATCAAAATATGTTTAACGTGCAAGTTTTGCCGCTAGTTACTGGAAATGTTTCGGATTATTTTTTGCAACGGTTCGCCGTATTTTGGCAATTTTTGGGACTTTTGGCAATTAGCAAAATTTTACCGTGGTATTCTTTTGCAACTTTGGCGAGGTTTAAGTTGGCAAAAATATCTAAAATAAAAGTGTTGACAATAAAATATTTTGGGATTTTTGTTGCAATGCTGGGTGTTTCCGTGCCAATTTTGCCCATTTTGGGAATTTTTGCCACAATATTATCGGCTTTGTTAATTAGTGCCTTTGGCTTGTTTGTGGGCAAATTGTGCAATAAAGACAGCACTCGCGGAATGCTAATTTTTTCGGTGGCATTATTTATGTACTTCGCATCTGGCGGAATTGTCCCGTTTGTGTTTTTGCCAACCGAACTGGCTGTAATGCGTTGGTTTTCGTTGAATTATTGGATAGCGATGGTATTATAACTTGCAAAAAAATCCCAAATTAAAGCAAAATTCCACAAAAAGACACCACAAACCTCATTTAGGACAAAACCAACACAAACCAAAACACTGTGATATTATATATATAAGCTAATAAAACAGGTCGCTCTATTGTATAAATTTCACACAAACATTCCACAAAATACCGCATTTTATACAAAAATTGCAATTAGGCGATGAACATAACACTCTTATCTTATCTTACAACCGCAATAGAGCGACCTTAAAATAAAACAAGCCAATCAAAAATAAAAAATAGCGGGTCAAGGGCGCGCGCGTCCTTGCGGGGTTTGCCTGCCCGCCGGCAGGCGGGGGGCAGCGCCCCAAGGGTTTGAGGTTGG
>WRKG01000160.1 GCA_009778185.1 Bacillota bacterium
TCCTAGTTTCATTGGTTCACCTCAAAATTTTGATTGTATTTTTTATAGTATACATTAAAAAATTTTTTAGTGCAATATTAAAAATGTTTTTCTATTGATATTTAGTTGCAATAAGATTTTTTTATAATTTAATTTTTGAAAAATTTGGTATGTTGCAAAATATTGGAATATGGTTGAGGTTTTGTGGAAATTGAGGATTTAGAAAAATTGCGGATTTGGAAAAAACGGGCGGATAATATCCGCCCCTACAAATTGCCAACCGCCCAATATACTAAAAATCGATTATTTTTTACAATAATCATATTTCCCAATAAAAAAGGGAACTTTCGTTCCCCAAACCATTAGTTTTTTCTATCGTCATCGGTGTAAACTTCGTCATAATAGACATTTCCCTCTGGCATAAACAACATACACAGCACGTAAATTAGAACTCCCGAGCCACCAAAAAGTATAAACAGCGCCCATATAAGCCTTACTACTGTTGGGTCAATCCCAAAATATTCGCCAAGTCCGCCGCAAACTCCACTTATAACTCTGTTATTCGGCGATTTTGTCAACTTTTTCATAACAATTCCCCTTTCAAGGTATCACTTTTTCGTACAATTAGTTGCACAATTATTTTATCATATAAATATATACGTAACAACTTTTTTATGGTATGATTAAACAAAATATTTTTTTGGAGGTTCAATATGCTACAAGATTTTTTAACACCACAAAAATCCAATTTTAAGGATTACACAGAACTACGCGCGCACGTAAACACAACACGCAACGTGGCGATGGTTGCTGGAAACATGGTCAACAACGCACAATCAGCCATTGGCGGCGTTTCTGCGCGCGTGTACAAGGGCGGAACTTTCGGCTTTGCATCTGGTGCGGAATACTCCGCTGATAGCGTGAAAAATGTGCTTGCTGCCGCAACCGACAACGCTCTTTTTATGGATAAACGTGTCAACAAGGGAAATCCGCCGTTGCCTAGCCTTGGCAATCACGCCGAAAAACTTCGCACTGCTCCTGGGCCCGCAATCGAGCAAAGTCTTATGATTGATTTCACTAAATCCTTGGACGAATATATTGTCAACAAATACAAAAATTTGTCCAGTCGCACGGTTAGCACTGGTTGCCTCGATATTGAAAAATTGTTGGTTGTCAGCGATGGCACAAATAATCACTTGTTTCAACCTCGAGCAACCGCTTTTGTGCAAATGACCGCAGATACTCCCGACGGCGTTCCTGTTAGCCTTTACGAGGTTGTCAGCAGATTTGGGCGTTTTGACGAGATTTTTACCGATCCCGCAAAACTGCACAGTTTATTGGATTCGCTGTACGAATCTCTTATGAAAAAGCGCGAGGGCGTTTTCGCAAATGCAGGACTAAAAAAATGCGTTATGCACCCAAAATTAGCTGGAATGCTCGCTCACGAGGCTGTCGGACATACCGTTGAGGCGGACATCGTTTTGGGCGGCTCGGTTGCGGCGGATAATCTCAACAAGCAGGTTGCCAGCGAACTCGTTACCATGGTGGATTTTGCTCACACGGCGCTTGGCGAAACTTGTCCGTTGCCAGTTTACGTTGACGACGAGGGCGTTTTGGCGGAAGATGCAATGCTCATCGAAAATGGCATATTAAAGGGATTTATGCACTCTCGAGATACCGCGCGGCATTTTAACGCCAAACCGCAAGGAAACGCCCGTGCGTTCGCCTTCTCGGACGAGCCGCTGATTCGCATGAGAAACACCGCAATTTTGCCAGGCAAAAGCAAACTTGACGACATGATAAAAAGCATCGACGACGGCTATTATCTGGTCAGCACGGGCAACGGACAAGCCGATACAACTGGCGAATTTATGTTCTCCATTGAAGAGGGCTACGAAATCAAAAATGGCAAATTGGGCGCGGCAATCCGTGAAACCACGATTTCTGGCGTTGCCTTTGAAATGCTGAAAACGGTGGATATGCTCTCGGACGATATGCACTGGGAATGTGGCGGATTTTGCGGCAAAAAGCAACCGATGACGGTCGGAATGGGCGGCCCGGCGATTCGCTGCGATGTTAATATAGGAGGACGTTAAAATGGCGGAAATTACAAGCATTGCCGAGTACGCAATGGACGAACTAAAAAAAGCAGGTGCGCAAAAAGCCGCTTGCACAGTATCCCAAAGCAAAACGGACGAGCTGAACATTGAAGCGGGCAAATTTTCGTTAATGCGAACGCTTTTCAGCGACAACTTGCACATGAAGGCTCTTGTTGACGGCAAAAAAGGCACAATATCGGTCAACAAATTGGACAAAGCCTCGATAAATGAGGCGGTTGCAGACACAATCGCATTGGCGAAATCTGGCACAGCCGATGCCGCTGAAGATATTGCTCCGTTGGCGGAAAATAAGCAATTTGACCAAACCATCGGTGGCGCAAATATGGATAAACTTTTCTCTCGCACAAAAGATTTCGTTGACCAAACCACGGACGAATTTCCCAAAATAATTTTGGGAGAATGCAGTTCGCAATTTAGCAACACAAATTTTGTCCATGTGAACAGCAACGGCGTAAATTTCAGCAACTCGCTAGAATACTATCACATGAGCAGTATGTTTTCCGCAAAGGACGGCACAGAATCCACCTCATTTTACGGTTACGGCACGATTATGAACTCGCTAAACACGCCGTTTATCGATGTGGGATTGCAACGCACGTTGCTTGAAGAGGCTGTAAACTCAATAAAAACTCGCATGGTTGAAGGAAAATTTGTGGGCAAAGTTATTGTAACGCCAACTTGCGCCGATATGCTTTGGGGCACGGTTATGGGCTGTTTTTTGAGCGAATATTCCTTGATTTCGGGCACAAGCCGCTGGAAGGATTCGTTGGGCGAAAAAGTTGCGGATAAGCAGTTGACATTTTCGGCAATCGCGCATAATCCCGACATAGTTTTGGGCGAAAAAATCACAGGCGACGGCTTTGAGAGCCAAAATTTTGACTTTATAAAAGACGGCATTTTGCAATCGTATGGGCTTTCGTTGTACGGAGCAAACAAAACGGGCAAACCACGGTCGTTGAACAGTTCGGGAAGTTGGGCGATTGCGCCAGGCGAAACCTCGTTAGCAGATATGATAAAATCGGTTGACAAAGGAATAATAATTGGGCGATTTTCTGGGGCGAGTCCTGGACCAAGCGGCGATGTTTCGGGCGTTGCGAAGAACAGTTTTCTGATAGAGAACGGCAAAGTAACGGATGCTTTGGGCGAAACGATGATTTCGTTCAATGTGTTTGATGTTATCCAGGAGATAGTTGCAATTTCTAAAGAGCGAGTGGTTGACGGATATTCGTTGATGCCTTGGTGCTGTGTTGATGGAGTTACTGTTTCTGGGAAGTAGAGGTTTGAAATTGGAAGTGGCTTGCGGGCGGATAATATCCGCCCGTTTTCTCATACATTAGTTTATTTTTAAGTTGTTCGAGTATACAAATTTGTAAATAGACGTTTTTTGCAACTTTTGAAAATATCCAAAAATAAATTGCATTTTTTCCAAAATTTTTGTACAATGACTGTAGCACATTTGTGCGAAAATATTTTACTAAAAGGAGGAATTACTTTGGAAAAAGGTAATTTGTCAATTCATAGCGAGAACATATTGCCAATAATAAAAAAATGGCTTTATTCGGATGCGGATATTTTTGTCCGCGAGTTGGTTTCGAACGCTTGCGATGCAATTTTGAAATTGCGAAAGTTATCCGATTTGGGCGAGGCTCCCAATCTGCCGAAAGACGAAAAATACGAAATTTGCGTACGCACCGACAAAGAAAACAAAACTATCACGTTCGAAGACAACGGCGTTGGAATGACCGCCGACGAAATTAAAGAGTACATCAATCAAATTGCGTTTTCGGGCGCTAGTGCTTTCTTGGAGAAATATCAAGATAAAATCGGCGCAGATAACGAAATTATCGGGCATTTTGGTTTGGGATTTTACTCGTGTTTTATGGTTGCCGATAAAGTGCAAATTGATACGCTTTCGTGGCAAGACGGCGCAACGGCGGCTCGTTGGCTTTGCGATGGCGGAATCGAGTACGAAATGAGCGACGGCAAACGCACATCTCGTGGTACAACAATAACGCTGTTTGTGGGCGACGAACACGCCGAATATCTCGAAGAATTTAACTTGCGTGCAACTTTAACTAAATATTGCAGCTTTCTTCCTGTCGAAATTTATCTAAATCCGCCAACGGACGAATATGTCGAAAAAGTTGAAACTGCCGAAAAAGTCGAAATTTTGGATGCGGACGGCGAAAAACTGGATGAAAAAGACGAAAAAGTCGAAAAAGCTGAAAGAAAGCCACTAAACGATACTTCTCCATTGTGGCTAAAATCTGCAAACGATTGCTCTGACGAGGATTACAAAGCCTTTTACAAGCAAGTTTTTATGGATTTCAACGAGCCGCTTTTTTGGATTCATTTGAACATGGATTATCCGTTTCGTCTAAAGGGAATTTTATATTTCCCAAAACTAAAGCACGAACTGGAATATATCGAAGGGCAAGTTAAATTGTACAACAATCAGGTTTACGTTGCCGATAATATAAAGGAGGTAATTCCCGAGTATTTGTTGCTACTAAAGGGCGTTATGGATTGTCCCGATTTGCCGTTGAATGTTTCGCGTAGCTTTTTGCAAAATGACGGTTATGTCAAAAAAATGTCGGGATATATTTCTCGCAAAGTTGCGGACAAACTAAACTCGCTGAACAAAAAAGACGGCGAAAAATATCAAAGTTATTGGGATGACATTAGCCCATTTATCAAGTACGGCTGCATAAAAGAGGCGGATTTTTACGATAAAATAAAAGCGGCGGTGCTATACAAAACAACCAACGGCGATTACGTTAATTTGGAAGAATTTTTAGCAAGAAACGCCGAAAAAACTGGCAAAACGGTATTTTACGTAAGCGACGATCAGCTGCAAGCGCAATATATCAAAATGTTCAAGGAGCAACAGCTTGAAGCCCTGTATTTGACAACAAAATTGGATAATCCGTTTATCTCGTACGTAGAAAATTACGAACGCGAAAAAGAAGTGCAATTTAATAGGATAGATTCCGATTTAAGCACAGCGTTAAAACAGGATAAAGCCGCTACCGAAGAGGAAACCAAGCAACAAGAAGAAGTAGAAAAGCTGTTCCAAGAAATTTTGGCGAACAAAAATTTGAAAGTACAAATAGAAACCTTGAAATCGGAAAGTATATCGGCGGTTGTGTTGCTTTCGGAGCAAGTGCGGCGTATGCAAGAAATGAGCCGCGCGTACGGCGGAATGGAAAGTTTGCAAGGAATGTTCGGTGGCGATGCGGAAACTTTGGTGCTTAATAGGTCGAACAAGTTGGTGCAGGCTCTGTTTAAGCTAAAAGACGAGCAATCTCGCCGCGACGATACCGAGTTAATATCTCGGCAAATATACGATTTAGCTATGATGAGCCATAAACCATTGCCAAATGAACAAATGACAAAGTTTATTGAACGTAGCAATTTAATTTTGGAACGAATTTTGTAGTGGGTTTTGGGAAATTTAGGGTTGAAAACAGGTAGGTTTTTATAAATTTGCCTGTTTTTAATTTAAGGTAGATAAATTTAATGTATTTACGTAAATCAAAAAGTTGTATAATTATCATTGACAGTAATTTTGCTTATGGTAAACTAATAATATAAATAATTTTAGAAAAGGAGATTTTCTTATGGCAAATATGAATAATAAAAATAGATTTGGTAAAATAGATAACAAAAATAGGTTTGGTAGAATAGATAGCAAAAATAGATTTGGTAAAATAAATGGCAAAAATAGATGGGAAAATGTGCTTGACGAAGTAAATAAAGAAATAAAAATGAATGATAAAAAATCAAATCAAAAATTTGAAGTATATAGGGAAAACGGTTATCGTGTAGACAAAGCTACTGGAATGTTACTTGTACCACGTGTACCCCATAAACCAGACTCTTCTAAAATTCCCTCTACCACTAAATATGAAAAAGACACTACAAAACATAAAAGTGAATTAGACACTTTTATTGAAAAGGTTTTATTTTTTATTAAACTTATTATTGGAGGTCTTATTGGTGGACTTATTGTTATGGCACTAGTCGTAGCTATAATATTAAATTTTCCAAATTTTTTACAGTGGGTAGCAGCAGGAGAGGGTTATGGAGTAGCTGGGCGGTTACTTGGCGGTATATTTTTAGCTATGCTTGTGTGTTTTATTCTTGCAAAAATTATGGAATATGTTGACTTTAATTAAAATAATTTCTTAATAAGAAATCAGCAAATAAGCATATCATAGCTTGTTAGTGCGGATATTCCGTTGAGAATTGTACTTGCGAAAAGTCTAAATGCTTGTCAAAATTCTACTATATTTTTTTGTTGCTTGTCATGTGAAATATTCTTAATGTATTGTTTCATTGATTTTGAAAAAATATTGTAAAATATTTATGTAATTATCTGCTTTTTGGTTGATATATTTGTGTCTTACTTCTCCAATCAACAGCACTAATCCCCAACAAAACCTGCGAAGGCACATAAAACAGCCACATTAAAGTATAAACCCTTTCAACATTTTGCTCCGATAGCTGCAAAATATCTCGTATGTTAAATATTAAAACGTTGACATCGCAAATCACAAAAAATGTAAGTGCGACAAGCATTATTTTACGGTTGACCTTTGGTAAGCTATAGCTATTTTCAATTTTATTTAGGTTGCCACTTTTGCAAAATTTCACATGAAACACAAAATTTTGCAAAAATAAAGCCGCATAAATTGCCGAAAAAAACACCAATATATTGTTGACATTTAACCAAACAAATAAAATCCCAAACGAAAGCCCAACCACCAATGTTATAATGGTTATTTTTGGAATTTTTTGCTGTACTCGAAAAATATACACCGTATGCACAAGCCAAAATGTCGCAACGCCAAGCACTAAATTATCAGTCAATAGCAAAAAATAATCTGATACAACTGTAAAAGCCATTGCAACCGCCAAACAAGCCCAATCTTTTTTGCTGTACGCAAATTTGACCGTTCCCAGTGCAAGCAAAAAACAGATAGCAATAATAATAAACCTTACAAGATTCGCCATTTTATAATTGCTCGGTTTGGTTGGGTTTTTCGATTTGGTCAAATGCCTTTTTGCAAATCAGCGTAAACGGCTCTATTGTGCGGTTTGTGGGATTATCTATTGTTAATTTTTGCCTTGCGCGGTTCGCCCTGCTTACAAATTCGCCTTTTTCGTCCGTTATGTTGGTTGCTTTTAGCGAAAAATTTTCTCCTGTTGGCGGAATAAACTCCAAAATATCGTTTTCCTCAAATACGTTGCGTTGCTCTATTAGTAGCTTGCCGTTTTCTTGTGCTAAAAGGATTCCCACAAAATCGTGGCTGCGGCTGTACGACATATCCAAAAATTCGTTTGTTGGCTTGCCAAAATAAAAGCCCGTCGTAAATGGGCGATGACTCGCCATTTGTAACAATTTTACATAATTGGGAACATTCTCGTTATATTTATTCATATCTTCAAAAAAATCGTCAATCGCTTTGCGGTAAACTTTCGTTGTCAATCCTGTATAAAAAATCGTTTTCATGCGACCTTCTATTTTGAAACTTTCCAAGCCAGCCGCCAATAATTCTGGAATATACCCAACCATGCACAAATCCTCTGCAGCGAAAATATCTGTACCGTTGGCGTGTTCTTCTATCGGCATAAAAGCACCTGGGCGAGAGTTTTCCTCGGCGTACAGCTTATAGCCGTATCTGCAAGGATGCGTGCAAGCCCCTAAATTTGCGTCGCGGTCGTTGGTCATGTATCTGCTCAACATACATCGCCCAGAATACGCCATGCACATAGCACCGTGAACAAACCCCTCTAATTTAATGCTTTGCGGAGATTTTTTGCGTGTTTCTGCAATTTCCTGTAGATTTAGCTCTCGTGCCAAAATAACTCGGCTTGCACCCAAACTGTGCCAAAAGTTTACGCTGGCATAATTTGTTGTGTTCGCTTGCGTGCTAATGTGAATTTCCGTAAGAGGAGCCTCTTTTTTGGCAAGCTGAAAAACGCCAGGATCGCTTACAATAAAGGCATCTGCGCCCATTTCGGCAAGATTTTCAAAATAATCTTGCATTTCTTGGATATTTTCGTTGTGGGCAAAAATGTTGACAGTTACGTAAACTTTGACATTCTTGCTATGTGCATAAGAAATTGCGGCGGCTAGTTCGGCATTATCAAAATTTTTCGCTTTTGCTCGCAAGCCAAAAGATGTGCCACTCAAATAAACGGCATCTGCTCCGTAAAGTATAGCAAACTTCAATTTTTCAAAATCGCCCGCCGGAGCAAGCAATTCAGGTTTTGTAATTTTTTTCATTGCGGTAAAATCCACCTTTCAAAAATCCACATTTCAAAACCTTGGGGCGCTGCCCCCCGCCTGTCGGCGGACAGGCAAACCCCGCAAGGACGCGCGCGCCCTTGACCCGCCT
>WRKG01000161.1 GCA_009778185.1 Bacillota bacterium
ATTTCCGCCGCCTTGGTCGCCGTTGCCACCATTGCCGCCGTTGCCGCCGTCGCCACCATCGCCGCCGCCAGTTGCTGGTCTGTTAAAGGTAAAGTTTTGTGCGGAACGGTTTAATCTTCCGCCCACTTCGTAATCTGTACCAACATCGGCTCTTTCGCGGAACTCGGCTGCTATTGTGTTTATGCCAGTTTGCCTTGCGAGATTGGTCAAAGTTTGCTCGTGAACGATGATTCTTGTGCTACCTGGTTCGTCTTCGTAATGTATACCTCGCAAAAGTCTTGTACCATTCAGCCAAAAATCAATAAATTCTTCGTGTAAACCTGCGGACAAAAATAGGCGTTGTTCAGCGGGATCTTCTATCAAAAAGCCGCCAGTTCGAGCATCGCCGCCTATTGGAGTACCCAAATGTTGCATAATTTCGTGGTTTACATCGGTTTGGTCAAATACGTTTGCGTTAGAGTTTGGTAATATCGTTAATGTAAACTCTGCCTCGGTGCTTGCAAAACTAGCATGACTATTATCAAGGCGAACAGTAAACGTAAACTCGCCAGTTTCTAGCGGTGCGCCGTAAATTTCGCCACTTGGACGCAACACTAATCCTTCGGGCAAACTGCCGTCAACTATGCTGAAACTTGGTCTGTTCCACGGATACATATTGTGTATCATAATTACTGATTGATACGGTACGTACAATACGCCGTCATATAAAAATTCGGTAGTTATAAACGGATCGCCAGCTGTACCAGTAATTTGAATTACTTGCTCGTGCCCGTTTGCTGTTATTCTTAATTGTCCGAAGATTGGACCCTCGCCATCGGCGACGATTCTTATTTTTGCAACGTTGGGCAATTCGCCATAAAAACCGCTGCCAGTTGCAGGAGTTTCTGTGGTTGTAAAGGCTGCCAACGTGTTATTGCCGGGCCCGCCAACTGTCCAATATTCGTCCAACCGTACATTGGATGCGTTTAACGTTACGTTAAGTCCTGTAAGTGGTTGGTCGCCAATGTTGGCAATAAAAATATCGTGTATGTTGTTACTCGAGTTTAAGAAAACCTCACGAATTGCACCTTGTGGGCCATTTATGCCATTAACAAAAAGTTGCGAACCGCCTTGATGTAACTTTACAAAAGTTACTATATAGTTACGTAAACCTCTTCTGCCAACAGCGGATAACGCCGCATATTGTTGCGGTCCTTGCGAGAAGTTTCGTTCGGTTACGCCACTTTCTTGCAATAAACCTGGTTCTGTGATTGTACCTGCAAAAACGTTGACATCATCAGGGTTGGTAAATACTGGTCTAACATTACTTAAATCAAGGTCGCCGTCCAAAAAGAATATAGTTTGAAAACCGTGAGAAAAGTACGTATCATGCTGATATGGCATTATATAGTAGTCTGTTATTGGGTTGCCGTTGCTATCCAATGCGCCGCGCATACTCATGTATGGATCTGCTCCTGGAGTAGGTGCTGGCGGAGTTGTAACTCGGATATTTACATTTAGCTGTCTAAAGCCAATAACATCGCCTTCGTTGTAAAATACTAAACCGAAATTTTGGTTGCCACTGGACAACAAGCGTAATCCAACCTCGTGATTGAGAATATCTTCTGTTACATTAAGTTGAGGATTTGCCGAAACTGCGGCGGCAACGGCTGCTGCGTTTCCGTAAATTCCTCGTACAATTTGCACATCAGTATGCTCTGGCAAATTTTCGTTTAATGCTATACTTAAAAAGTGCGGAGGATTTATAAAATTGTATGCACTTGGAAAGTTAGTAATATTCACAGTTTGTGTAACGCCTGTACCAAAAAGATTTTGATTTACTACGGGAGTTCGCACATTGTCAACTAATTGGTTAATTTGCACATTTTGCACTGTTGGAAATGCTCCAGAGTAGGTAATGTAAGTGGTCAACCTTGTAAATCCGATAACTTGGTTAAGATGGTCATAAAAAACTATTGAGAAATTCGGGCTAAATCCGTGAGTAAGGCGAAAACCGCCTCTTCCAGCGATTTCCGCATTCCAAATTAAAATATCTCTAGTTACATCTAAAGATGGTGCATTTGCAACAGCCGCTAAAGCCGTTTGTGCAGAACCCCACCAACCATTTATTATTTGCACTCTTACAGGGTTTATCGATTCGTGTAAATCAAAGGTTATAAAATGGCTAGAAAGATCGCCAAAATCTACTTGTTCCAAAGTAAAAATAGCAGATTGTTCGGGAATTAAACCTCTAGTTGGCTCGGTTGGTTCTACTTCAGCTACAACAGTACGAGTATTTCCAATATCTCGAAATGCTCGAACATTTGTAATAAAATTGTCGCGTTCTGCGCTTATTGATACAAAAAGCCTTGACAAACTTAAAACATTGGATAAATCATTTTGTGCGACAAACAACAAAGTAAATACGTGATCTCCTGCATTTTCGATTGCAAATCCTGTGTTTGCGTTTGACAAATTTGGATTAAATATTTGTCTTGTTATGTCTACACCAGAAATTGTGTTAAGAGCATTTAATGCCGCTTCGGGAGTAGCAAAATTTCCTCTTAAAACACGCAAAACACGATTAGGAGCATTCAGCAATTCTGGGTCAATAGAAAGTCCCAAAAATACGTTGTCAAAACCAAGCAATGGTTGCTGTATATCAAAAGTTACAGATTGCAATGTTGAAGTTGTATCTAATGTAGAAGTATCTTCTGGAGTATTTGTGGCGATTTCAAAGCGAGCGCCGTTCATATCTTCGCCGAAAAGTTGAACTTCTCTAATAATTACATCAAGCTCGGGATTAACATTAACCCTATAACGAACATTGTTAGGGTCAAGTTGCAAAGTTGTACCAACAATAAACTCTAGCTGTGTTGTGCCTGTTATGCGGGATAAATCTAATACGCTGCCTGCAACTATGTTGTAATCGTTGCCAAGTCCGCGAACCCAAACAACGCCAGCATTATCGTTAAACTGCTCGGCGGCACTTAATACATGAGATACAGTTACATTTTGCAACATCAACCGATCGTAACCCAACTCTGCCAAATAGATAGTTTGCAACGATACAAGCGGCACTGGTAGCAAAGTTGCGGGTGTAAACAACTCGTTTGTAAACACTTTTGGCTCGGGACGCAACTTAATAATATCGTTGCCAATGGTTAAGCTGATAGATTGCAACAAATTAGGATTATTTTGCACCGTTTCCACGCTGAAAATGTGGTTGCCAATTTGCACTGTACTTTGTGGCGTTTCAAACCATTCTATGAACGTTTCTCCTTGATACTGAAATTGCACTTCGTACGGGAAAAATGCGTTGTCTTCCAGTTGGATTGTGAAATTTCCGTAACTGTCGAAAAGTCTGAAGTTCCAAGGAGTTTCCTCGGCACGGAAAATGTCAACGCCAACGGTTATTTCTTGTCTACCCAAATTGTAAATTACGTTGTTAAAGTCAACGTCAAAAGTGGGCATATCTACTATTTCCTCTTCGCCGCCGATTGCTGGCGGACTTGTAAATTGTGGTGGTTCGGTTAAATCGTTTTGTTCGGTTGAAAATGTTGAATCAGCGGGATTTTCGCCATTTTCATAATTTTCGTCATTTGGATTATTAGCCGTATTTGTCGTATTTGCCAAACGAGAGAAAATTGTACCGCTGTCGCCATTTTCGGCACGCATATTAGCAAAAACCGTAGGCACTAATTGCACGGTAGAAACCGCCAAAATTACCGCCACAAGAATCGCCAATTTTTTCTTCCAGTTGCTCATTTTTTTCATTTTATCAGCATCCTCCTTAAACTATTCGCTTACAGCCATTGCCATAAGCTGATTTATATTGTAAATGCGAGATTGTCGCAAGTTACCAGTTGGATAATTAAAAATTAACGTATATTCGCCATTTTGATTGGGCAAAACATCGTTCAAGTAGGGCAAAATTGCCAAAGTTTCGGCGTTTTCGTTTAGCAAAACCCCAAAAACGTGTCCGTCCGCTCGCATATATTGCGTTACAACGTAATTTTCGGTTTGTGTTACATATGTTAAAAAAGCGTCCTGTTCAAGTTCGCGGATAAACTCGCCTGTTGCCAAGTTGTACGCACGCGGCGGACTATGCAACGGAGATTCTAGCCGCAACGTTTCGGTTTCGAAGGTTTCAAACAGCGTTAAATCGATGGGCTGTTCGCTTGTTTGCTCAAATAAAATTGTGCCATCTACGGCGGAATACGCAATTATTGTGCCGTTGCGGTATGTTATCTCTAAATAATCGCCTTGCACGGTTCGCCTAAATTGCTGGTCAAAAATTTCGCTTGTATTGGGAATCAACATATCGACAATTAGCGAGCCGTTTATATTGTAAAGTCTAAATTGGTCGATTGCGTAAATTATTACTCGTTGCCAGTCGCTTGTCAACCGTGCTTGCGATTGCCGATTTTCCCAAAAACTCGCATCAAACGTAAAAATATCGGCTTGTTGGTTGTTTTGCAACAACATAATGCGAACATTTGGCGTATCAAAAACGGCGGTTAATGCGGTATTTTCCGCTAGTTGCACCATTGTTGCGGGCAACGTTTGCGTTGAGATTAAATTAGCAGAAACATCAAAAAACTGAATTTCGCTACCTTGTCCAGGTGTTTCAACTGCAATTATTGCGTTGTTTTCGGTTATATCAAAGGCGGTTATGTTGTACGGCGTTGTTACTATCGGAATTTGATTGCCTGTTGACAAATCTATTTCCACTAAAATATTTGCGGTTTGTACAAAAATTCCGTTTTCGTCCGCCTGTGCAAAAAATGGATTTTGCGATTGAAATCCGCCGATTTCTTCCCAGGTTGGCGTGTGTAGCACAAGAAAAGCCGAATCGGTTTGAGATATTGCCGAAAAGGCAAAATAATCTCGGTAAAACCCGCCGTCAAAGTGGATAAACCCTGATGTTTCGTCAAAAAACTGGTTGCTATTTATGGGAGCAGCCACATCATAAAACCACAACTCGCCATTTTCAAAGCTAACCGCCACAAGAGAGCCGTCGCTGTTGATAGCAAGCAAATTTTCCTGCGGATTGGCAAAAATATCATTGGGAGCAACTCGTTGATGCTTGCCACCAAAACTAATTTGCGATATAAAGTCGCCGTTTGCGGCATTGCGAACCGTTGCAAAAGGCTCATCTCGGTAAATGCTGACAACCGTGCTATTATCCGCAGATATTGCTATTGCGGTGGCTAGTTCGGCGGCTTGCCAATTTGTCGTGCTAGTGGCAAAATTATAGGAAGTTAAGCCATTTTCGCCTGCAAAAATTATTGTATCGTTTGCCAAAAACCGAACCTCCGCCAATGCAGAATTTACGGTTGGCAAATTTGCCAAAATTTCGCCAGTTTGTGCATTAAACACGGTTACATTTCCCAGGTGGACAACTGCGGCATAAATATTGGAAGTATTTATAGCAGAAAACGGAGAAATCTGCAAAAATAGCGGATTACCAGGTAAATCTAAAATTAAATGGGGCAAAAATCCGTCAGATAAATCGTATACATTTAGGGCGTTTGTCAAGGCAAGTTGTCCTTGCGGAGTTTGCCGAATTTGCAAGGAATCCAAAGCCGTTTGCACGGCGGTTTGGCGGTCGCCCATTTGCTGTGCTGTGCTGGATTGTTCAGCTAACAGAAAAGCGGTTTGCAGCTGTTCTTGTTGTTGCAAGCCAAAAATTGTGGTTGTTATTCCTGCCAAAAACAGGACAGCAAAAAAAGTTGCTGCAACGGCTCTAATTTTGCGAAAGCGTTTAGCACGGTGGTCATTTTTGCGAATGTCGTTAATCGCTCGCAACATATCGTCGGCGGTTTGCCAGCGGTCTTCTTTGCGAGGTTGCATTGCTTTTGTGATAATTTTTGCAAATGTTGGATTACATTTTTTGGTAGTTTTTTCCAACGGAACAACGTTTGTAGCGTTTTGCGGCGGTTTTTCGCCAGTAACCAAATGGTACAACGTTGCGCCAAGGCTATAAATATCTGATTGGGATGTTAGCTTAATTTTTTTTGTGCCGATTGTGCTGTAGCTATCAGAATACATATTTACCGTATCTTTTGGGTCGCCAAAATCCACGCCGTAATGCTCGGGAGATGCGTAACCGTGGCTACGTCCAACAGCAATAGCGCCGTCTTCGCCCAATGCAAGGGCAATATTATAGTCAATGAGAAAAGTTTCGTTTTGCGGGGTAATCATAACGTTGGCGGGTTTAATATCGGCGTGTAAAATTCCGTGCGGCGGTCGGCTGTGCAAGTAAACAAGAGCCTCCGTTAATTGTCGAGCGATTGTAAGCATTTGCGCTTGACTAAAATGGAAGTTTGTTTTAATTAGCTTGTCGAGACTGTTTCCTTCGATGAAATCCATAACGGTGTAGACGGTTTCGTTTTCGACAACAAAGTCGTACACTTGCGGAATGTTGCTATGACGGAGATTTTTTAGAGCGTCAACTTCGCGGCGCAAACTGGCAAGCCGAGCGGTTGCGGTTTGCGAAGTACCTGTTTGGGTAATTTCTTCCGTGGGAAGAGTGCGTTTGTCGGCTTTTAGTACAACTTTTTTGTTAAGCCGCAAATGTTCGGCAAGATAAACAACGCCACCGCCGCCAGCACCAATTTCTTCGTTTAGGCTATAAATATCCGCAATAATTTTAGAGTTTTCCATATTCTGAATCTAGCTTTCTATTTAACTTTACGGCGTAAATTTTTAGGATAACCGCCGTAATAATTGCACCAACAACAGCAGTTGCGGTTATAGCAATTCCGATGTTTAGTAGATAATCCATTAGCTTTGCTCGTCAGTTTGTGCGGCATTTTCGCCACTTTCGGCATTTTTAACTTCTTGGTAATATTGTTCTAAACCAGCGATAAAGTTATCCCGTTCTTGGTCTTCGAAGCCGTTGAAAACGACATCGGCAATATCTTTGTGGTTAAATAAAAATTGGTATTCTTTGCCCATATTGCCCTCGGGATATAAAACGCCGATGTAGTCGTAATCGGTGCTTGTGCCGTCTTCTAGCGTATCGGTTTGTTTTACGCCAAAAATCATTAGCTTTTTAACGCCACCTTCTAATAATACTACAGTGCCTATTGGCAATAATTCTTTAATTTCCATGATTTTGTTCCTTTCTGATGGTTAATAAAATAATAGTTAGCCGCGCACGGTAAAACCTACGTGATTGCGGTCGTTTATACCAGTAGTTTGGTTACTAAAAGCTGTTGTTTGTTGTTGACGATTTTCACGGCGAGCAGCTTGTAGACGTTCACGTTGTTCGAGAGCGGTCAATGAATTGTTAGCTATATTTTCGGCGTTTTCGGTTTCGTTGATAACGGTTTCCAAAAAATTTTGTATTGATTTTAGGTCTTCGCCAATTTCTAGCATAGCTTTAGATTGTACCGCTGCGTTATTTTGTATTGTGGAAAGAGCCTTGTTTTTTTGGGTATCTAAAGTACCGTTAAAGCCCCTCAATCGTCTAGCTTGGTTGTTAAAATTATCGGAAATATCGCCTATTTTTCGGGCAATTTCCGCTAGTTCGTCTGTTTTTATTGCAAAATCAGCTATTTTTTAGCACCTCCTACTTTAGGGTGGGTTGGGCTGTTAAAATGCCCAATTTGGACTTACGTTTCCTTGGGGGCGGAATATGTTTCCTACAAAATCTTTAGCGTTGTTGAAGAAGTCATTAACTTTTTCTTTGCCTTTATCAATCAAGTTTGAGGCATCTTTTACTCTGTTGTCAAACCAGTTTCCTACATTTTCTTTTATGTTTTGCCCCCACGGTGTTTGATTGAAAAAGAAACTAACGCCAAAACTTACAACGAACCCTCCAACAAAACCAACTACATTACCAATACCTGGTACAACGCTTCCAGCCACAGCCCCTGCCCATGCCCCTGCTAATCCACCTGCTACCGCACCTGCACCTGCCGCAAGAGCATCGGCTAAAAAGTCAGCAGTCGCTTGCCCAAAAGTATCTATGCCCATTCCGAAATCTATAGCATTAGTTACGCCTGAAATAGCAAATGATAACCATGGAATTTTAATGTTTCCAGCACCTACAGGCTTACTTCCTAAATCACTAAAAGAATCAAAAAGTTCTGCCCATTTGCTACCAGGATTGTGAGCGCTTGCAACAATGCCTAAGAACGAGGAAATATCTTGAGACCAACCAAAAGCACTAGCAAGACGTTCATACCAAGTACCCCCAAGTAAATCCCCAAATAATTCATCTAAAGTAGCATTTTTAAGCCAATTTGCAAAATCGAGTATGTTTTTTCCACCTTGCAAAATTCCTTTTAATATTTCTGGTGGAACTTTTGCGAGCAAATCTTTTATTATATCGGTTGCCCTTTTTATTTCCTCAGGACTAGCCCCTGCCAAAATCCTATAAGCATTATTTTCCGCCTCTTCAGATACTCTAGCAACATCTTTCAAAAAGTTTTTAAGTTGCAAAACCTCATTTGATAAATTGCGGTTGCCCCATCTTAAATCACGTTGAATACCTTGCAAAGCAAATACTATTTTGGAAATACCGT
>WRKG01000162.1 GCA_009778185.1 Bacillota bacterium
GAGTATCCTGGGTTGAAAGCTTGGTATAATTTGAAAGTTAAGTAGGGATAGTTTGGATTTATAGCCGTGTGGGCTTTTGTGTCTGCACGGCTTTTTTGTTGGAATAATTTTTAATTCTCATATTTATTTGAAATTTTGTAGTTTTAACAAAAATTTCCCAACATACTTGACAAATTTTTGTACATATGATACAATCATAACATAAATTAAATTCTAATTTATGTTAATTATTACCCAATATGTACAAACAATCCAGTTTTTACTACATCTTGTGCATAAAACTATGAACGGAGGAAAAACATGAACGGAACTTTTTCAGAGCATTTTGCCGAAAATAAACTAAAATTCATAATCTTCTTCATACTAGTTGTCGGATTTATCGTCTTTATGCTGTTACGAGATGATGCGCTTATCCTCACAAGCCGCGTGGGTGCTGCCTTTACTCCGCCTGTCGTGCTACAAGAGGGAAGTTACGCCGCTTTTTTGGCACATCACGCAAATACGCCGCAAGGCACAGCCGCAATAGAGGTTGACATTTTTAATCCCTCTGGAACTGGCTTTGATGTTGTACCCAATTTTGAGGGCGAATCGGCTGTACTTTTCACGGAAGAAATATCCACCGTGGAGTTTACCGTGAACGTCCCGCAAGCAGGGCTTTACAACATCGCAATAGAATATTTTCCCATTTTTGCACGCGGAATTGACATCACGCGCGAATTGCGTATTAACGGCGAAATTCCCTTTACTGGAGCAGATTTAATCACGTTGCACCGTGTTTGGGGTTCGGATCCTATCGGCGTTCGCACGGATAATCGTGGCAATCAGATTCGTCCACCGCAAATTGAGTTGCCTCGCTGGGAACGCATTTACCTTAGCGATAGGCTCGGCTTTTTTGTCGACCCTTATATGTTCTATTTTCAAGCTGGCGAAAACACAATTACGTTGACAGGACTAAACGAACCGCTTGTTATGCGGAGTTTGTCCATTGAACCGATAACCGCTCCGCCGACTTTTGCGGAATTTATGGCCACCACAAATTTGCCCGCCGCGCCTGCCAATTTTTTGCTACAAGTTGAGGGCGAACACTCTACCGTCCGCTCTGCGCCTAGCTTGTTCCCACTTTTCGATAGTTCTAGCGGAATAACAAATCCGCCGAGTGCCGCACTAATTACTCTCAACATGATTGGCGGTCAACCGTGGCGAATCCCTGGGCAGTGGATAGAATGGGACTTCGAAGTCCCTGAAGACGGCTTGTACCGCATATCGGTTTCGGCGCGGCAAAATTACAACCGCGGATTTGTCTCTAGCCGCTCGGTTTTCTTGAATGGCGAAGTGCCGTTTGCCGAGGTTTCCGCCGTGCCGTTCCTGTTTAATAATAGCTGGGAACTTATCACGTTTGCGGACGAACAGGGAAATGCCTTGCTTTTTCCCATGCACGCTGGCGTGAACACCTTTAGAATGTACGTAACTTTGGGAGAATTGGGCGAATTGATTGATTCACTTTTGGCGAGTGTCAACCGATTAAACGAGATTTATCGTGAGATTCTTGTGCTAACTGGTCCCAATCCCGATCAGTTGCGAGATTATAGGGTTGACTATTTTCTTCCGCACGTTATGGACATGATTTATTTGGAAACAGGCATTTTATACGGACTTTTGCAAGATTTAGAGGACTTTTTGGGCGAACGCAACGAAAACACAGCGGTAGTATCGACAATCGTTCGCCAGTTGGACACATTTTACACACGCCCAGAGCGGATTCCTTTGCAACTTGCTAATTTTCAAATGAATGTTTCTGCATTGGGCGATTCTGCGCGGTTGCTTACGGAGGGACAACTGGACATTGACTTTTTCGTGATAAGCGGAACAGATGCACAGTTGCCAACGGTTAATGAATCGTTTTTCACCCGTGCCGCCCACGAATTAACAGCCTTTGCCGCCAGTTTTACCATGGATTTTGACAGCTTGGGCGATTTTCACGAGGGCGACAACGTTATCGAAATTTGGATTCCGACAGGGCGAGATCAAGCAACCGTGCTGAAATCCATGATTGACGATACTTTTGTGCCGAATTATGGGATTGGCGTAAATTTGCGATTAGTGGCTCATACTGCGGTTTTGCCAGCGGTTGTGGCAGGAATTGGTCCAGATGCCGTTTTGAGTATGCCCGTGCAAGATCCCGCAAACTACGCATTCCGCAACGCCGCCGTTGACCTTACGCAATTTCCCGAGTTTTGGCAGGTTTCGGAGCGGTTCGCCGCAAGTGCGTTAGTTCCGTTCGAATTTCAGGGCGGCTATTTCGCATTGCCAGAAACGCAAAATTTCAGCTTAATGTTCTACCGCGAAGATATTTTGTCCGATTTGGGCTTGCAAGTTCCCAGAACGTGGAACGACGTTTTGGCAATGATGCCAATTTTGCAGCGCAACAACATGGCTGTGGGGATTCCGCCAGTCGGCGATGCCATGAACCCAGATATTTCTGGCTTTTTAACGCAGCTGTACCAACGAGATGGATTTTTGTATAATGACGACCTTTCACGGACAATCTTGTATAATCCCGAATCAATCGAAGCCTTTGAGTTTTTCACGAGATTTTTTACGCATTTTGGCAGCCCGCAATTTTACAATTTTGTCAACCGTTTTCGCAGTGGAGAAATGCCGATTGGGTTCGCCGATTTTACAATGTTTAACACGTTCAGCGTGTTTGCTCCCGAGATTGAGGGCTTGTGGAATTTTGCGATAATGCCAGGTTACGTGCAGCCAGACGGCACTGTCAACCATATGGTTCCCTCGTGGGGAACGGCAGCGATAATGATTTCTGCAACCGAGCTACCAAACGAAACGTGGCAATTTTTGCAATGGTGGACAGAGGCGGAAACGCAACTTCGCTTTGCCCGCGAATTGGAATCGGTGATGGGCGCGGCGGCGCGTTTTCCAACCGCCAACCTTGAGGCATTTCAAAGTTTGCCCTGGAGCGCCGACCAGTTAACGGTTCTCAACGAGCAACGCTACTGGACATTGGGAACTCCAGAAGTTCCAGGCGGATATTACGTTGGCAGACATTTGATAAACGCGATAAGGCGAGTTATCAATGAAAATGTTGACCCGCGCGAAACTTTGCTAGATTTCTCGATAGTTATAAATCGTGAATTGATTAACAAACGGCGCGAGTTTGGTTTGGAATAATTAAAATGAGAAATAGCGAATTTTTGAAACTGGATAGATTTTTCTATCCAGTTTTTTGATATTTTGGGATATTTTTCAGAGAAAATTGTGAAATTTTTTCAAAATTTGATAATTTTATAGATAATTGTCCTCGATTTTCCGCCTATTCGTTATATTGTTAGTAAATTTTTTGTATGGGGATTTTGTAAAATTACAATATTACAAATGTTAAAATGTGGACGGATATTACCTGCCCGTCCAGCAGGCGGGTCCGCTCGTTTTCTCTCATATCAATTTATTTTGGAATTTTTCGCATATAAATATAAAGCAATCCGATATTTTATTTTTCCCCAACATAAACCACAACAACTACCGAAAAAACCCCACCATCAACCAAAATTTCCAACTCGCCATCATACTTCTCCACGCACCGCCGAACATTCTTCAAGCCAAACCCATGATTTCCGCCACCTTTCTTGGAAACTATATACCGAGAATCCCCATTTTTGCCCAACGAATATTTTATTTCTCCGCAAAAACTATTTTCCACTTTTATAAACAATGCTCCTCTGCTTAACTCAATATCTAAAATAAGAGATTTTTCAGCGGTTGCGGCAGTTGCTGTTAAAGCGTTATCTAGCAAATTTCCCAATATTGTTACAATATCCGCAACTTCCATGGATATTGTCGGCGGAATTAACAGCCTTATCTGTGGATTAAATTCCGAGATTTCAGCGGTATTTAATTTGAAATTTATCACGCTGTCAAAGGCTATATTGCCGCTTTCGCTGTATATTTCTTGCTTGCAAATTTCGCCCAAAAGATTGTTTATATATTCGGTTGCCGCTTGGTTTTCCGCTGTATAGCCAGCTATCGCCGATAAATGTAACTTCATATCGTGCCTTATTGCTTTTGTGCGTTCTGCTGATTGTTGCATTAGTTGCAGTTGCACTCTGTAATTCTCTCGTTCTAATTCATAAGTTGCCGCTTTTATTGCATTTTTCTGAGATTTTCCAAGTAAATTGTACAGCACAAATAGCAAAATACCGCCAATTAACGCCACTATCATCCAACCTAAAAACAACATATTCAAAGAATGTGCAAATAAATTTCCCAACATAAAACTGAGAAATGTGCTTAACGAGAAAAATAACACCAAATACCAAAATGCGTGCGGAACAAGCACGGCGGCTTTTTTGTCCGTAAAACGTTGAATTATCGTAAGCAAAATATGAAACCACAATAAACTGTGCAGCAAATTTACCGAGAAAAACGAAATCCATGCGCCGCCCCATACTGGAAAGAAAATCATAAATATATTACTGCTAAATCCGATAAAAATTTCCAACAAAATAGTAGAAAAATTGGCAACTGCAAGCCGCTTTATTTTCGAAGATTCATAATTAAGAGTTATCAAAAAAGTTGGCAATGTAAACTTCAGAAACTGTATCACACCATAGTACAAAGTTCCAACATTGGGATTTTCAAAGGAAATTTCTGGCGGAAAATTTGAAAAAATTAAATCCCAATTCCAAAGTAAAACAAGCACATACGAAAAATGCGAAATCACAAAAAATATATTCGAAGATTTTCTCGTATCAAAAAAAAGTCGTGTAAACCTATATACAGCAAAAAACATCAACATCGAAATTAAAATATAAGATAAAAAATTCCACATTACAATCGTCTCCGTTTCAAAATCTCGGTATAAGCCGCTCTAATTTCAACACGCCTGTTTGGGCTAATTGGTAGCAACAAACCGCCAACCACAGTCATTTGGTCAAATTTTACGGCGGTTACATAATCATAATTGACCACATAGGAAGCATGAATAAACAAAAAATCAAATTTGCTCAACTGCTCGCTGTACAGCTGTTTTAGCGAGCCGTAAAACTCGTCCTGCGTGCCGTCTGCGAGATGCAGAATAACTTTGCGTTTCCTGTTTTCCAAATGCGTAATGGATTTTATCGGCAATTTGAAAGTTTCACGCCCTTTTTTGTAGGTAAAATTGCCGTTCATATATCCAGCAATTTTTAGATATGTACGCACCACACGCTCTATTTCAGCGGATTTTATCGGTTTTATTAGAAAATCCAATGGGCGATTTTGAAACAATTCCATTGCGTAATTTTTTTCCCAAGATATATACACGATAGCCGATATATTATTATCGTTACGAATTAGTTTTCCGATTTCCACGCCGTCAATTTTTTCTTGGGCAAACATAATATCTAAAAAAATCAAATCGTAATGCGTAGCGAAAGGGGCAAAATTAGCGGAATTGCCGAAATGCCGCAAAAAATCCGTTGCACCTAAAAAGACATCAATTTCATGTTTAATGTTAAGTGTATCGAGAATGTCCGTTAAAGTGCGTTCTAGTTCTGCACCGATATTTATCTCGTCGTCGCAAATAGCGATGTTTAGCATGGTTTAGCCCACCTTTGGATGTTTTGGCAAGGTTTGAAAAGGCGAAAATGCGGCAAAGTTAAATCTTGCAAGTGTTTTATATTTTAACATGGCGATTGGATTTTGTCAAGTGTTTTATAAAAAAATATTTGGCTGTTATGGGCGACCATGTTGCGAGCGGTCGCCCTGTTGTTGCTTTTGGTTTCGCTGTTAATTAAGTTGCCGTTTGATTCTTGATTTTGGGCGTTTGCGTGATGTAAGTCCACCGTTTTCACGGTTTAATCTAGCCCTTTCCAAAATACGAGCCGTTTCAATTTCAATTTCAGCACGTTCTTCCGCCGATAATTCGTTGTAATAATCCCTAAAACTGCTACTACTTTTTGTCATCTTCCATGTTCCTCTCTATGAAATCCTTCATATTTCGCCGTGCCGTTTCAATTTCTCGGCTTGGCGTTTTTTGAGTTTTCTTAATAAAATGATGCAACAATACCAATGTGTCGCCCTGCCAACAGAAGAAAAATACTCGGTGTGCCAGCGGACGAAGTTCCCATATATCGCCGTCAATATGCTTAACTTTGGGTTCGCCTATTTGTGTGCCGTCTTGCTCTAGCGCACGTATGTAGGCAATTAATTTTTTGTGTTCTATTCTAGCGGTTTTGCTAGTTTTTGCTTTTTTGCGTAAATTGACTAAAAGTTGCTTTATTGGTTCTTTGCCTTGCTTATTTTTGTAAAATTCCAGTTTGAACATAAATATCGCCCTTTCACAATTATCATTATATCAAGCCTGTTACGATTTGTCAAGAAAAATTTTCGCACCCAATTTTCGCCAAAAATCCCAAAATTACAGCGTTTTTTACGTTCGCACTTTATTATTCGCAACAAAATTTTTCCGCAAAAAAATAATTATTACAACAACTAAACTAATTATTACAACATCTCGCACAGCCAAAAAATTGCGATATACTAAAATTATCAAGCGGAAACCCCGCCAAAACCAACGCAACATACGCTTGCGGAAAATGCTCGCAATATGTGCTTTACATTCGCAACTGCCCATTATAAAATACTTTTGCTTGAAATTTAACTTTGGAAAATTGCCCACCGCAGCCCACATTTCGCAAGGCGATTGCCCAAGAAAGGATGAAGAAATATGTTAGAAACGCTAATGCCAGTCGTTCCCATAGCGGCATCGGCTGGCACTACCGCACTGGTTGCGGTTGTCATTCTCCTAATCAAGAAAGATTCTGGGATTGGCATAAAAATAAAAAATCGTACGGTTGCGGTTACTCTGTTCGTTTTGTTGGCGATTTTGTCAGGAGTTCTGCGGGCTGTGATTCCAGCGTTTGTGCTAGATGTTTCCGAAAATGAAGTTTTATCGGAAATTATCAGCGGAGTAATTTTGGGTGCTTTTATTCCACTTTTTATTGGGATTAGCATTGGCGGAATATTCGCCAAAAGCGAGCGATAAAGCGAAAAATCGGCTTGCAAAAGTGTGGGCGGTGCAAAATCCGCCCGCAACTAAAATTTTGGAGGTAATCATAATGATAAAGTTAGCAAAAAAAGCAGTTTTGCTTGCGATTATGCTGATATTTGGCATGATTGGCGTAACAGGCTGTATTCCGTGGGCTTTGGGCGAAACTAGCAGTGTTTGGACAATGATGGTTGAATCTGGATTAAACGAAGAACGAACCCTCACAACTTGGGAAATTACAGCAAACAGTCTGCGCGGCAACGGACGGCGCGACATTTCACTTACAGCCGAGCAATTAGCCGCCTTTCACGTACAATCTGGCATGACAAGCGGCACAGTTTCCTTGACATTAACGCAAGGAGAAACACTACAAACCTGGGAATTATCAAACGGATCTGATGAAAATATCGGAAACTTTTTGACTTTGGACGCATTTTTGCCTGGGCAAATACGACTAGAACTAAACTTCGACAGAACCGAAAACGTCAACGTTTACGTAGACTGGACAGAATAAAAATCAAACTTTATTAAAATGGATAGTTTTGTCATAAAAATTGGGCGTTTCGATTAACAATATAAAATATCCCAAACAAAAAGGGGACTGAACAGCAAAAACATCAGTCCCCAATGCAAAGGAGAATTTTATGAGAATTGGAGAAAAAATTCGATTTATCCGTCAGCAAAGCGGAATGTCGCAAGAAAAATTATCGGAATTATTGTACATATCGAGGCAATCGGTTTCTGCATGGGAACGAGAAGAACGTCTGCCAAGTTTGGAGAATATTGTACAGTTAAGCGAAATTTTCGGAGTTAGTACCGATTATTTGCTAAAAAGCGGAAATAAAAGTTTACGAAAACGCCAAAGAATTATATTTTCCGAGAAAAGTTTTCATATATAGAATTTCAAAAAAGGGCGAAATGTAAAATTTTTGTCCTTTTTTGTGCAATTCATTATTTTTTTGATTGTTCTACAGTTTCTCTGTTCAAATATTTTGGCATGATTTTTGAAAAAATTGTCGCAATTAGCCCCGAAAACGAGCAGAATTATCATTACTGTGATTAATGCTAATCAAAAAATCGGATGAATATAAACGAAATAAACTATTCTATCATTCTTTGTGTTATTTTATTATATCATTTAGAATTTAGGATTTTTGTTGCCTATCTTGTACATCAACATTTCAAAAAATTTTTCGCAGACAGAAGAAAACTTTGCAGCTTGTTTTATATTTGAGGAAATTGAAAAAAGTCTTTACAAGCCCCAACCTCTCTGTTATACTATATATAGTTGGTGGCACAACCGCCGCCAAACTCTACTCATAAAGGAGCAACAAAAATGAAAAATCGGATTTACTTTTTCACAGGCACTGGAAACAGCCTGAAAGCGGCGAAATATATTGCGGAAGCCTTGGGCGATTGCGAGATTTTGGCAATTTGCAAAGGTGCGGACGTAAACGTGCCGAACGAGTGCGAAACGGTGGGCTTTGTGCTACCTGTCTACTTTTTCGGTCTGCCGAAAATGGC
>WRKG01000163.1 GCA_009778185.1 Bacillota bacterium
CCGCCGCCACTTGACCGTGAACCCGAAGAAAATCCGCCGCCCGAACCGCCCGAACGTCCGCTGCTAGGACGACTTCCTCCCATTGGAGAACCGCCGCGTCCTGCACGACCTGCCGAACTAGAACGTCCGCTACCTCCAAAAGATCCGCTACTGCGACCACCGCCGCCATAAGAACCGCCGCCACCTCTGCCAGCTCTTCCCATACTTTTAACCTCCCAATTTTATAATCTAGTATTAAAATAAATAATATCACACAAAATTAAATTTGTCAAATTAAATTTTGTTAATATAAATGAGAAATATCAACCTTTAATCCATTTTGGCTATGCAAAAAATTTTTTGCAACTTTGCTCGGCAATCAGCCAAACGCCGCTTGTATACGTTGCGATAATGTCGTATATCTCAATAATTCCTGGTTGTTGTCAATCATTCTAAATAAAGCCTGCGGGATTCCCACAATAACGCATAATTTTTTTGCCCTCGTTACGGCGGTGTACAGCAAATTGCGGTTAAACAGCAAACTTGGACCGCTGTGTATCGGAATTATCACAGCAGGATACTCGCTGCCTTGCGATTTATGCACGGTTATTGCGTACGCTAATTCTAATTCGCCAATTTGCGAAATATCGTACACAACTCGGCGATTGTCGTCAAACAGGACAATAAGCACGGTATTTGTAATTTCAATAATTTTGCCAGTATCTCCATTAAAAACGCCGCTACCTTCGTCAACTACGTTGTTAAATTCGTCCCAAATTTGCCAAGCAAGTTCGTAATTATTTTTGATGTGCATAACTTTGTCATTTTCGCGAAAAATAACTTGCCTAAATTCAACCTCTTTTTTGCCAGCGGATGCAGGATTTAGATAACTTTGCAAAAATTGATTAAGTTTGAAAACTCCCAAATTGGACTTTCGCATTGGCGTTAAAACTTGAATATCCAAGCTATCGATATTTATGTAGTTTGGCAACCTTTTGCTGATAAGGTCTAAAATTTCGGAAATCACGCTATCTTGTTCGTTGCGTTTTATAAAGAAAAAATCGTTGTCCCGTTCGTTTAATACGGGATATTCCCCATGATTTATTTTGTGTGCGTTCATTATTATTGCGCTGTTTTGCATTTGCCGAAATATCTCGGTTAAGCGAACAACTTTAATGCAGCCACTTGCAATAATATCTTTGAGAACGTTTCCCGCACCGACTGGTGGTAGCTGATCGACATCGCCCACCATAATAAGGCGCGTTCCTGGAGTTAGCGCCTTTAGCAAACTGTTCATTAAAAAAATATCTATCATGGATGCCTCGTCAATAATGAGAACATCGGTTTCGATGGGATTATCCTCATCTCGTTGGAAAGTTTGGCGGCTGTCATCCATCGAAAACATTGGCTCTAGCAAGCGGTGGATGGTTTTTGCGTTGCGATTAGTGGTTTCGGCAATGCGTTTGGCGGCTCTGCCAGTTGGCGCAGCAAGTTCAATGTTAAGCCCGCGGCTAGAAAGCACTTGAATTATCGTTTTTATTGTGGTGGTTTTTCCTGTGCCTGGACCGCCTGTAATTACCAAAACGCCGTTTAAGTTTGCCTCAACAATAGCATCAAACTGATCTTTGGAAAGTTGCATTGCTGTTTCTTGTTCAAAGGCTTTTGCGGATTCTTCGGCTATTTGGCGAATGGATTGTTTTTTACTTTGCGGAACAACTTCAGCCAGTTCGAATAATCGGCGAGCAACATTTACCTCGGAATAATAATAATAATTCAAAAAAACAGCGGTTTCGTCTTGAAAACTTTCGCAATACAAAGTTTGCTCCATTTGCATTTTTTTTATAACGTTGCTTATTATGCTGGAGTCAACCTGCAAAAGTTGGGTTGCTTCGTGAACCAACATACTTAATGGCAAAAAAATATGTCCGTTAGATGCCGCTTCTTTTAGGGAAAAGACTATTCCAGCGGCGATTCTAAAGGGTTCGGCAAAGCTAAATCCGATTGATTGTGCAATGTTATCAGCTTTTTTGAAACCGATTCCGTCAATATCATCAGCCAATTTGTAGGGATTATTTTTTATAATGCTCAAAGTTGCCTCTTTGTAACGTTGATATATTTTCATGGCGTAAATTGGGGAAATTCCGTATTCTTGCAAAGCCAACATTGTTTTACGTTGTTCGGCTTTCGAGTGAAAAACTTCGGCTATATTTTGGGCTTTTGCTGGCGTTATTCCGCGAACTTCGGCTAATTTTTCGGGCGTTTCCAAAATTACATCGAATGTACTTTCGCCAAAAGTTGCGACGATTCTTTTTGCCATTGCTTGTCCTATTCCGCTGATTATGCCGCTCGCAAGATATTTTTCCATGCTATCGGCGGTAGTTTTAACGTGTTTTTCTGCGTATATAATAGATATTTGTTGCCCATGTTTTGGATGATTTGTCCATTTTCCTGTAATTAACAAATTTTCGCCAACCTCAATTTCGGGAATATATCCTGTGCAAATAACCGATTCCTCTTCGTTAGAATCGGGCATTTGTGCAACCATTAAAGCTACAGTAAATCCGTCCTCGGCTTTGCGAAAAATAATTCGTTCAACTGTTCCGTTTATGTCAAAATGTTCTTCCATTAGTAAACCTTTCATTAAAAGAATAAATATTGCGATATTTTAACTTTGTTGAGCTTCGGCAACAAAAGTTAGCAAACCGCCAGTCATTGCATCTGCAAAGGGTTCATCGATAATAATTCGCCAATAATTTTCGAAGACCATCAAATTTACAGTAACTTCGGTTGTTAAGCGGTCGTATTGCGAAGTATCCGAGTTTAGGCGTTCGATAAGCATAGTTTCGATAATTTCGGTAAGTTCAACATCGGTAATATCGGTAAAAATTAGATGAAATATTTCGTTTATAATGCTATCCATTAGCGTTGTAAAATATACGTTTGTGATGCTTACAGTTACGGTTGCGTAATTTCCGTTGATAATTTCCGTCATTTCGCCGTAAGTTAGGTTGTGAAAAATTCCACGGTATTCTTCTTCAACATCTTGAAACGAGACGGGCGATTCGGCAATTACAAAAGCATCCGCCTCGTAATATTCGCTTGCTTGCAGATGTCCCAAAAAAGTAGCGACAACTTCATTTGGCGGCGGCCCTAAAACTTGCGGCGTGCAAGATGTTACTATCAAAAGTAAAAAAAATGCAAAAAAAATCTTCAAGTTAAATGCTCCTTTTAGGTTATCAAAGTTACCTCTTTATTTTTTATTGCGTTGATTATATCATAAATATTTTCGGCTTTTTTTGCCAATTTTATGCCGCTAGGATTATCATTTACACCGTGCGAATCGCCGCCCGCCTGAATTGGCATTTTGTGCTTTTTGGCGAAATTTGCCGCCTTTTCGTTCGGATTATTTGTGCTATAAATTACATCGGACGCATTAAAAACTTCCACCGCATCAATTAAACTAGCATCAACAGGAAATTTATGCTCTATGTAAGGTTTATCGCGGTACGGATGTGCTTGTGCTAAAAACCCGCCATTTTCGCGGACTAGTTTGCTGTAACTTTTTACCGAAAGTTTGTCAACGTCTTTGTTGGCTAACAAGAAATTTATGTCGAGTCCGTAAGTTAGAAAATCGGAGCCACGCACAGTAAACTCCCAGCCTAAAAAAACGTCAAGCCCAATAGAATCGCCAAATTTTTTTGCCGATAAATATCCTGCTACAACATACTCAATTTTTTCGTGCCAATCAAAATCGCTGTACCGAGGACAAGTTGAATATCCATTAAGAAAATGGTCGGTAATAATAACGCCAGCGTAACCTCGTTCTTTGTAGGCGTAAACTTGCTCTTGTGCGGTACTTCTGCCGCATCCGCTACTTTCGGATGTGTGCATATGTGTTTCGTACATATATTCCATATATTTTGGCAAAATTGCAAAATTAAAACTTTGCCAACCTCCTATCTTTTTATTTGTTTACTTTATTATATCATTTATGTTGCTTTTGTAGTAAAATATATTTGTAAAAAGTTGTGCGTGCTATATGTAGAAATAACCTAACAAAAAACGCGGGTCAAGGGCGCGCGCGTCCTTGCGGGTGTGGGCAGCCTGCCCGCCGGCAGGCGGGCGCCCACGGTTTTTAGTGTATAAGAAAGGACAAAAAATGTATCATTGCATAATAAATCCCGTGGCAGGTCGCGGAACTGCTCCCAAAATTGCGGACGAGATAAAAAAATTTATGACCGCCAAAAATTTGAATATCGATATAATAATTACCGAAAAAAATACAGTTGCTACCGAGCTTGCGAAAACCATTTGCAAAAACGGCAGCAAAGGTATTATTTGCGTTGGTGGAGACGGCACTCTTCAGGAAGTTGTTACTGGAATGTTAGCCGATAAAAATAAATGTAATATTCCCCTCGGAATAATATCTCGTGGTAGCGGGAACGATTTTAAGCGGTCGCTTAAGCCACTTATCGGCAAAACAGACAATTTTTTGGATTGCTTGCAAGCAATGACAACCCAAAATTATGTTGCCGTGGATGCAATAAAATCTGACAATCAAGTATTTCTCAATATTGCAAACTGCGGAATAGATGCAGCCATCGTAAAAAATGCTCTTCCTTTCAAAAAAATTTTGGGAAAAAACGCCTATTTGTTGGCGGCTTTTGTCAGCATTGCACAGCACAAAAATATTAAATTATCCGTAAATATTGACGAAAACACAAATATCGAAGGAAAATTTACTTTAGCGGCAATTTGCAATGGTTCGTATTACGGCGGAGGAATTCGTGTTGCTCCGCAAGCAATTTTGACGGACGGCAAAATAATCTTGTGCCTAGTAAACGAAATGAGCAAAATAAGAGCGTTGACTCTTTTTCCTGTAATGTTGCTCGAAAAACACGTAAATTTGAAAGAAGTAACATATTTTGAATGCAAAAAAGTTAGTATTATTCCGCAAAATCCCCAAAAATTGTGCGTTGACGGCAATTTGTACGATTGGCAAAATAAAGTTAATTTTGAAATTTTGCCAAAGGCTATTTTGGTTTGTTGAAAATAAATTTTTCAAAACCCTTGTATTTTTCCAAATTTAACGATATAATTATGTTTGCAACAATTATGTTATTCAAAAAATTTACCAAGAAAGAGGGAACAAAATTGAAATTAAGTTTTGAGCAAAAAACAAATTTTCCCGCATGGGATGGCTTTACAGAAGGAATTTGGAACGATGAAGTTAATGTTAGAGATTTTATTCAGCTAAACGTTTCGCCTTATCACGGCGATTCAACCTTTTTAACCCCTGCAACCGATCGCACAAAACAACTTTGGGCGGAAGTTTGCGAACTTACCAAACAAGAAAACGAAAAAGGAATTTTGGACGCAGAAACGAAAATCCCAGCCGCAATAAATTCACACGGCGCGGGCTATGTCAACAAAGATTTAGAGCAAATTGTAGGATTTCAGGCAGACAAGCCACTAAAACGGCTTATAATGCCAAAAGGCGGCATCAGAGTTATAAAAAAAGCATTGGAACATTATGGATATTCGCTTGACCCTATTACTGAAGAAATTTACACGAAACATCGTAAAGCCCACAATGACGGCGTTTTTGACGCTTATACGCCCGAAATGCTAGCAGCCCGAAAATCTGGCATTATCACTGGATTGCCCGATGCTTATGGGCGCGGTCGCATTATCGGCGATTATCGGCGGCTTGCTCTTTACGGTACAGATTTTCTTATTTCCGATAAAAAAAATCAGCTAGAACGCCTTAATTTACCTGTTTTCAACGAAGAAACTATCCTGTTACGAGAAGAAGTTAGCGAACAAATAAGAGCATTAAAGCAATTAGAAGAAATGTCCGCAGCTTACGGCTTTGACGTTACTCAACCCGCCAAAACCGCCAAAGAAGCCATCCAATGGACGTATCTTGCCTATCTGGCAAGTGCAAAACAGCAGGACGGCGCGGCAACTTCCCTTGGGCGAACCTCCTCCTTTTTAGATATTTACATTGAACGAGATTTGCAAAACGGCACTATTACTGAATCTGAAGCACAAGAGTTAATCGACCATTTTGTTATGAAGTTACGTATGATTAGATTTTTACGCACTCCTGAATACAATGCCCTATTTTCGGGCGATCCAACCTGGGTTACCGAGGCAATCGGCGGAATGAGCGAAAACGGCGAAACGCTGGTTACAAAAAATTCTTACCGATTTTTGCATACGCTGTACAATCTCGGACCCGCTCCAGAGCCCAATTTGACCGTACTTTGGAGCGTAAATCTTCCGCAAAATTTCAAAACGTTCTGCGCACAAGCCTCCATCGATACAAGCTCCATTCAATACGAAAGCGACGACCTAATGCGCGGACATTGGGGCGATGATTATTCCATTGCCTGCTGCGTTTCCGCAATGCGAACAGGAAAGCAAATGCAATTTTTCGGCGCACGCGCGAATCTCGCAAAATGCTTGCTGTACGCAATAAACGGCGGTCGCGACGAAAAAAGCGGCGTGCAAGTTGCTCCCGAATTTGCGCCGATAACAAGCGAATATTTGGATTTTGACGAAGTTACTCGCAAGTTTGACCAAATTCAAGATTGGCTTGCAGGGCTTTATATCAACACTTTGAACCTTATCCATTATATGCACGACAAATACAACTACGAAAGCCTACAAATGGCGTTTCACGATTTGGAAATTTTGCGAACACAGGCTTGCGGCGTTGCGGGCTTGTCGGTGGTTGCAGATGCACTTTCTGCGATAAAATATGCGCGCGTTAAAACCGTTCGCAACGATGCTGGGCTTGTTGTGGATTACGAAGTTGAGGGCAGTTATCCTGCGTTTGGCAACAACGACGAGCGAGTTGACGGAATGGCGCACAACATCGTACAAAATTTCATGGAGAAAATTCAGCGGCAAAAAACGTATCGCAACGCAATGCCCACTTTATCGGTGCTTACGATAACATCTAATGTAGTTTACGGCAAAGTTACGGGTTCAACGCCAGACGGGCGCAAAGCTGGCGAAGCGTTCGCGCCAGGGGCAAATCCCATGCACGGGCGCGACAAAAAAGGCGCGGTTGCCTCAATGGCGAGCGTTTCCAAGTTGCCTTACGAGTATTCTTTGGACGGCATTTCGTATACATTTTCGATAATTCCCAAAGCACTCGGCACGGAGCAGCAAAATCGGCGGAGCAATCTTGTTGGGCTAATGGACGGCTTTTTTTACGATCACGGGCATCACATTAACATAAACGTGTTTGACAAGGAAACGCTGTTGGACGCAATGGAGCGACCAGAGCATTATCCGCAGTTGACAATTCGAGTTTCGGGCTATGCGGTAAACTTCGTCAAACTAACACGCGAGCAGCAGCTTGACGTAATTCACAGGACATTCCACGAGAGGTTATAATGACATACAACAGCGAAATAAAGGGATATGTGCATTCAATAGAAACGGCTGGCATGGTGGACGGCCCAGGCGTACGATACGTTATATTTTTGTCGGGCTGTCCGTTACGATGCAAATATTGCCACAATCCAGATACGTGGAAGGCAAACCACGGAAATTTTATGTCGGTCGGCGAGTTGATAGCGGACATAAAAAAATACCGTTCGTACATGAAATTTTCGGGCGGCGGCGTAACAATTACAGGCGGCGAGCCGTTTGTGCAAGCGGAATTTTTAACGGAGCTGTTGAAGGCTTGCAAGGCAAACGGATTTCACACAGCGGTGGATACATCTGGCTACACGACCGCCGACCGCGCAGAGCAAGCCCTACAATACGCCGATTTATTGCTATTGGATATAAAATCGTTTAACCCGACAACCTACAAAAATTTAACGGGCGTTGAACTTGACAAAACGTTGGAAACCTTGAAAATAGCGGAACGCTTGCAAGTTGTAACGTGGGTGCGATTTGTTTTATTGCCAGGTTACACCGATAATATGGAAGATATGCACAAAATGGCAGATTTTTTGCGATTGCTAGAAAACGTGCAAAAGGTTGATGTTTTGCCGTTTCATAAAATGGGCGAATACAAATGGCAAGAAATTGGCGAAGTTTATGAGTTGGCAGCTGTCGAGCCTCCTAGTTTGGAGGAGTTGCGGTTGGCTCGGTCGGTTTTGGAGATGTGATTTTTTGGGGTTGAAAATTTTCAACCCCATTTTTTTATTGTAGTTCCTTTATTGTTGCAATGGGTAAATCTGTTATTATAGCTATTTGTTCGATTGGTATGTTAAATGACAGCAATTTTTTGCTGTATTTAAGGCGTTTTTTAAGGTAAGTTCTTCATTCCTTTTTTCAAAGAATCCTCTCTCTTCCGATATTTGCATAGCACGTTCGTTCTATCAATACTTCCATATTTTATTGCAACTCCTTTATTGTTTCAATGGGCAAATTTGTTATTACAGATATTTGTTCGATTGGTATACCAAATGACAGCATTTTTTTTGCTGTATTTAAGGCGTTTGTTAGGGTAACTTGTGCAGTAACTTCTTCTGTAACTCGTGCAGTAACTTCTTCTGTAACTTGTGCGGTAACTTCTTCTGTAACTTGTGCGGTAACTTTTTCTGTAACTTGTGCCGTAAGTTCTTCATCCCTTTTTTCAAAGAACCCTCTCTCTTCCCATATTTGCATAGCACGTTCTAATAATACTTCCATATCATTCATAACCGTTGCTGAAAACTTATAAGAAATTATAAATCTCTATGTTTCATTCCCAATTCAACGCATCCGATTTGGTCAAATTGCCGACTACTTTCGTTTGA
>WRKG01000164.1 GCA_009778185.1 Bacillota bacterium
GTGCTGTGCTGTGCTGTGCTGTGCTGTGCTGTGCTGTGCTTGCTAATGATACCACAAATTTGCATATTTGTCAATCCTTTCAAAAAATTTTATTACAATTCAATTTACTAAAATGCGGGCGGACCCGCCTGCTAGATGGGCAGGTAATATCCGCCCCTACGAAATTGTCGGCTGTAGGGGCGGATAATATCCGCCCGTTATTTCAACAACTAGCGTATTATTATGTTGTTCGAAATTCACTATAATAATACCATAAGCAACCCCGCGGCGTAAAAAATTTGCGGGTTTCGGGGCGCGCTCCGAACGGGGTTTGCCTGTCCGCCGGCAGGTGGAGGGCAGCGCCCCAAGGTTTTGACCTAAAAACTTGGCTTTTCTAGCCTGTCGAGAAGCAACGTGGGTTTAATTTTTAGCATTGGGTTTGCGTGGTCGATGGCTTCGATTAGGATTAGGGATGGATTGTGGTTTGGCGTGGCTTGTACGGTTTGTAGGGTTTTGGGCTCTAGGTTGGCGGACTTTAGCTTGTCGATTATCTCGGGTAGACGTTGCGGACGATGCACCATGTAAAGCCGTCCGCCAGGCTTTAGTAATTTGGCGGTTGTTGTTATTATGTCCTGTAGAGTGCAAGCTATCTCGTGCCGCGCTATTTGCTTGTCGTTGGATTGGCTAGGGATTCCGCCGCTTGCCACTATGTATGGTGGATTTACCGTTATAACGTCAAAATGGCTTGGTTTGTATAGCGAAGTTGCATTTTTAACATCTCCTAAATCGATTCTTATACGATTTTCTAACGAGTTAAGCAAAACGCTGCGTTTCGCCATGTCAACACTTTTTTCGGAAATTTCCAAGCCTGTAAAATGGTCGGCTTTCGTTTTGGCGGCTAGTAAAATTGGAATTATCCCTGTTCCTGTGCATAAATCTAGGACAATTTCGCCCTTTTTTATGGTTGCAAAATTTGCCAAACAAACGGCATCAACGCCGAAACGAAAGCCGCTTGTGCTTTGAATTATCCCAAAACCGCTACATTGCAAATCGTCAATTCTCTCGTCTACGTTTAGGGCTATTTGTGGCATTTTTCGCAATTTTCGGCATTTTTACCGCAAGTTTTTTTCGGCAAATTTAGCTCTGATACGGGAAACTCTACGATAGTCAATACATCTTTTGGCTGTTTTATCGCAACTTTTACCGTTTGACCCAACACATTTGTAGCCACAACTTCGCCGTTGCCTTGGTCGGTTTTCACAATGTCGCCAATATTGGGCAATTTTGCAATCAAATATTCGTAGGTTTCTTCCTCATATTTTAGGCAACACATAAGCCGTCCGCACGAGCCAGATATTTTTGTGGGATTAAGCGAAAGCCCTTGGTCTTTTGCCATTTTTATTGATACAGGCTGAAAATCGTCCAAAAAAGTTGCACAGCACAAAGTACGCCCGCAAATTCCTATGCTATTGAGAATTTTCGCCTCATCACGAACGCCAATTTGCCGCAACTCAATTCGCATTCTAAAAATTATTGCCAAACTTTTGACAAGTTCGCGAAAGTCGATGCGACCGTCGGCAGTAAAATAAAAAATAATTTTGGTAAAATCAAAAGTTATTTCAACGTCAACCAAATTCATATCCAAATTGTGATGTTTAATTTCTTGCAAAAACAAATCGACCGCTTCGTGTTCACGTTCGCAATTTAGCTGTTCTGTGCGGTTGTCTTCGTCGGTTGCAACGCGGATAATATCTTTTACGGGAATTTCAATGTTGTCAACATTGCGGTTGCCAATTACAACTGTGCCGTATTCCACGCCGCGGACGGTTTCCACTATTATGGGCGTTCCTGGTGCAATTTCTTGTCCGACGGGATTAAAATAGTAAATTTTGCCCTTTTTTTTGAATCGAACACCTATTATTTCCATAATTTACCTCATTTTTAGTAACATAGTTTCTATTGTCATTTGAAAATTGCCGTTGTATTGCAAGGCTTTTTTTGCGGCGAAAATGGCATCCAGTTTTGTCAACTCTTTTGTGGGATTTTGCGATTGGCGGAGATTTTCCGAACAGCACAAATAAAGCAAATCTAGCAAAGTTTGGATATTTTCTTTTTCTTTCCACTTGTCAAATTTTGAGTACAGGTCGAAAAGTTCTACAACGCCCATTTTATCGGATTTATCGGCGGTAAGTTTAGCGAGATTGAACATATTGTCAAAGTCGGGCGATTCTAGCAAATCTTTTGCCCTGCTGGGATTTCCGCCAGCAATCGTTAAAACGGCGGCATTCGCCTTAACTTTTGGGAGCGTTTGTATAATTTCGGCATCGGTTAAAGGTTGCAACTTTAGCGTAACGCAGCGCGACAAAACGGTTGGCAAAAAAGCCCTTGTAGTTTCCGCCAAGAACAAAAATATTCCAAAATCGGCTGGTTCTTCAATCGTTTTAAGAAGAGCGTTTTGGGCTTGCGGAGTGGGCGGTTGATCCACAACAAAAATTTTGTATCTGTTGCGGAAGGGTTTTTCGCTCATCGGCAAAATTATTTGGTTGCGAATATCGTCAACGCCGATGGTTTTGGTTTTAGTGGCGGCAACGTAGAGAATATCGGGATTATTGCCACTTTTAATGGTTCGGCAAGATAAGCAACTGCCGCAAGCAGAGTTAGTTTCGCATTGCAAGGCTTGTGCAAAAGATTTAGCGAGAGCCAATTTGCCCATTCCTTTTTCGCCGACAAAAATGTAAGCGTGGCTAGGGTTTGCGACAGCGGTTCGCAAGCGATTTATTGTAGGAGCGTTTCCAATAATATTATCAAACATAGGTTCACCGATTTTTGCTACACTAAAATATCCATCAAAAGCCCCTCAATCTCTTCGATAAGAGCAAGAATGCCGAGATGGTCTTTTTCAACTTTGAGAAGTTCCTGGGCAAGGTCATCGAGATCTTTATTGATAAGGCGGACGATTCCGTAAACACGGTGTCTGCCGCGTCTATCCAAAAAATTTTCGCGGCTAAACTCGTGCGAGTTGGTAACAATTTCGTTAATAAAGCTGGTTACCATTTTTCGGTATTCTTTAAGATCGCCGATGTCCATGTGGCGAGCGAGCCGTTTGCCTCTATCGGAAATTTCGCCGATAAGATGTTGCAAACGGCTGACCAAGCTGCCATCGCTAAGTTTATTTAGCACAAAGCTAAAACTTTCTTCTATTGGCTTTTGTTCTACTCTGTTAGTTTCGTTAAAACGGGCTGCCAAAATTTCAGAAATTTTTACTTCCAAAATTACACCTTCTTAAATTCTTCAACATTAAGCACAAAAATTGTTGCGCCACCAACCGTAACCTCTACAGGATAGGGAACATAGCTTTCGCTTACGTTTATGTGCGTTGCATTAACGGAAGTAATCTGCTTGCGACTTTTGCACTTTTGCTCGATACTACTTATTATTTCCGATACACGGTTATCTTCCACACCGCTCAACAAAGTTGTAAAGCCAGCCCGCAAAAAACCACCCGTACTAGCCAACTTTGTTACACTAAAATTCTTCTCTACCAACAAATCCAACACATGAAACGCATCTTCGTCATGCACAACTGCCATTACTAATTTCATAAAAATCCTCCTTCGAACATTAGGACCTTGGGGCTCTGCCCCAAACCCCGCAAGGACGCGCGCGCCCTTGACCCGCTATTTTTTTATTGCTTTGGGTAAGTTTTACTTTAATTTTAAGTTTATCTTATTCGCAAAGATATGTCTAGCGATTTACATAATTCGGTACATTCGGCAATATCTTGTTCGGTTAGCGTGCTACCAACTACCGACATTACTACATCGGCGATATGTTCTTTGCAATCTTTGGCAAATTGAATAACTGCATCGAAGGCGGTTGCATCGAACATTGGCAAGCACAGCGAGTTATAAAGTTTAGCGTTGGGAGCATTTAAGCTAATGGAAACTCTATCAATTAAGCCTTTTAGCTTGTGTGCGGTTTTATCTTTGTTAATTAAATCGCTTAAACCGTTGGTATTTAGGCGTATCGGCAAATGACTTTTTAGGAAAGTAGCCACTTTTAGCATAATGTCCAGGCGTTCGGTGGGTTCGCCGTAGCCGCAAAATACCGCTTCTTTGTACTTGGTAAAATCCAATTTTTCTAGTTCGGATATAATTTCTTCTAAAGTTGGCTCGTGTTCTAGCCATAAACTTTCGTTTGGGTTAATGCCATCGCCCTCATTTCGCAAGCAAAATTTGCAGTTGCACGGGCAAATATTCGTTATATTAAGATACACCGAGTTACCTACTTCGTACGTTATTACCAAAAAATCAACCCTTTCAAATTGAGTGAATTTTATCCTAGCTTATTATAGCATAAAATTTATTTGGTGTAAATTTTTTTGTTAAATCTATTTAACAAAAAAACTAGCCCAAAAGAGCCAGTTTTTTTAGAGGGATTAAGAACTATCTAGTTTTCATGAACTCAAATTTATTACGCAAATTAGAGGATTTCAAGCACTTTTTTCACTTTTTCACTTTTTCACTTTTTCATCTTTTTCATCAAACACCGCACTCCTGAGGTACGGTGTCAATTAGTCAGTCATAACATTTTGAATTTTCATATCTATTACTACCAAAGCATAAATTAAGGAAATTTTTTGCTACTCCAGGACAGTAGTTAATCAGCAAAGAGCGGGCTGCGAATATGTTACATTGTGGCTGCGTGTGTGCTGTATCGTTGCTGTGTATATAAGATGTCGTTGCTGCGTATTTGAGAACGTATCGTTGTTACTTTAGCAAATGCGTGAGGGTTCCATTTCGAAAGTGCTGCATCGATTATCGTGGCTGTAAGTTAGCTATTTCGTTGCTCCCTGCTGATTGATTTAATAATACAATATATGCTTTTTTTGTGCGCGTTTTTGTCCTAAATAGGGTTTATTTTGTCTTTTGAAATTTTTTTGCGATATTTTGGGCTTTTTTGTAGCCTTACAAATTTTCCCTTGAAAAAAAATTTTTTTTGTGATACAATCCCCAAAAGGAGGTTTTTTTATGCGAAGTGATTCAGTAAAAAAAGGCAACCAAACCGTGCCGCACCGCTCACTATTCAAAGCGATGGGCTACACGGACGAAGAACTTTCTCGTCCACTTATAGGAATTGTCAACTCGCAAAATGAAGTTGTACCTGGGCATATTCATTTAGATACCATTGCCGATGCTGTAAAAAAAGGTGTTTTGGCGGCTGGCGGTACGCCCATGGAGTTCCCTGCTATTGCCGTTTGCGACGGTATTTCTATGGGGCATATTGGCATGAAGTTTTCGTTGCCAAGCCGCGAACTTATTGCGGATTCTGCCGAAACTATGGCAACTGCTCATGCTTTTGATGCACTGGTGTTTATTCCCAACTGTGATAAAATTGTGCCAGGAATGCTCATGGCGGCGGCGCGACTCAACGTTCCTGCAATTTTCGTAAGTGGCGGTCCAATGTTGGCTGGTCGAGCAAATAAATCTTATGTAAGCCTGTCGAAAACTTTCGAAGCCGTTGGCGCTTTTGCCGCCGACCGCATAAACGCCGAAACTTTGCAGGAATTTGAAAATAATTCTTGTCCAACTTGCGGATCGTGCGCAGGAATGTTTACGGCAAACAGCATGAATTGCCTTACAGAGGCTTTAGGAATGGGCTTACCAGGAAACGGAACAATTCCAGCGGTAATGTCCGAGCGTATTCGATTGGCAAAATCGGCGGGAACTTACGTCATGCAGTTGCTAAAATCCCAAACCAAGCCGCGCGATATTATGACAAAACAAGCCTTCGAAAACGCCATTACTTTAGATATGGCTTTAGGCTGCAGCACAAACAGTTTGCTGCATTTGCCAGCAATAGCCCACGAAGCCCAGGTTGATTTGCCGTTATCTTTGGCGGACGAGATTAGCAAACGAACGCCCAATTTGTGCCGATTAGCCCCCGCAGGCGAATCGCATATCGAAGATTTACATTGGGCTGGCGGAGTTCACGCCGTTCTGCACGAACTGCAAGCCTTGTTACACAAAGATTGCATTACTGTCAACGGTAAAACTATCGGCGAAAATATCTCAAACGCAAAAAATCTAAACCACGAAGTTATTCGCCCAATAGATAATCCGTATTCAAAATCTGGCGGAATTGCGGTACTTACTGGCAATATTGCACCAAACGGTTGTGTGGTAAAACGCTCGGCGGTGGACGAATCCATGTTGAAAGTAACGGGAAAAGCCCGCATTTTCGAAAACGAAGAAGATTGTGTTGCCGCAATTTTTGACAACCAAATAAAACCTGGCGATGTAGTTGTCATTAGATACGAAGGTCCAAAGGGCGGACCTGGTATGCGCGAAATGTTAGGTCCAACTTCCGCACTAATGGGAATGGGCTTAGGAAAAGATGTCTCGCTGATAACGGACGGCAGATTTTCGGGTGCAAGCCGTGGCGCGTGCATTGGGCATATTTCGCCAGAAGCTCAAGCTGGCGGCAACATTGCCCTAATCGAAGAAAACGATACAATTATTATCGATATAAATGCAGGTACAATAAATTTAGATGTATCACAAGAAACCCTAGAAAATCGCCGCAAAACCTGGCAACCGCCAAATCCCAAAATAACCAGCGGTTATTTAGCAAGATACGCAAAATTGGTTACAGGTGCAGATAAAGGTGCAGTTTTGTCAACATGATTATGTTGTAGGGGCGGATAATATCTGCCCCTACGAAAAGCCAAATGGTCGTTAAAAATAATTTATCAACCCTGCCAAATAAAAATTTGCGGGTCAAGGGACGCGTTCCTTGCGGGTGTGGGCAGCGCCCACGGTTTTAATGTTGTGATATTTAGAAAGGAAGATTGTTTTGAAGTTGAGTGGAGCAGAGATATTGTTGGAGTGTTTGTTGGAGCAGGGGGTAAAAGCGGTTTTTGGTTATCCTGGCGGGGCGGTTTTGCCTATTTATGATGCACTTTATCGGTATAGTGATAAGATTGACCATTATTTGGTTTCGCATGAGCAAGGTGCGGCACATATGGCGGACGGTTATGCTCGGACAACGGGCAAAGTTGGCGTGTGTTTGGCAACTAGCGGGCCTGGTGCAACAAATCTTGTAACAGGAATAGCCACGGCTTATATGGATTCTGTGCCGATGGTGGCAATTACTGGTAATGTTGCCTTGCCACTGCTTGGCAAAGATAGCTTTCAAGAGATTGATATTACTGGCGTTACAATGCCAATTACCAAACATAATTTTATCGTTAAAGATGTCGAACACTTGGCGGATGTTATTCGCAACGCATTTTATATTGCCGCACAAGGTCGTCCAGGTCCAGTTTTGGTGGATATTCCGCGGGATATTACGCTCGCCACAACGGAATATCACTACAAACCGCCACAACAAATAACGCCCGAAATATTGCATCTTACTGCACAAACCTTGGAGACCGCCGCCGAATTGCTTAATTCTTCCCAAAAGCCTTTTATTTACGCTGGCGGAGGAATTATCAGTGCTAACGCAACCGCCGAGTTAATCACATTTGCTGAACTTTTAGATGCTCCTTGCTGTACTAGCGCTATGGGCGTTGGCGGATTTCCGTACTCGCATCCGCACCATGTTGGCACAATCGGAATGCACGGAACTGCAACATCGAACACGCTTGCAACCGATTGCGATTGTCTTATTGCCGTAGGTGCAAGGTTTAGCGATCGTGTAACCAGTAATATTAGCCGATTTGCTCCTAATGCGAAAATTCTTCATATAGATATAGATGCCGCCGAAATAAATAAAAATGTGCAAACGCACCATCACATTGTTGGAGATGTAAAAGCCGCTTTGGCTCGGTTAAATCGATTGATAACTCCGAAAAAAGCCACGGATTGGCTAAATTTTGCAAAACAACTTAAGGCAAAATTTCCCACAAATTTTATAACAACCGAGACAACCCTAAAACCGCAATATATAATCGAACGTTTAAGCGAACTAACCGCAAACGTCGCAATTACCGTTACTGAAGTTGGTCAACATCAAATGTGGGCTTGCCGCTATATGCACATCGAAAAACCGCGAACGTTTATAACTTCGGGCGGTTTAGGCACAATGGGATTTGGACTCGGTGCGGCAATCGGTGCAGCAGTGGGAAATCCTGGCGTTCCTGTGTTTAATATAGCTGGCGATGGCTGCTTTCGCATGAATAACATCGAACTCGCAACGGCTGTCGAGTACAATTTGCCCGTGATTACCGTTATTTTTAACAACCACGTTTTGGGAATGGTTCGACAATGGCAATCGTTATTCTTCGAAAAACGCTACTCTCATACCGATTTGCGAACGAAAACAACCGATTTTGTAAAGCTGGCAGAAGCCTATAACGCAACAGCCTACAACATAACCCAACCAGAAGAAGTTGACACAGTAATTTTAGAGGCGATGTCCCTAAAAAAGCCAGTTGTAATAAATTGCGAAATTGATGTTGACGACAAAGTTTTTCCGATGGTTCCGCCAGGCGCTGGGCTTGATCAGTATGTTTTGGATTTGGTGGAGTGAGGTTTATTCGGATTTTTGGCGTTTCGGATTTTTGGTGTTTTGGATTTTCGATGTTTCGGATTTTCGGTGTTTCGGATTTTTGGCGTTTCGTATTTTCGATGTTTCGGATTTTCGATGTTTCGAATTTTTGGCGTTTCGGATTTTCGGCGTTTCGGATTTTCGGTGTTTCGTAGGGGCGGATATTATCCGCCCGCAAGCCATAACGGGCGGATAATATCCGCCCCTACGTTAATGTTATTGCCAAATTGTGATTTATTACCAAATTATGATTTAG
>WRKG01000165.1 GCA_009778185.1 Bacillota bacterium
CAGTTTGTAGATATTCGAATGGGGAAATTTCGGGCGGATAATATCCGCCCCTACAAACCGCCAACCGTAGGGGCGGATATTATCCGCCCGCATTTTTGTTAAATTTGATTTACTTTTTCACAAGATTGGAGCATCAAAATGGGAAATTTAGGCTTTATAGTGGCAACAATAACATCGATAATATTTTGGGCAATATTTTTGCTTATGTCTTTTCGCATATTGCAAGAGGGCGGCTTATTTTCGTCTATAGAAATTTCGCACCCGCCTGCCGGACGGGCAGGAAAATTTAGTAAATTTTCCGCATTTTTTACATTCGTTACCAAGCCAGAATTTAAGGTGTTCATTTTTGGGTTGGCAGTTCGATTTTTCATGTGGACAGTTGCATATATTGCTCTAATGCAAAATTCCGACGAAAGCATTAGCATTGTCAATTTATTTGACCAACTTGTCCGCAGCGACAGCCGACATTATCTAAACATTGCAACCGTGGGTTATGGTTGGGAAGAAAATGAGCAAAATTTATTGTTGGTGTTTTTTCCTCTTTATCCGTACATTGTAAGGTTGTTTTCGCTTGTTATTCCGAACGTGCAAACGGCGGCGTTTTTGGTTTCGTTTTTGGCGTTTAGTTTTGGGTTGCCACTTTTGTATCGTTTGGTTAAACTAGATTTTGGCGATTCGGTTGCTTGGTGGACGGTTGCGTTTATTTCGTTTGCGCCGCCAGCGTTTTTTTTCGGAATACCAATGACAGAAAGTTTGATGTTACTAACTTCGGTTGCTTGTTTGTACTTTATTAGAACTCACAAATGGCTATTAGTCGGCATTACAGGAGCGTTGACAATATTGACTAGAATGGTCGGCATTACTCTTCTCGTTGTCGCTTTGGTGGAAATTATCACGCATTACAAAATTTTCGACCTAATTCGCAATAAAAATTGGAAGAACTTTTCCGAAATTTTACTGAAAAAAGTTTCGTTGGTGTTTACAATGCTTATTGGTGCGGGTATATATTTGGCGATAAACTGGTATATTTCTGGAAATCCGTTGCAATTTTTGGATTATCAGCGCAATCATTGGAGCCAGCAAGCACAATATTTTGGAACAACAATATCTGCACAATTTACGCATTTGTACAACTTTAATGATAATTTTGCGTTGGTTACTTTTGTGGGAAATTTAGCGGCATTTTTTATTGCGTTGTGGGCAATATTTTATGCAACTACCGTAAAAATCCCGAAAAATAGCGAAAAATTGGAAGAAAAAGCCGAAACAGCGGAAGTTGCCGAACCGCAAAAAATTCCCGCAATGTACATAGCGTACGCATTGGGTTATACATTTGTATCGTTTTCGCCAACGTGGTTGCTTAGCGGAATTAGATATATGTTGGTGGCTGTACCAATTTTCATATTTTTGGGAATTTTCGCCGACAGAAAGCCCATTGCGGGCATTATAATGTTTGTTGTTTCTGCAAGCGGGCTAATTTGGCTACTTAATCGATTTATGTTGGGTTGGTCGATATGGTAAAACTATAAATTGGAGGTTGATGTTATGCAATATCGCAAGGACAAAAAATCAAATAACGAGTTATCGGCGTTGGGAATGGGCGTTATGCGGTTGCCTGCAACGCTCGGAAAAGTGGATTTGCAAAAAGCCGACGAGGTTATTATGGCGGCAATAAACAGCGGCATAAATTATTTTGACACCGCTTACATATATCCAGGTAGCGAAGTTGCGTTGGGCTACGTTTTGGACAAAAACAAGGTTCGCGACAAAGTTTACATTGCGACAAAGCTACCAATTTTCCTGTGCCAAAAACGAGAAGACTTTGACAAATATTTCAGCACGCAATTAGAACGGCTTAAAACCGATTATATTGATTATTATCTGTTGCATATGTTGTGCAATCAATCGGATTTTGACCGTCTAAAAAATTTGGGCGTTTTGCAATGGGCAGAAGAAAAGCGGCAGCAAGGGAAAATAAAGCAATTTGGCTTTTCGTTTCACGGTGCAACGGATGACTTTATCAGCATAACCGATTCGTACGACTGGGATTTTTGCATGATTCAATATAATTATGTAAACATAAATTATCAAGCTGGACTAAAAGGCTTGCAACACGCTCACAGCAAAGGAATGCCCGTTTTTATAATGGAGCCACTTTTAGGTGGACGTTTGGCGAACGCATTACCCGAAAAAGCTGTCAAAATAATGAAAGCAAACAATGCAACCGCAACGCCAGCCGCTTGGGCGTTACGCTGGCTGTGGAACCAACCAGAAGTTACGCTAGTTTTATCTGGCATGAACCAAGTTGCACAAATTACCGAAAATACTACGCTTGCAACGCAAACCGAAATAAACAGCATGACAGCCGCCGAGCTTGTCGTTATCGATCAAGTAATTCAAGTTTTCGCCGAATCATACAAGATACCTTGCACAGGCTGTAATTATTGTTTGCCGTGTCCTGCAAATATAAATATTCCAGGAGCATTTGCTGGGTACAACTCTTCGTTTGCAATAGGTCGCATGGCGGGAATGGGTCAATATGCGCAAAGTATGTCGGCAACATCGGCGAATCCGTCTTCAGTAACAAAATGTGTGCGTTGCGGCAAATGCGAAAAACATTGTCCGCAAAATATCAAAATAATGGACAGTTTAATAGATGTGAAAAATCGCATGGAACCGCCTGTTTATCGGTTTGGGCTTGCTATTTTTAGAAAGATTGTTCATCGCAAAAATAAGAAAGTTGCAAAGTAGTGAAAATTGTTTGTAGAAAAACAGGCGGATTCGCCTGCCAATACAAATCGCTTAATCGTAGGGGCGGATATTATCCGCCCGTTTTCTTATCGTTTGCATTGTTTCAAAAAATTTTTTCCAAAATACTTGACAAATGAAAATATTTATGTCATAATTATATTAGAGCCTTAGAGCCTTAGAGCCTTAGAGCCTTAGAGCCTTAGAGCCTTAGAGCCAATAATGGCTTGTTTTATTGCAAAAATATAAAATTTATAAATATATTCAAACAACTTAAAAATAAGCTGTTGTAGAAAAACGGGCGGATATTATCCGCCCGCATTTTTTGTTAAGTTGATTTACTATAAATTAAATATAAAAGGAGGGCTTTACATGAATCCCGATTACAGAAAAATTGAAAACGACATTATAACAAATCCAGATTTAACCGAAAGCGAAAAACGTAAATTTATAACAACCTTAATTAAGCACCAACATACAAAGGCAAATATCCTAATAACAGGTGCAACGGGATGCGGCAAAAGTTCCACGATAAACGCTATGTTTGACATGGAAAAAGCCAAAGTCGGCGTTGGCGTTGATCCCGAAACAATGGATATTTCTCAATTTAAGTTGGGTAATCTCACATTGTGGGATAGCCCAGGTTTAGGCGATGGCAAAGATAAAGACCGCCAGCACAGCAAAAATATAACCGATTTGCTCCACAAAAAAGACGAAAACGGCGACCTTTTAATTGACGTTGTGTTGGTTTTGCTCGATGGCAGCACCAAAGATTTGGGTACTTCTTACGAACTTATCAATACTGTGATTATTCCCAACTTGCACGACCCGAAACGCCTTTTAATAGGCATAAACAAAGCCGATGCAATGCTAAACAATCGTCATTGGGATTCCGAAAACAGCAAGCCTCTTCCAAAGTTGCAGGACACAATAAACGAAAAAATAGATTCCGTTAGTCAACGTATTTTTGAATCAACGGGCGTTAAAGTTGAACCTGTCGCATATTCCGCAGGTTTTAAGGAGGAAGGTTTGCCACAAGAAAAACCCTACAATTTAGCCAAATTATTGCATTATTTAATTGCGAAAATTCCTAATGAAAAACGAGCAGTCGTTTTAACGCAATCCAATAACAACAGAAAAATGTGGGAAAGTAATGACGGGCTATTAGATTATTTAGGTCAAGCCGCCGTCGGTGCAGTTATGTATGGTCTCGCGGGGCTTGTTATTGGTGCAGAAACCATCATTAACGGAGTTTTTGATTTCGTTGACGGCATTTTTGACCTTTTTTAATAATAAAAAAAATAAAAATATACGAATCAGTAGCTGAAAAATTGCATTTGTTAAAAATGTAGGGGCGGATATTATCCGCCCGTAAGTCATAACTGGCGGATAATATCCGCCCCTACGGCAATTACCAAAAACGATATATAAATTCAACTACTGATTGACGTAAAAATGATAGGAGAAAACAAATGACAGGTTACAAAAAAGTTGAGCAAGCTATTATCAACGATTCTGCTTTATCGCACGAGGAACAGCAAAAAGCCCTCGCAAATTTGGCAAAATATCGTGATAAAAAGGCGAATATTTTAATAATTGGTGCAACAGGAGCAGGTAAAAGTTCCACCATAAATGCAATGTTTAACATGGAAGTTGCCAAGGTTGGCGTTGGCGTTGGGCCCGAAACAATGCAAATTAAAAAATTTGAACTGGACAATCTCACATTGTGGGATAGCCCAGGATTAGGCGATAGCAGCGAAAACGACGAGCAGCACAAACGCAATATAATCGACCTGCTTGCCAAAAAAGACGAGAACGGCAATCTTTTAGTTGACGTTGTTTTGCTATTGCTTGACGGCAAAAGCAAGGATTTAGGCACTTCGTACGAACTTGTTACAAATGTGATAATTCCGTGCATTGGCGAACATAAACGTCTTCTGATAGGAATCAACCAAGTTGACGCACTGCTTAATGGCAAATATTGGGATTATCAAAACAACAAGCCGCTTGCTCCGTTGCAGGAGAAAATCAACGAAAAAGTGAAATCAATCAGCGAGCGTATTTTCGAAACAACAGGAGTTAAAGTTACGCCAATCGCATATTCTGCGGGTTACAAGGAAAGTGGACAAAGTCAGGAGAAATCCTACAATGTTTCAACGTTGCTGTGCCATTTGATTGACAAAATCCCAGAAGAAAAGCGGGTTAGCGTTGTATCTAACAGCAACGAAACAAGCTGGTCAAGAGATGATGACGGCGGCAGCATTTTTGGATTTCCTGGGCTGCTTGTTGGCGGTGCCGCTTTTTTGGCTTTGGACGGTCTCGAAACAGTTACCGATTTCGGCTTTGATGTTCTCGATACAGCAACCGATGTAGTTTTTGATGTCGCTGATACCGCAGTTGACATTGTTAGCGATACTTTCGAATTTGTCGGCGATATAATCGGCAGCCTTTTTGACTGGTAATGCGAATTGACAATTAAAAATTTGCATTTGATAAAAAATGATAGGAGAATCCAAATGAACACAGGTTATGACAAAATAGAGCAAGCGATTCTAAATGCAACCGATTTGGACGAAAAAGAAAAAAATAAAATTTTGGCAATTTTTATGAAACAACGAGAGAAAAAAGCTAACGTTTTAATAACTGGTGCTACTGGCGTTGGCAAAAGCTCCACAATAAATGCAATGTTCAACCGCGAAGCGGCACAAGTCGGCGTTGGAGTTGATCCCGAAACAATGCAGATTGCCAAATTTGAATTGGGCAGTCTAACTTTGTGGGATAGCCCAGGTTTGGGCGATGGCAAAGAAAACGACCGTCGACACAGCAAAACCATTGTCGATATGCTCCACAAAAAAGACGAAAACGGCGATTTGCTGATTGACGTTGTTTTGGTTGTGCTTGACGGAGAAAGCCGAGATTTAGGCACTTCTTACGAACTTATCACAAGCGTAATAATGCCAAATTTGCACGAACCAGAACGCCTGTTAATAGGAATAAACAAAGTTGACAAAATGCTAAATGGTAAATATTGGAATGCACAAAACAGCACTCCCGAGCCAAAGTTGGAAGAAAGAATCAACGAAAAAGTGGAATCCGTCAGCAAGCGAATTTATGAGGCAACCAACGTTAAAGTTGAGCCAGTTGCATATTCCGCAGGTTACAAAGAAGAGGACGAACCACAGGAAAAACCCTACAATTTGTCAAAGTTATTTTGTTACTTAATCGAAAAAATCCCACGAGAGAAACGTGTAACTGTAATGGTGGAATCTAGCAGCAACGAATCTATGTGGGAAAGCGATGACAAATTGAAAAATTATATTGAAATTGCCAACGAACGAACTTTTGGCAAAATTCTACAAGACGTTGCTTCTGGCATAACCAAAGGTGCGGCGGCTGGCGCGGTAATCGGCAGTTTTATTCCAATAGTAGGCACTGCAATAGGCGGAGTTATTGGCGGAATTTTGGGCGGATTTAGCGAATTGCTAGGTTTGTAGTTAAATAAATTTTGAAAATAGGCGTATATTTTTCGCCTATTTTTGCCGATTACAAGGTGGTTTTGTTTATCTAAAACCCCGTTCTACAAAAAGCGGGTCAAGGGCGCGCGCCCACGGTTTTGAAATTTACCACTTGAAAATATTTTTTATTTATGATAAAATAATACCAAAATCTTATAAAAAATTGAGGTAACAAATGAAAATTGCACTAAAAATAGCTTATGACGGCACAAATTACGCAGGTTGGCAACGTCAACCCAATGTAAAATCGGTGCAAGAAGAAATTGAAACGGCGTTATTGCAGTTATTTGGGCAAAATGTGCCAATTTTAGGGGCAAGCCGCACCGATGCAGGAGTTCACGCAAATGGACAATGTGCAACTTTCGAATTGCCCAAAATGCCGATTCCTTTGCAAAAATTGCCGACGGTTGTAAATTCTCGGTTGCCAAGCGATATTGCTGTGCTGTCCGCAAAAGAGGTTGACCCAAATTTTAGTGCAAGATTTGATGCAATATCCAAAACTTATATTTACAAAATTTATAATTCGCCGATTCGCAATCCGCTAATTTGCCGTTATGCAGCGTTTGTTCCGCAAAACTTAAATCTGCCGCAAATGCAGCAAGCAGCACAACATTTTGTGGGAACATACGATTTTTCCGCCTTTTGTGCAAGCGGATCTAGTGCAAAAACTGCGGTGCGAACAATTTTTATGTGCGAAGTTTACGAAACCGCCGAAAATTACGAAACTGCACAAATAAATTTATCTCAAAATGAGCAAAAAACATCAAAAAGTCGAGTAATTTGCATAAAAATCACAGGAAACGCCTTTTTATACAATATGGTGCGAATTATTGCAGGTACATTGCTTTATGTGGGCTTTAACAAAACTTTAGATATTCCTAAAATTATCAGTAGCAAAAATCGCGCAAACGCTGGAAAAACAATGCCAGCTTGCGGTTTGCTTTTGCACGAAATTTTGTACGATTAAAATTCTCTACAATTTACGAAAAAATAATTGTATTTTTTTCGCAATATTGTTATAATTTAGCGAGGAACATAAAAGCATTTTTGGGAGGAAACTTTATGAAAACGATTTTTGTAGTGGACGATAACGATACAAACTTATTGGCGGCAAAAACCGCTTTGGACGGCTTTTACAGAACTTTTGCAATGCCTTCTGCCGAAAAAATGTTCAAATTGGCTGAAAAAATTACGCCAGATTTGATTTTATTAGATATTGAAATGCCCGAAATTGACGGCTTTGAGGCAATAAGACGACTAAAATTAGACGAAAAATTGAAAGATATTCCCGTAGTATTTTTAACCTTGAAAAATGACGAAGAAACTGAAATACAAGGGTTTAAGCTAGGTGCAATCGATTTTGTACGAAAGCCGTTTTCTGCTCCTGTTTTGGTCAGACGATTAAATTCTCATATTGATATTGACAAAATTATAAAGGAAAGTAAACAAGATATTCGTGATTTGCACAACGCAACAATCAGCGTTATCGCCGATATGGTAGAAAATCGCGACCACATTACAGGTGGACATATAGAACGTACACAACTTTATCTCAAAATACTTTTGGACGAAATTATCGAACAAAAATTTGCTCCTGAAGAAATGCAACACTGGGATATAGAACTACTTTTGCCCTCTGCACAGTTGCACGATGTTGGTAAAATTATCGTTAGCGATTTGATTCTAAATAAGCCAGCCAAGCTAACGGACGAAGAATTTAACCTTATAAAGCAGCATTCTGCGGAAGGCGAACGCATAATAAAAAAAATCAGCAGCAAAGTAAAAGATGACGGCTTTTTGCGTCATGCAATGGCTTTTGCGGGCTACCATCACGAAAAATGGGACGGCAGCGGTTATCCGCGCGGACTAAAAGGCAAGGAAATCCCTTTGGAAGGCAGAATTTTAGCCATTGTCGATGTTTACGATGCACTCGTTTCGGCACGTCCCTATAAAAAGGCACTTTCTCACGAAAATGCAGTTGACATAATAAAACAGGGCAACGGTACACATTTTGAACCTGCTTTAATTGATATTTTTTCGGCTATTGAACATAAATTTAAGGTTGCTAATTTGAATAACCATAAGGAAGATTAAAAATTTGTATTAAAAATTGTTAAAATAATAATTTGCGGTTTTGAGGGCGGACTCGCTTGCTGGACGGGCAGGTAATTTCCGCCCAATATTTTTATGCCAAATTATTTTAGTTTGATTGGCACAGTACAAAATCCACAAAAATTTTTTTATTTCTTTGACAAAACAAAAATTTTATTATACAATTAAAACCAACAATACAACAGCACTTTTTTTGTGTTTGTTGAAAATATTATTTTGGAGGTAATACCAATGTACAAAATCAACAAAAAGTTTCTCGCATTATGCCTACTTTTAGTAACAATGTTAGCAATAACAGCTTGCGCCAACGATACTCCAGCCGCTGGCGGCGGAGCAACTGGCGGAACAGCACCAACTGGCGGTGCAACCGCAGAAGCAACATCCGATCCCGTTACCCTAACAATTTGGGAAAGTATCGGCGGG
>WRKG01000166.1 GCA_009778185.1 Bacillota bacterium
CCTCGGGCGCCCGCCTGCCGACGGGCAGGCTGCCCGAACCCGCAAGGGACTTCGCCCCTTGACCCCGTAATATTTTTAATTTTTGAGGGTTAAGTTAATGTAGGGGCGAGAGTATTATTATTTATTTTTTATTTAATACGCAAGGGTTGAAAATTTGCATTTGCCTAAATCGTAGGGGCGGATAATATCCGCCCGTGTACTATAAACTGGCAGATATTACCTGCTCGTCTAGCAAGCGAGTTCATTCCTATGCAAAAATGTTGTCATAACACAATATAATTTCAACCCTTGACTGTTTTTATTTATCATAAATTGTTTTTAATAATGGCACCATGAAAAGTACCACAAAACCAGCGGCTAAACCATTATTATAAAGGTTAAATCCGCCAGAGAAAGTTACAACATTTATTGCGACAAAAAGATGCACAAAACCTGCGATAATTCCCCAAATAAAGCCATAACGCCCTGCAATCGGCGCAAGACAACTTACTAATAAAATAGCAATAGCCGAAGATGGGCTTGTGCCTTCGAAAACGTGCCAAAATCCACCTGCAAGCAAGCAACCAAGCATTACAGGCCAAACATTGCGAATGTGCTTGCCAAAAGTTCCAAACCCAACCACTGTGAAAATGCTGCCCACAATCGGACCATTTATGTCGCTGTTAATTGCTAGCATTAACGCCGTGGTAGAAAGTCCCAAAATGCCCATATTTATGTAGGCGATTGTGCCGTAATCTGCATAATAATCACTGGGGGCTTGTCCTGTGCGTTTTAGCAAGCGTTTGAGATTTTTCTTGTGATCTTCGCCGCAAAGCCAACCTGCAAAAATCATAAAAATAAACAAGATTACCATAAAAACGGTTAAAACTAGCTTGTTATCGGTATTCCAAATAAAAATCGGCACAATATCGTTTCCGCCGATATTTGTTACTAAAATGTGCAATAAAATTGAAACCAAACCTGCGGCAAATCCTACATTATATAGGTTGAATCCGTTATGTAGGTTCATTACATTTTGTGCGATTGGCGGCATGATAAATCCTATAAAAATGCCCAAAACAGCCGAAAATATCAAACGCGGCACGATAGGAATGTACTCCAACATTGCAACTTGCGTAACGGCGGGACCAAGCGCGGTCGCCAACATGGAAACAACAGCGTATTTGTCAAATGGCTCTTTGCGGAACTTTGCGTACAAATATCCGCCAAAAATTATTGGCCAAATGTTAATTAAATTTTTGCCAAAAAAAGCGAAACCACTAAGCAACCAAAACGCCATAATAAGTGCTCCGCTCGGCTTGTGATGCACTTTGTACATATATGTCAAAAAAATTAAGCTAAGCACAGCGGCGTTTACCAAAGTTGCACCAACTCCGCCAACTTCCACATAATCGGTAATGAGAATATCATACGATAAAGTTATGCGAACAACTCCCCAAAAAATATCGGCGGGGCTGTCCACTATAAATGCAAATATAATAAAATAGCTGAATACCACGTAAAGTACAATGTATGGGTTGCTTAACCAGTGTTGTAATTTGGCTTTCAAATTGCACCTCCACGATAATGAGATATTATAGTAAATCAACTTAACAAAAAATGCGGGCGGATAATATCCGCCCCTACGTTTGGCGGTTTGTAGGGGCGGATATTATCCGCCCGTTCTTCTACAACAGTCTATTTTTAAGTTGTTCGAGTATATCAATTTTATTGTACCATTTTTTTGGAAATTTTGCAATTTTTTACTCACAAAATTAAAATCCCCTTGAACCCACATTCCAAGAGGATTTTTACTAAAAAAGCTAAAAAATCAAAGTAATCAACAAAGCAATCAAAAGCCCAGTAAACCCAACCAGAGTTTCCATTATAGTCCAAGTTTTCAAAGTTGTTTTTTCGTCAATATCCAGCAGCGATTTCACAAGCCAAAAGCCAGAATCGTTAAAATGACTGCAAATAGTTGCACCGCCGCCGATTGCCAAAGTCATTGCCGCAAGGTGCATTGGCGATAATAGCACAGTTTCGGGCATTGCCGCCATTATTCCTGCTGCCATTGTCATTGCTACGGTTGCACTGCCTACCGCAATGCGAACAAGCCCCGCCACCAAAAATGCCACCAAAATTAGCGGTAAAGCTGTTTGTGCAACGGCATCTCCTATGATGTAGCCTAATCCGCTATCTTGCAGCATATAACGCAAAACGCCGCCGCCCGCCGTAACCAAAATTATCATTCCTGTTGGGGCTAAACTGGCGGACATTACTTTCTCAAGCTCTTTTAAGGTGTAGCCCTGCCTTACGCCCAACAAAAACATTGCTACTAACGTTGAAATTGTCAACGCAATAAATGGCGTTCCGATAAATGTCAAAATTGGCTCTATTGGTGCAAGTTGCGGAATTATCGACGAAAATGTGTTAAGCAAAATCAAAAATAGCGGTATCAATATTATTGATACGATAACTCCAAATTTGGGAATTTTATCGGTGTTTACTGGTTTTACCTCGGCTACACGCTCTGGAACTGGCACGTAGTAGCGGTTGCCGCAAAAATTGCCAAACCATATTCCCGCAACTGCTAGGGTTACAAGTCCTGCAATTATGCCAACCGCAATTACTAATCCTATGTCAACGCCCAACATTCCCGCTACCAAAACTGGGCCCGGAGTTGGCGGGATAAAAGTATGCCCAACCGCCAAACCTGCCGCCAGCGGAATCGCATAATACATCGTGGAGCGTCCCGTTTTTTTGGCTATTTGATACGCTAACGGTATCAAAATAATTAGTCCTGCATCAAAAAATACAGGCATTCCCACAACAAAGCCTGTTATTCCAAGCGAAACGGCGGCTTTAGATTCGCCAAATTTTTTGAGCAAAGTGTTGGCTATAACTTGCACGCCACCAGATATTTCCAAGATTGCGGCGAACATCGAGCCGATTCCTATTAACAAGGCGATTCCTCGCATGGTTTCGCCGATTCCTTTGTTTATTGTGTCAACTATCATTAGCGGCGGCATTCCAGAACCAAAGCCGATTACAATCGCGCTTATTATTATCGCAATTAGTGGCTGAAACCGCAACTTCATTATCAAAAACAATAAAACAAATAACGCAAGTAAAGCCGAAATAATTAACCGTGTGGGATCTGCTACAAAAGTGTCCATAAATAACCTTCTTTCGTTTGTTTTTTATTGTAGCATATTTTTTGGCAAAGTGCAAAATAAATTTGGGAAATTTTCCCATAAATTTCCCAACAAAACTTTACAAAAAATTATTTTTACTTAACTATTGACAATAAGTTTCTCACAAAGTATACTAAAGTTAAGTAAAAGTTACTCAACTTTAGTATACTTTTACCAAACTTTCCTTAAAAAGGACTAAAAAAAGGAGAAATTACCATGAAAAAGTTTCTTTTTTCCGCTGCAATTTTCGCAACTTTCACAATTTTTACGGCTTGCACTTCGGATGAACCCCCGCAAGCCACCGCACAACCTGCTCCACAAGAGCAATCCGAAACAACGGCAACAACATCTCGTGCCGATTTGCACGGAGAAATTACTGTTTGGGTTAGGGGACATTTGGATTGGGGATTGACTGGCGGAACGCCCGATCAGCCCTATTTTGACTACTTTCAGCAAGAATTTCCCAACCTGCTAATCAACGAAGTTATAAATCGAGATTGGCACGAATTGCCCGCCGCCATTGCTGCTGGGGATGCTCCTGACGTTATGTTTTGGGAGGGCGAACCGCCCAACGTTTTTAGCAACATGGTTGCACAGGGCTTTTTAGAGCCGCTTGACAATTTTATCAATCAAGATTCAAATTTCGCAAGCCAATTTTTGCCAGGAATGCTAGAAATGCACCGTTTTGAAGGCAATATTTACGGCTTGCCAATAGATGTAATGCCAAACGCAATTTTGCTAAATTTGGACATTTTCGATATTCGCAACGTGCCGCATCCCTCGCCAGATTGGACGATTGAGCAAATGGTGGAATTATCCCAGCAACTGACCAACAAAAGCGATCCCGCAAGCCCAACCGTGGGAATCGTCCGCAACATCGAGGAACAGGATTATGTTCGCATGATAAACTTCTTCTTCCAGGCACACGGCGTACAAGGCTATCGTGAGGAAAACGGCGTGCGAATCAGCAATCTTTCTGAAGATGCGAACGCAATAACGGCGATTCAGCAATATTTGGCAGTGCAGGGCAACAATTTTGCAAACACGTTTTCGCAGGATGAGCGTATCTCGTTAGGCTTAGATACTAGCGTTTGGAACATCGATTGGCCCGCTGGCGTTGGTGCAATGTTTGTCGGCGCGGGCCCGTGGGGAATTTACGTTGACGAGCAAGGCGCGCCGCTGTTTAACCAAATGGTAATGCCGCCGCCCGTTGGCTCTGGCGGGCGCGGAAATTACGTTGCAATTATCGGAAAAAGTATGTTCGCAGGCAGCAACAACAAGGAACTCGCTTGGGAGTACATGAAAGCCATGACAAGCCGAGATTTCCGAGAAAATGCCTTTACGACTGTCAACGGCGAACGCAGTTATCCGTTGCGTTTTGACGAAAATACAACCGCTTTCGGTTGGGGCATTCCCGCCTTTGAAATTGACACAAACCGCTTGCAAGGCGACTTCCGAGATTGGTTTTTGGGATTTCAAGCCGCCGCAACTTTTCCAGGAATAACCGCAACCGATCCCGCAACATTGCTAGAATTAACCCGAGATGTTGACAGCGGCGCAAGACAATTAGTGGACGCTTTGCGTGAATATGACGATTTTGTCAACGCTAATAATCTGTTGAATTAGGTGAAATTATGCCGAATGTATCTCTCAAAAATATTTACAAAATTTATTCAAAAGATTTTTCGCCAGCGGTCAACGATTTTAATTTGGAAATAACGGACGGCGAATTTATCGTGCTTGTTGGACCTTCTGGTTGCGGGAAATCTACCACGCTCCGCATGATTGCTGGGCTGGAGAGCATCTCAAAAGGGGAAATTTACATTGGCGGCAAACTTATTAACAATTTGCCGCCAAAAGACAGGGATATTGCGATGGTTTTCCAAAATTACGCTCTATATCCCAATTTGAGCAACTTCGAAAACATGGCGTTCGGCTTGCGACTTCGCAAAGTGGAAAAATATCGCATTAACGAACTTGTCAACCAAAAAGCAAAGGAACTGGAAATTCAGCAGTTGCTTGAACGCTTGCCAAAAGATGTATCTGGCGGACAACGTCAGCGGGTTGCACTCGGCAGGGCGATTGTGCGCGAGCCAAAAGTATTTCTCATGGACGAACCTCTTTCCAATTTGGATGCCCGAATGCGTGTACAAATGCGGGTTGAAATTATGAAGTTACACAAAGCGTTACAAGCCACGACAATTTACGTTACGCACGATCAAATTGAGGCAATGACAATGGGAACACGAATTGTCATAATGCAGGGCGGAATAATCCAGCAAATAGGCACTCCCGAGGATATTTATAATTTTCCCAAAAATAAATTTATCGGTTCGTTTATCGGATCGCCGCCCATGAATTTCATAAAAGGACGCTTGGAAACCGTCCGAGAAACTTTAGTTTTCAGCACCGACCGTTGTAACTTTCCTATTCCAAAAAGTAAAGTTACAGCAACCATAAAAAGTTACGTAAACTCCGATATTTTGGGCGGAGTTCGTCCAGAAAATTTAACGCTACGAACCGCCGAAAATCAAACTCGCCAGCCAGAAGAATTTTCCGCCGAAGTAGAGTTCTCCGAACTAGTAGGAGCAGACAGATACATCTACCTAAACATAGCACAATCCGCCCCAATAGTAGCAAGAGTTCCCGCAACCGACAACTTCCCGCCACAAACAAAAATCCTAGCAAAAATATCCCAACTCCACCTTTTCGACATAAATACAGAAACGAGGGTTGAGTGATGTTGCCCAAAACATTAAAACCTTGGGGCTCTGCCCCAAACCCCGCAAGGAACGCGTCCCTTGACCCGCTAATTTTATTGTGTACAGGGTTGTTGCGTTTCATGGGTTTTGTGGGAATTATGTTACTTTTGTCAACTTCGAAATTGCAGGCGGCGGAAATTGTCAATGTTGAAAGCAGCGGATATTACGATGTAACCGTGCATTTTGCCTTTTTGTCAACCACGGGAAACACCGCAACCGCAAATTTATTTGTGGGCGAAAATTTGGCGGCAAATTTTACCTTGCCAAAACGCATAATTTACAGTAATTTCCCGTTTTTGCAGGATGAATTTGGCAACGACAGAATGCCGCACCGCACGCAACTTCTGCAAGCGGATTCTACCAAAATAACGCTATTTTTGGACGTTGGCGAGGTTTCTGTGGAAACAGCAAGCCCAGTGGAAATTTTATCGGTTGACATAACTCCGCATATTCCGTTGGCTAGCCATGCGGAATATTTGGCGAATTTGGCGGATTTATCCGAGTTGACAAATTTCACAAATCCGCAAAATCAGCAAAACCAACTAATAACCATCGAAGCGGAAGAAATCACGCAAAAGTCGAGCATGAGCATTGTGCCGTCCGCAATGACTGGCGCGGGAATAACCCCGCAACAGGCGGGTTTGCGGCGGTTGAACGTAATCGGCTTAAACTCGTTTAACATGGCGGGCGATTTTGCGGAATGGTCGTTTGACGTGCCGCAAACTGGGCTTTATTACTTGACTTTCGCATATTTGCAAAATGTCAACATAAATTTGTCATCGTTTCGCACAATTTCCATTAACGGAACTGTGCCGTTTGCCGAGTTTTCGGCGGTTGCGTTTCCGTTTAGCACACGCTGGCAAAATTTAACGCTGGATTATCCCGTATTTTTGGCGGCTGGACAAAACACGATTCGCCTAACGGTTACAAACCAGCCATACAGCGAAATTTTGGCAAATTTGACAAACACAATTACGCAAATTCGCCGCCTCGACAGCGATTTGCGAGCAATTACAGGAAACGAGGTTGATCCCTTTCGGTTGTGGGACTTGACAAGCTATATTCCCAATCTTGCGGAAATACTGGAAAGCACCGCCGCCGATTTGGACAACATAATCTCCAATTTATCCTATTTAACGGGATTTAGCGATTATCGAGCGTTGGCTCAATCAACGGCGGATTTGCGGCGTTTTGCGGCGCGCCCGAACGATTTAGCCAACAGCACAGAATCGCTTTCTCGTGTGGTGGCTAGTTTGACGGATTGGTTAATTGCACTGGAAACGCAACCGCTAATTTTGGACAAATTTCACGTTCACACAGAAAATGCGGCTGTTCCCGCAGCGATTCCTGGATTTTTCGCAAGATTTCTTCACGCTATTCGTAATTTTGCCGCATCGTTCGGAGCAGCGGCGGCAATTTCGGCAACCGATAATTTTGACGGAATCCAAGTTTGGGTTCGCCGTTCCCGAGATTACGTTGACTTAATGCAGCAAATGAGCAACGAGATTTTTACGCCACAAACCAATATTCCCGTGCGTGTCAACTTTATCCCAGATAACACGGTTTTAATGTTGGCAAACGCCGCCGGCACTTTGCCAGAACTCGCCGCTGGCATGGATAATCCCTTTGAATACGCCATTCGTGGGGCTTTGGTCGATTTAACGCAATTTGCCAATTTTGCGGAGATTTCCGCGCCGATGTCGCAGGGAGCGTTGATTCCCTACAGAATCCGCAACGGCGTATACGCATTGCCCGAAGAGGTAATTTTTAACGTGATGTTTTACCGCACCGATATTTTGACAGAAGCCGCTCCAAGCACATGGGACGACGTTTTAGGGATAATTCCCGTATTAAGCCGACAAAATGCTACTTTTTTCTTCCCGTACGGCGATTTTCAGACCTTTTTCGCCCAAAACAACGTTCCAATTTACACGCCAGACGGGCTTTCGCTAGCGGCGAACACGGAAGAAGGATTTGCGGCGTTTCGCTTTTGGACAGATTTGTATCTGAAATATGGCTTGCCGCCACGAATGGAGAGCTTTTATCAGCATTTTCGCATGGGAACAGCCCCAATCGGAGTTGCGCCGATAACCGAGTACATTCGCTTTGATTTGACCGCTCCCGACATTGCGGGACAATGGAACATTGCGGCGATTCCAGGCACGCCAGCCGCCGACGGCACAATTAACCGTTCGCAAGCAGGTTCGCAAACGGGAATAATGATGTTTGACACGGCGAACAACAACTCGGCGTGGCAATTCATGCAATGGTGGTTGACAACCGAGACACAAGTTGCCTTTGCACAAAATCTTCAAAATTTTTACGGAGCGGAGTTTCGCTGGTACACAGCCAACTTTGACGTTTTGGCACAATTAGATTGGCGACCGCAAACCGCCGAAGTTTTCCGCCAGCAACTAGCGTGGTACAATCCCGTTCCGCCAGTAGCGGGCGGTTCGTACATGACAGGGCGCGAAATTTGGAACGCCTGGACAAGAACAGTTATCCAACGCCAAAACTACCGTGAACAGCTAGAAAACGCCTTCCGAGACATTTCACAAGAAATGCGCCGCAAACAACTAGAATTTAACCTAATCGACCAAAACAACAACATTCTCCAAACACTTGATATAACGCCGTTTCAAGTGCCTTAAAACCGTGGGCTCTGCCCACACCCGCAAGGAGCGCGCCCCTTGACCCGCTATTTTTTTACGCCGATGGTTAATGTGTTTTAATGGGCGAATTTGGAAAAATAAATATTATACAAATATGTCAACAAAAATTTATCAACAATTTGAACATAAAAAAATGCGGGTCACCTGCCCGCCGGCAGGCGGGAGGGACGCGTTCCTTGCGGGGTTTGCCTGCCCGCCGGCAGGCGGGGGGCAGCGCCCC
>WRKG01000167.1 GCA_009778185.1 Bacillota bacterium
GGTCAATTTGCAAGCCGCTCGCGAACGCTTGGACGATGCCGCGATTCGTTCGCCAATTTCTGGCGTTATCGGCTCGCGAAATGTTGAACCGCAAACAATGTTAGTGCAGGGCGCGGCGTTTACCGTTGTCAGCACCGATACAGTCAACGTTTCCGTGGAAGTTACCGAAATTATAATAAACAGCATTCAAGTTGGACAAGAAGTTTACGCCCACATAACCGCCGCCGCCGATACGCCATTTAGAGGAACAGTTGCAACAGTAAGCCCAGCGGCAAACCTACAAACCTCGACATTCACGGTTGACGTTTCGGTTGACAATTCCGCTGGAATCATCCGTCCAGGAATGTTCGCCGAGGTATTTTTCACAAGAGAACAAGCCGAAAACGTAGTAGTTATCCCACGTTCCGCCGTTCTAATTGAAGACGGCGAACCAGTAGTTTATCTCAACAACAACGGCAACGCCGAACGCCGCCCAGTTTCGCTAGGCATTGACACGGGCGAACAAATCCAAATAACAAGCGGTCTCTCCATTGGCGAACCGCTAATCGTAACGGGTCAAACTTTCGTAACAAACGGCGTTCAGTTGCTTATCGTGGATTAAAACCGTGGGCGCTGCCCACACCCGCAAGGACGCGCGCGCCCTTGACCCGCATTTTTGGTTAAGTTGGATTGCAATAAATATTTACAAATGAATTGTAGGAAAAATCCGAAAAGTTGTAGGAAAAATCCAAATTAAAAAATTAGCGGGTCTGGGGGCGCGTCCCCAGCGGGGTTTGGGGCAGCGCCCCAAGGTTTTATGTTTTAGAATTGAGATTGAGAGGGATTTTTATGAATTTATCTGAAATGTCGATAGCTAGACCTGTTACTACTGTTATGATAACTTTGATTGTGGTTATTTTGGGCGTGGTTTCGCTGTTGAACTTGCAACAGGAACTTATGCCCGAGATGGATTTGGGAATTGCGGTTGTCATTGCAACTTATGAAGGTGCAGGGCCCGAGGAAATTGAGAATCTTGTTACAAGTCCTTTGGAGAATGCTTTGAGCATTGTTAGCAATTTGCAAAATATTACAACAACTTCTTCGGCAGGTAGCTCAATGATTGTGCTAGAATTTGAAGACGGCACGGATATGGATAACGCTTCGCTTAATATGCGCGAAAATATCGATATGTTTCGTCCGCTGTTGCCAGACGGCGTTGAACCGCGAGTTTTGCAAATTGACCCCAATATGATGCAAAGTTTTGTGGTTGGCATTACTGGCGATTACGATATGGTTCGCTTGCGTACGGTGGTTGACGACCAAATTATCCGCCGAATCGAACGGCTTGACGGCGTTGGTTCGGTTACTCTCGGCGGCGGCATGGAGCGTGAAATCGGAATAGAATTGTATCCCGCACGCTTGGCTGGTTACGGCGTTTCGGCGGCACAAGTGGCGGGCATTTTGGCACAAGAAAATGTCAACCGTCCTGGCGGCGCACTTGTGCAGGGCGATGTTAATCTGAATGTCCGCACAGTAAACGAGTTTCAATCGGTGCAAGATATTGAAAATTTGCCACTAATAACTCCAATGGGTGCAATTATTCGGCTTTCAAATGTGGCAAATGTGGTTGACGGCTTTGCAGAAATTACAACTCGTTCGATAATCAATGGACAACCTGGCGTTACGCTTTCGATAACGCAACAATCCACCGCAAACACTGTTGAAGTGGGCGATCGCGTTAAAGCCGAGTTGGAAATTTTGCAACGAGAATTTCCCCAACTAAATTTTGTGATAATTTCGGATACATCTCATTTTATTGTAACCGCGCTCGCGAACGTTTGGACAACCGTTTTTCAAGCCACTGCACTTGCTATGATTGTTTTGCTCGTCTTTTTGGGAAATTTCCGCTCGCCGTTGATAATTGGCGTGTCGATTCCTGTTTCGCTGGTGGCAAGCCTTGCGTTAATGTATTTTACGGACATGACATTAAATATGGTTTCGTTGAATGCCCTAGTAATCAGCGTAGGATTATTGGTTGACAACGCAATCGTTGTTTTGGAAAGCATTGCACGTTACATCGATATGGGAATGGACCCGAAAGAGGCATCTAAACGTGGTGCTGGCGAAGTTAGAATGGCGGTTACAGCATCCACTTTAACTACTCTTGCGGTGTTTTTGCCCGTAATTTTTGTTACAGGAATCGCTGGCGAAATGTTTGGTCAACTTGCAATAGTGCTATCTTTTGCCTTAATTTGCTCGCTTGCCGTTTCGATGACGTTTATTCCGATGGCTTGCTCCAAATTTTTGCGACCCAACAATGCCGCAAAATTTACTAATCTCACAAAATCTGGTGAAAAAGGTGAAAAGGACGAAGAAGATTTTGGCGGATTAAAGCCAGTTTTGGGGATTGTTCCGCCAGTTCCCAGTAAAAATCCCATAAAGCGGTTTTTTGCAATGTGGGCATACGGGTTCAAAAAACTGGAGGACGGTTATGTTCGAGTTTTGAATTGGGGAATCCACCATAAAGCGGCAGTAATTGGGATGTTTCTTGTGTTTTTGGTGGCAAGCGGAATTATCATTCCTGGAATGGGAATGGAATTTATGGCTCCGATGGATCAGGGGCAAATCAATATTTCTGTAACCGCACCAGACGGTGCATTATTGGACGAAACAACGCAGTTGACAAATATCATTTTGGAACGCATTGACGGAATGGCGGAAATTGAGGATATTTCGGCGACAATCGGCGGCGGCGGCGGTTTAATGAATATGTTCGGCGGTGGCGGCGGTGCAAGTGGCGGAAATACAGCATCCATTTTCATACAGCTAGTTGCACGAGATGAACGCGGCACAATAGACGATATTATGGAAGAAATGCGTTATCGCATCGAACCCTTGCCAGGAGCGGAGTTTACAGTTTCAGCCGAAAATGGCGGAATGGGAATGGGCGGAGGAAACTCCGTTAGTTTCAGCATTTTTGGAGACGACATGGAATCGCTAAGCATAGCGGGAGCACAAGCCGTTGATTTAATTTCCACATTGCCAAACATTCGCAACGCCGCAAGTTCGCTACAAGACGGTTATCCGCAAGCACAAGTTGTGGTTGACCGCCAACGAGCAAGCCATCATGGATTGCAAGCATCAGCGGTTGCGAACACCGTACAAATGGCGATTGCTGGCACAACCATAACGCAATACAGAGTTGGCGGCACAGAAATCGATGTTGTCATGCGGTATCAGCCCGACAGGCTTGTTCACGTGGTAGATTTGCAAAATTTAATGATAACAACGCAGTTGGGTACGTCGATTCCGCTTTCGGAAGTGGCGACAATTTCGATTGAGCAAGGTCCAACGGCGATAACTAAGCAAAATCAACGGCAATTTATTACAATATCCGCCGATTTTGTCGACACCGATTTGAACACAATCACACAAGAAATAACTGCATTATTGGATAATCACGTATTTTTTACTGGAATAACGTACGAGTTTGGCGGTGCATTTGAAATGATGATGGACTCGTTCGAACAGCTGATTTTGGCGTTAATTTTGGGATTCGTTTTGCTGTACATGGTAATTGCATCGCAATTTGAATCGCTTGCGTATCCGTCAACCATATTATTCTCAATTCCAATAGCTTGGACGGCTGGCTTGTTTGGGATATGGGTTTTTGGCGGAAATATCAGCGTTGTTTCGTTTATCGGCTTGATAATGCTAATGGGAATAGTTATCAACAATGGGATAATTTTGGTTGACTTTATAAACACCAAACGCAGCGAGGGCATGGTAACAGTGGATGCCATTTTATACGCAGGTCGTGCAAGGTTGCGCCCAATTTTAATGACAACAGTAACAACAGTTTTAGGTTTACTGCCAATGTTATTTGCAGCTGGCGAAGGTGCAGAAATGCTACAACCAATGGGTGCAACAATCGTTTTTGGCTTAAGTTTTTCCACAATGATAACCTTAATTTTGATTCCTACGCTGTATTTAATTTTACATAATTTGCGGAAGAAAATTTACAAGGATAAAAAAGAACGAGGATATGCCTAAATTTGATTTTGAAAAAATGGATTGTGGCAAATGTTGAAAAACGGGCGAAGATTATCCGCCCGTTTTTTCCTATTTAATTTTAACTTTTATTCCTAACTTTTCGCAACGTTTTGTAAACATTTTAATTGCCTTTCCCTTTTGCTTGCCAAATAGCTTAAAATTTTGCTTTAATATTGGCGAATGAAACCGAAAGTTGCAGCGTTTCAACGAAAAAATAGCCGCCTCTTCCAATCCAATATTTGATCTGGTTAATCTGGAATCTTGCCCTAATACTGATTTTGCTTGGGATTTTTCGTTGAGTTCGTCAATATCAAAAGCGTTGTTGTGGTCGTATAGCCAGTGCAAGCCAGTAATTTCCCAATTAGGATGTTCCCTGAAAAATCCCCAATTTATGCCGTGTCTGTCGATGTTTCCAATTAAATAATCCACAACGCACATTTGATAAAATTGCTCCGCGAAATTTTGTTGTGCGAACGAAACGGCGTTTCCGTCAAAAAAATTGGCATGAAGAACATCTCTTTTTGGAGTTGTCATCAATTTACACTTGACAGCAGGTGTATTGAGTTTTTCTTGATATTCGTACTTGACCAAACCATAAACATTTGATGCCGCCAAAATAGCCGAGGAAACCACTTCCGCAGCCAAAGTATGATTATCGCCAGTTTTATATAAATATAAATGTTCGCCCTCTCTGAAAACGCCCTTTGCATACGAACCCAAAGTTGACAACTCCGCCGCAGCAAGCAAAGGATTTGCTAAATCGGCAGCCGTTACAGCCGACGTTTTTCCAAGCAAAGCAAGCACAGCCAAACCCTCCGAAATAGGATTTTGCTTAATGTCAACATTTTTCCATGAAATTTCTTGGTTCGATTTCTTAATCCAATAATTATCACAAATGGACAATCCCATAATTTGCAGAGAAATACTGGCTTTCATGGTTCTCGTGTTCTCCTGCGAAATATCCAAAATTTGATGCAGTTTTTTTGCGTTCAGCCTGTCAAACGGCAAAACTCGATATGCCAACCATTGCAAAATTATGTTCCGATTTATTTCCATTAACATTTCTCGTTCGGTTTCTGCCTTGTCCAAGTTCGCTTGGTTTTGCGAACTTAAAGGCGTTTCGGGGATTTTTCTTAATGCGTTCCATGTTGACGGCAAAAGATTTGGCTGCAAAATTTCCCAGTTGTCGGTAATACTTCCTGCGGTAGTTTTGGCGACTTCCTCGTCTTTGTGCATTAAAATAAATTGAATATCGCCCAATATATCAAGGTTCGCAGGATTGTTAATTTCATGCGGATTTTGCTCGTTTTTGTTCATTTTTGTGATAATACCTCGCTTTCGTGTTCGTGGGGAATTTGTGGCGGTTTTATGGGATTATTGTAATGGTAGCATTTATTTTTTGTGATGTCAAGCCTTATAGGTAAAACCAAACTTTTTTGAACCTTTTCCAAAGTTACGACAATATTTATTAAGAACGTGAAACACAAAATCAACAAGGAGGGCAAAATGGACGTAGCAAAATTTGAGCAATTTTTAACACTTTACGAAAAAGATATTTACACCTTTTGCCTATATTTAGCCAGAAATCAGCAAGCGGCGGAAGATTTGTATCAAGAAACGATATTGTTTGCTTTTGAGAAATGTGCCGAGATAGATTTTCAAAAAAATCCTAAATCGTACCTTTTGGCAATAGCGGCAGGAAAATGGAAAAACGCTGTACGCAAAGCAAGTTGGCGAGCGAAAATTGCTCCAGAGTTACCATTAGATTTTACGTTAAACGCAAGCGACAACGCCAACGATTTAAGCCACAATTTAGAGAAACAAGAGTTACAAACCGCTATAAACAAAGGGCTTAACGCACTAACAGAAAAATTGCGAGTTCCGCTAATTTTACATTATTACGAAGATTTATCGATAGAAGAAATTGCAGGCATTTTGGAAATTCCCGCAGGGACGATAAAAAGCCGTTTGCACAATGCGCGAAAAACTATGAAAAAATTTTTGGAAAGGGAAGGTATAAATGAATATCGAGAATAGAAAAATTGAAAAACTAGACGGCGATTTACGAGAATTTTTCGCAGAACGCCGAGATGTGCCGCCGCAAGTAAAATCGAATGTACATTTTGCCTTACTTGCCAAACAAGCCGAATTAGCCAAAGCCGAACAACTACAAAATAGCCAACAAAACAGCGAAAATACTCAACATCCCAAAATCGAGACTTGGCTGTATTTAGTAGGATTTGCCGCCGCTATTTCTATGATATTCTCGGCAATAATTGTGGCTGTAATTGGAATTTTGGGATTTTGGGGAATGTTGCCATTTGGCGGTTTTCCAGCAATAATGCTAGGTATAGGATATTATTTTATGGTTACATCAAGTGCGGCAAGCAGTTTGTTATGTAGCCAAAAGCTAAAAAAGCGGGCAATTTAGCCCAAAGGAGGAATTTTTATGACAATCGTAATGAACTTATTTTTAATCAGCGGACTTATAGCCGCTGGTGCAACGTTGATAATGTTGGTATTTTTGGCTTTGTGGACGTACCATGATGCTAAAGTAAAATCGGAGCAATCGCCGATATTATGGGCGGCGGTGGCGGTATTTATAAGCAATTTTTTGGGAATTATAATCTACCTTTTAATTGGACGCACAAAAAAGGATGTTCCTGCTCCTGGAAAGTTCAAAATTCCGCTAATTGCGAGCATTGTACTGTTTATCATATCGTTTGTGTTTATGGGAATTGTCGGCATATTTTCTATTTTTGATATAGGAATCGGTGAAGGGAATATGGCTGTGGCAAACAGAAGCGGCGGCTTTATGCAAGATATTTTCGGAAATATGAACAGCGGCAGTTTTCGAAACTTGCGAACATCTAGGGGAAATGCGAATTGGCAAATTACAGTAGGCAGTGGCAACGGATTTATACAGATTTCGCCACAATTAACCCTTTCAGAAATCGAAAATTTATCGGTAAGCGGTTCGGCAAACGGCGGAGTTATCCTCCAATTAGAGCAAGACAATATTGGATATACTATTATACTTCCCACAAATGTGGACGATGGTACGATGGTTGTTGACAACCTAGATACAGCAGATTTTGTGGCAGGTCGAGTGCGAATGCGAATGTATTTTGAACAGGCGGAAAATGTAGATTTGCTTGTTTCGTGGGACGATAGATAGGTATTTTGAAAAATTAAAAAAGGGCGGAATTTTGCCCTTTTTTACTGAAAGGATTTATTCAAAAAGAAACAAGATTATCGTAGGAGCGGATATTATCCGCCCGTTTTCCTGCATTCATGATTGTTTCGTGGAACGATATATAAATGGATATTTGGGGAATTCATTTTAGAAATACAATTTTCAACCTAAAAAATGCGGGCGGATAATATCCGCCCCTACGATTTTGACGGTTTATAGATAATATCTGTCCGTCCGACAGGCGGGTCCGCCCGTTTTGCTGCATTCCTATTTGAAATTATTCGCTTTCATTTGCCATTTGCAATATTTTATTATTATCGTCAACAAAAACAACTTTTGGCGTAAAACTCTCGGTTTCGGCGATAATGCCGTATGCCATTATTATAATTTTGTCTTTTGGCAAAACGCATCTTGCGGCGGCTCCGTTTAGGCAAATTACGCCAGAATTTTTTTCGCCAATTATAACGTACGTTTCAAAACGATTGCCGTTGTTTATGTTTACAATTTGCACTTTCTCGTATTCTCGCAAGCCAGCCGCTTCCATTAACGTTTGGTCGATTGTTATGCTGCCCATGTAATCCAGTTCTGCTTGCGTTACGGTTGCCCTGTGAATTTTACTTTTTAAGACTGTAATTTGCATTTTGTCAACCTATTTCCTTTCCAATATGAAATTATCGATTAGCCGAGTTTTTCCTATAAATACTGCGACTGCTCCCAAAATTGCGATTGTGTTTTGGGAAATTTTTGTTAGGGTTGCTAAATCGACTATTTCGACATAATCGATTTTTGCCAGTGGTTCGGATTCGATTATGCTGTGCATTTCGTTGACAATTTGCTCAACTGTCAACTTGTTTTCTTGTGCCAATTTTTCGCCAGTAAAAATTGCCTTGCTTACGATAACTGCGGCTTTTCTTTCGTCGGCAGAAAGATAACTATTGCGGGAACTTTTTGCTAATCCGTCAATTTCGCGGATTATTGGGCAGCCGATTATTTTAACTGAAAAGTTCAAATCTTGCACCATTTGCGTTATTATCGCAAGCTGTTGTGCATCTTTTTTGCCAAAATATGCGTTATCGGCGGGAACAATATTAAAAAGTTTGGCAACAACCGTGCAAACGCCACTAAAATGAGTTGGTCGGCTTTTTCCGCATAATTGCTTGGTTATATCGCCGTTCATTGTTATGTTGGTTGCAAAATTTTTTGGGTACATTTCCTCATTTTGCGGGAAAAATATTAGGTCAACTCCTGCATTTTGGCACATTGTGCTGTCTGCGGTAAAATCTTTGGGATATTTTTCCAAATCTTCAGTAGGAGCAAATTGTGTTGGATTGACAAAAATACTTACTACGGTTTTGTCATTTTCGGCAACCGAGCAATCTATTAGGCTTTTGTGTCCTTCGTGCAGAAATCCCATTGTTGGCACAAAGCCGATTGTGTAGCCAGCTTTTCGCCATTCGTTTACTTGCTGTTGAGTTTGTTTTGCGGTGTTTATAATTTGCATAATTTTTCACTTTCTATACTTTTATATTTTTGTAATGCCAATCAACGGTTGAATTTATATAACGTTTTTGGTGTTGTTCGTAGGGGCGACCGTCTCGGTC
>WRKG01000168.1 GCA_009778185.1 Bacillota bacterium
TAGAATGGGTACAAAACATAAAAGACAGCATCACAGCAAACCAAAACACCATAGAGGTTTAAGCAAACATTGCGGAGGTTTTATATTATGCTAGATTTCAATGTGAGAGATGCTTTTTATGAAAGTTTTAGGAAAAGTGGCAAATTAGCCGAGGTAGAAAAACAGGCTGAAGAGCGTGGTAAAGAAATTGGTACAAAAATTGGCAAAGAAATTGGCAAAGAAGAAAATGCACGTGCAACAGCGATTGAAATGTTAGTTGACGGATTTGCACTTGATAAAATCGCTCATTATATACGTATGCCACTAGAATGGGTGCAAAACCTAAAAGACAGCACCACAATTACTTAAAATTTTACATCATAAAAACAAAAAGCCACAACATAAAAAATTTGGAAAAATGTACCAACAAATATTATCAACCAGTACATTTTTCCAAAGTCATTTTTTACTATAATCTTACAATTTTTATATCAAAATGAAACATCCAAAAAAATTTACCTTATCGAACTACATCAACCACTAATCCAGTTGGCGGAGCATTCACATAAGCGGTAACAGCTTGCGTTTGCTGTGGTTGGCTATTTTGCATTTGTTGAGACTGCACATCATTTTGGGCGGTTTCGGGAGCGGTTTCAGCTAAATTTTGCAAAGTTGCCGAATCACTTTCTTCACGATTTTGAGCATTAGAAATAGCGTTGTTTTGTGCTTGTAAGCTAGAAAGCACTCCGCCAATTTGTGCGGCAAGCGTAGAATCCGCTCTAATAAGTGCCTCTTGCAGTTCTGGAGTTTCGCCTAAAGTTGCAATTTGGCTTTCGATATTGGCACGTGTTGCGGCAGTTTCAGCAATTCCTCTAAGAGCCATATCGTTTGCAACAATGGATTGCGTTAAAGTGGCAGTTAAACCGTTTTCGGCGTTCGGCACTAGCGAATTTTCCGCTTGTGCTTGCGTAATTTTGGCTTGCATATCGGATATACGTTGCTCGCGGATTTTTGCAATGCGTTCCTGCATAAGTTCAACATTTTTGGTCAACGCATTAAGCGGATTGCGGTTGTCCGAATTTGTACGAGATACGCCCAAAGCATTGTTATTACCAAACAAATTACTTACTGAAATATTCATAATTTACCTCCGTTATCGTGATTCTCAAAGTTTTGTAATTACTTTGATACAATATCATAAAATTTTGGAATTGTCAAATTTTTTATTTTTATTTACATAAGATGCATATATTCCTCGGCTTTATCCCATTTTACTTCAAACCCTGCACCTTTCGCCAAAAATACCGAACTAGATGTATTTTCCATATCTCGCTCTTTTTGGTAGGCTATTTTTTCGATTACTGCTTGCGTGTTGTGGCACGGAAAATAATCCAAAAACCACAGCGAAATTGCACCCGTGCCTTTCGTAAACGAGAGCAACTCCGCCGAGTAATTCAAAAATGTTGCAACTGGACCGCTCCCTTTTATGCAGGTGCGTTCGCCCAACGTTTCGGGCGGCTCAAAAGTGCCGTGCATTGCCGTAATATCTGATAAAACTCTGCCCAAAGTTGGCGTGTCAACATATATTATGAATGAATAATGCGGCTCTAATATAATGCAAGCGGCTTTTTCTAAACCTTGACGAACCGCCCTATATGTCGCTTCTTTGAGATCGCCGCCGTGCGTATGCTTTAGATGAATTGCTCCTTTTGTCAACACAAAATGTACGTCCGTTAGCGAGCTGCCTGTCAATATCCCTTTGTGATCCCGCTCTAAAGCGTGATGTTGTATCAAATTTTGGTGCTGTTTTGGCAAATTGTCAACGTGAACTTCGCTTGCAAAAGTTATCCCGCCCTTTGGATTCGGCTCGATTCGCAAATGTACTTCTGCATAATGGCGCAACGGTTCAAAATGTCCGTAGCCCATAATCGGCTCGGCTAGCGTTTCTTTGTACATTATGCTACAATCGCTGAAATCTAGCGAAATGCCGAAATCTTCCAAAGCCAACTCTTTTAGCACTTCTAGTTGGATTTTTCCCATTATGCAAACATTTATCTCATTATTCACATAATCCACTTTTAACATGGGATCTTGTTGCTCAATTTTTCGCAAGCAATCCATTACAACATCGTGTGTTAAATTATGGACAACCGCCGCTTTTAAGGCAGGTTGCAAAGTTGGAACAAGCATTTTTACGTCATTATTGCCAAGCAGCATTCCAGGAATTACCGCTGACAAGCCAATTAAACCAACAATATCGCCGGCACTTGCAGAGGTTACTTTTGTATACGATTCCCCTTGATATTTGCGAATTTCGTTGATTTTTTCGCAAATATCGCCATAAGAAATTTCGTCTTTTATACCCAATTTTCCGCTAATACACTTGACAAACGTTACTTTTGCCCCTTTTTTATCGTGAATAACCTTAAAAGCCACAGCCGAAAAATCCTCGTTTTTCGGGGTTTCCGCAAGAGTTTCCCCAATAATTGCGATTGTTTCCAAAATCCCGTGCTGTTGCAAGGCACTTCCCGCAACCGCCAGCGAGATATTTCCCAGTTTTACTTGGTTTTTAACAGCCTCAAGCACAATTTTATCGTTGTGCGTATCTTCCAAAAAATGCTCCAATAAATGGTTGTCATGTTCACAAAGCCATTCTACAAAATTTGGATTATATATTTCGGAAATATTTGCTAAAATTTGGCTATTTATTGCTAAATTTTTGTTAATATCTGCTATACAAAAATTTATGTCAACTTCGGATAATTGGTCAATTTTGTTAATAAATATATAAACTGGAATTTTTCGTGCTTGCAAAAGACGATGAATCGTTACAGTATGGCTTTGTACGCCGTTTGGAGCACTAATGACCAAAATTGCGGCATCCAAAACGGCGATGGTGCGCTCCATTTCGGCAGAAAAATCGATATGCCCAGGTGTGTCAACTAGCCAATAGTCATTATTTGCATACGAAAAAGACGCAATATCACTAAAGATAGTAATTCCGCGGCGGCGTTCCACTTCGTTGTGATCCATCAACGAGTTTCCGTGGTCAACCCTGCCCAACGATTTTATTTGATTTGTTTGATACAACAATGACTCACAAAATGTGGTTTTACCTGCATCAACATGGGCAAAAACACCAATCGTTATTTTCATAAATGCACCTCGCAATACTAAACTCGAACAGCTAAAAAATTTATGTAGGAAAAACCTATATTTGAAAATTTCAAGATTTCATTAAAAAAATAGCGGAAGAGGGATTTGAACCCCCGACACCGCGGGTATGAACCGCGTGCTCTCGCCAACTGAGCTATTCCGCCAAATAAAGCGGAAGAATGTAACAACTTCCGCTTTATTACATGGGCACTATAGGACTTGAACCTATGACATCCTGCTTGTAAGGCAGGCGCTCTCCCAACTGAGCTAAGCACCCTTATTTTACCGAAACTTTTCCGTCTGTTTACTTTTTATCAATAACTAACAAACTGAAAATCAATCTGGGTGACAAGATTTGAACTTGCGACCTCTAGACCCCCAGTCTAGCGCGCTACCAAGCTACGCCACACCCAGACGGTTTTTAACACCAACAAATCAATGTTAAATTCATTATAGCATCCTAGAAAAATTATTGCAAGCATTTATAAAAAAATTTTTGCAAACATCTCAAAGCAATTTTTTAACTCTTTTAACTATTGGTTACTACTTTTTAACTATATCATGGTAAAATTCATTTGTCAAGTGTTTCAAAAAATTTTTTTTATTTTTATTTTACATTTACCTTTGACATAAAATATGTTAAAATATTTGTAAATAAATACCCTAAATTAGAATATGTATTCAACGAGCAATGACAACAACGTAGGGGCGGATAATATCCGCCCGTGAGACTAAACTGGCGGATATTATCCGCCCCTACAAAATATAAAAATTGCTGTTTGAACCATGTTGAATACAGGCTATTAAGACTTAACATAATTTTAAGGAGTTTTCTATGACAGGCAAATCGCACAAAACAATAGGAGTTGCTACTGGCTTGGCTTTTACAATATACGGTGTAACCAACTCTGCACCAGAATACGCTATTGCAATGCTTTCAGCGCCTTTTTTTGCTATGCTCCCAGATATTGACCATAATCATACAAAAATTGGCAAAATTCGCCAAAAAAGTTCAAAATTTGTCGTTGCCGCTTGTATTTTGGCTTTTGTCGCTACTGCAATATATTATGGTTGGTATTTAGCCGATTATACTACGCTTGCTATTTTGCTAACTGCTGCTTTTGTGCCGATTGCTTTAATTTTTCTGTTGAGTAAAACAAAATTTGGCAAAAGTGCAATAAAATTTACCGTAAAACATAGAGGAATTATGCACACCCTTATTTTGCCCGCTGGGATGCTCTTTTTTGCACAATATGTTGACAATCGCTATTTTTTAATTTTAATTTATGGCTGTTTTGCGGGATATTTATCTCATATTGTTGCGGATTGCCTTACAAAACACGGTTGTCCAATATTTTTTCCATTGACAACCAAAAATATTAGTATTGCTAAAGTTTCAACTGGAACTAAAGGCGAAATAATTGCAAGTTACATACTAATTGCCGTTATTGTTTCTGCTCCTATTTTGCTATTTTTGCTGAATTTATACGATTGGAGGGCGCTGTTGTGAAATTTTTTTACAATTTATCCATTGTTAATAAAATTATAATATCGTTTTTTTTGATTATTGTGGTTTTTATCGCAATAATGGCGTACAGTACGTACTTTACCACGCAAATACGTGATAGACACGCTTATTTATCTTCCTATATAATGTCTCGAAACAGGATACTTACGCATTTTCAACGAGAATTTAGCGGGCTAACCAACACAATACGCCTAACTTTTAACGAGCCAAATTGGCTGTATAACGCCACCGAACACGAGTTGAACCTTGTGCAACGTGAAATAAGCCAATCCATTGACAATCTCAATCAGCTTGGCATGGAATATCTTACGATATTGTACTCCGATACGCTAGTAAACGATATTGTCGGCTTTGATATGCACGATTTTGCAGGCAGAAACATGATTGAGGCTCTTGCGATTATCCAGGAAATTTCCGCATATTATACTGTTCCAGAATATCATTTTGAATTTGAAGATAGGCGGTATTTTTCTGATGTTATCACGGTTTTCGGTGGACGTGTTACGGGAATTATCGGAATGCTGCGCGAGCATAATCTCGATGTAATCGAAAATGTAGGACAAGAAACCTACGCACAACAGGATTCCTACTTTAGATTTAACTTGACTGCGTTGATTCTTATTGTTGTGATTGCCTCCGTTGCCGCTTGGCTGCTTTCTTCCAATATAAAAAAGCGGATTCTTGCCCTGGAAATAAGCGCCGATGCAATGAAACAGGGCTATTTTGACGTGAACATAAATGTCGAAGGCAACGACGAAATGAGCCGTCTTACTAACGTTATGCTAGAAGTTATTTACACTTTTCGGGATTTTGTGCGGCAAGTTACGTACACTTCAAACGAGATAAATCAAGGTAATTTTGCCGCCAGATTAAACGAAGAGATTTTTGAGGGCGATTACCAAAAGGCAACAATAGCAATAAACAACCTTTCGCGCTCGGTAATCGAGGCATCTTCGGTAAAGGCGGAACAAGCCTATTATTCCTATGTAAAATTTATGATGGACACTGTTCCGTCAGTAATATCTTTTTGGAACGAAAACCTTGAATTATTCGATTGCAACGAAGAAGCATTGCGCCGCTACAAAGTCAACTCGAAAGATGACTATTTGGAAAAATTTGCGTTGTTTTCGCCAGCGTTCCAACCAGATGGCACGCCGTCAACTCAAAAAGCGCGCCAACTAATGGAAAAAGCCAATCAAGAGGGCTATCTCAAATTTGACTGGATGCACCAGGATATTGAGGGAAATCAAATTCCGTCGGTGATAACTTGCTACAAAGGCGATTTAATGGGAAAAACCGTCATTTTTACATACTGCGAAGATATGCGCGATTTTCACAAAATGCTCGAAGAAATGGAACGCTCCGCAACGGCGGAAGGCAGTTCTAAAGCCAAAAGTAAGTTTTTAGCACGAATGAGCCACGAAATACGAACGCCAATAAGTGCAGTTTTGGGCATTTCCGAAATTCAGCTGCAAAATCCCGATTTAACTTTGGCTGTCGAAGAGGCTTTTGCCAAAATATATAGTTCCTCGCAAATTTTGCTCGGCATTATCAACGATATTCTCGATTTATCCAAAATTGAAGAGGACAAAATGATTATTTTAGCCGAACATTACGACATCGCAAGCCTTATCAACGATATAATTCAACTGAATATTTTCCGATTAGGTAGCAAAAAAATTGAATTTGAAATTGACATAGACGAAAATTTGCCCAAAATGCTGGATGGCGATGCGTTGCGAATTAAACAAATTATGAACAACTTGCTCTCGAATGCGTTCAAATATACCGATAAAGGCTATGTTTCCTTAAAAGTTTACTTCGAAACAAAAGAGGACAACACATTTTTGCTCTGCTTTGATGTCTCTGATAGCGGCTGCGGAATGACCGAGGACGAGCTTAAATTGCTGTTCCACGAGTTTGTCCGCTTTAACGAGGAGCGCAATCACAATATCGAAGGAATCGGCTTGGGAATGCACATTGTCTATAATTTAGTGGAACTCATGGAAGCACAAATTGATGTTGACAGCGAAATAAATGTTGGCACTAATTTTAGATTAAAAATTCCGCAAAAGCAAGTCGGCACTGAAATTCTCGGCAAAACAATGGTTGACAATTTGAAAACTTTCAAACTTTCCAATCGTTTTACTGCCAAACGAATGACGTTTAAGCCCGACAAAATGCCGTACGGCAAAGTGCTTGTTGTTGACGATGTTGAAACGAATCTTTTTGTGGCGAACGGATTACTTTCGTTTTACGATTTGCAAATTGAAACTTGCGACAGCGGCTACAAAGCCCTGGAATTAGTGCAAAAAGGCAATGTGTACGATATTATTTTTCTTGACCAAATGATGCCAGGAATGGACGGCGTGGAAACGTTGCAGCTTATCCGCAAGCTAGATTACACGTTGCCTATTGTGGCGTTGACGGCGAACGCACTTATTGGACAATCGGAATTTTTCCTCGAAAATGGCTTCGATGGCTTTATTTCTAAGCCTATCGATACATCCCACTTAAATACTATTTTGATTAAATTTATCCGCGACAAGCAGCCGCAAGAGGTAATTGATGCCGCAAATAAGGCACAAGAAAGCACAAGCCAATCTATGAACGATATGTGGAATTTCTTTTCGGGAAATAATTCTAGCGATAACGCTTTCGCCCAAAGTTTGCGAAAAGAATTTGCAAGAACCCAAAAAAATATTATTTCCGATATAAGACAAACGCTAAAAATGGACGATACCGCCACTTGTCGCCGTCATGCTCACACATTAAAAGGTTTGGCGCGAACCATCGGCGAAAACCATCTTGCAGATACCGCCGCGCAACTAGAATCCCTGTTTGAGCAAGGGCATCACAACGAGCAAACTACACGTCTTTTACAAAAAGCGGAACAGCAATTATTAAAGGTGCTAGCAAGCATTCCGCCAGACGAAGAGCCAAATTATGCTCCGTTGCCCGACGATTTTAATCTCAACCAAATTTTGGACGAACTAGAACCGCTATTAAAAGAGGGAAGTTTGGATTCATTGGACGTTGTGGAAAAATTACTAGGCTTGTCAATGGCTAAACAGCTTGTTGAACAAGTGCAAAATTTTGATTTTGACAAAGCGTTGACAACCTTACAACAATTACGATAAAATTATCTTCGCTGAACAAATTTATAGGAGGCACAAATATGAGAAAAGAAAGCGCAAAACAAAGTATATTGATTATCGACGACACGCCGATGCAAATAAGAATATTAAGCCAAATTTTAGCGCCAATATACGATATAAAAGTGGCACTAAACGGCGAAAAAGGCATAGAACTTGCCAAAAAGCACGATATAGATTTAATTTTATTGGATATACTAATGGACGGGTTATCTGGCTATGAAGTGTTAGAATTACTAAAGCATTCCGAAAAAACCAACTCGATTCCAGTAATTTTCACAACCTCGATGACCGAAACCGAAGACGAAGTAAAAGGCTTATCGATGGGCGCAGTAGATTACATAACCAAGCCGTTTGTTGACGAAATTGTCCGTCTGCGCGTGGGTTTGCACTTAAAGTTAATCGATCAAATGCGTTTTATCGAGCAATCCACTTTATACGATGCTCTCACAGGAATTTACAACCGTCAAGCATTCAACACAACATTCAACAAAGAGTGGGAACACGCAATAGAAAATGGTCAGTGCATAAGTTTGATAATGTTGGATATTGACAAGTTCAAAAATTTCAACGATACATACGGACATTTAAGCGGCGACAAGTGCCTAATTACAGTAGCAAGCAGTCTAAAAATTCGCAATGTAGATATGGTTTACCGTTGGGGCGGCGAAGAATTTGCTGTATTACTGCCCAATACGCCACTAGTAAGTGCCGAAGTAGTAGCCGAACGCATAAGAAAAGTAGTCGAAGAAACGCCCATAGAATACGCTCTAGGCGAGTTCACAAACGTAACAATATCTTTGGGCATCGCAACCGTTTTCCCAACCGAAGTCGACAAGCCCCAAGAATTTTGCAACGAAGCCGACAAAGCCCTCTACCAAGCCAAACAAAGCGGCAGAAACTGTGTGTCATCCGTGCAATTATAGCTAAAATATAAACATAAAACCGTGGGCGCCCGCCTGCCGGCGGGCAGGCTGCCCACACCCGCAAGGAGCGCGCCACTTGACCCGCTATTTTTTTAATGTTTAAGGG
>WRKG01000169.1 GCA_009778185.1 Bacillota bacterium
AAAATGTAACATACTTTCCAGTAGCTTGTGCTAAGCCAACGTTAAATGCCGAGTTACATCCACCATTAGCTTTATGAAACGCCTTGATTCGTGAATCAGATTTAGCATAATCGTCAACAATTTGTGGACAAGAATCTGTAGCACCATCGTCAATTAACAATAATTCCCAATTCTCAAATTTTTGAATTAAAACACTGTCCACTGCCTTTTTTAGAGTGTTTTCGTTATTATAGGTTGCTATTACTATCGATAATAAAGGTTGCATTTTGGTTATTCCTTTCGGTTGCTATATTTTTGAAACTTTATAATGCCCATCAACAGCTTAATTTGTTTAGAATTTTTTGGTGTTTAACTGGACGGGTCCGCCCCTACGGTTTTAACAAACACAATTTTTTAATTACTAATTCGCATTTACAATATAATTCTACCATAAATCCAAACGTTAGTCAAATAAAAAAGAGCGGCTATTAACCGCTCTTTTTTGTTGCTATAAATTCAAAATACGTTTCATTTCGTCTGTTACAAACTGCACTTTTGTACCAATAACAATTTGTGCAGTGGTTTTACTGGGTTTTATAACACCTCTTGCACCGTGGCTTTTTAGCTGTTTGTCGTTGATTAAGGTTGTATCTTTTACGGATAGGCGGATTCGCGTTGCACAGTTGTCAACTTCAGTAATGTTTTCTGCACCGCCCAAAGCCGCTATAAAGCTATTCGCCATTGTCGTCCAATTTGTATCAGCCAACTCGATTGCTTGTTCGTCAGATATATCGTCGTCATCTCGACCAGGCGTTTTTAGGTCAAATTTTTTGATTGTAAAGCTGAAAATAAAGTAGTAAACAAAGAAGTAAAATACGCCAAAAATTGGAATTAAGAACCAATTTACCGCAAATACAACGTTACTGCTCAACAGCAAGTCGATTAAGCCCGCGCTAAATGCAAATCCCGCAATCCAGCCGAGCGAGTATATTACAAACATTGAAATTGCCGTAAGCACAGCATGAATCAAATACAGCAACGGAGCAACAAACATAAACGAAAACTCGATAGGTTCGGTTACGCCTGTCGCAAAAGAAGTAATTGCAGCGGCAAGCAACAAGCCATAAACGTTCTTTTTAGCACCAGGTTTAGCTTGGCGATACATTGCCAAACAAGCACCAGGTAATCCGAACATCATAACTGGGAAGAAACCTGCCATATATCTGCCAGTTTGCCCAACAACGCCACCGCCGTCTGGACCAGCCCAAAAATAGCCTAAATCGTTTATACCGGCAAAATCAAACCAAAATACTGCGTTCAAAGTGTGATGCAAGCCAATAGGAATCAACAATCTATTGAAAAATCCGTAAATTGCCGCTCCAAAAGCACCAAGCCCCTCTATGGCTTGTCCAAAAGTGAGCAGTGCATTAAATATTGGCGGCCAAATGAACAAAAATAGCAAAGAAACCAAACACATAACAGCAGCCACTAAAATTGGCACTAATCGCCGTCCGCTGAAGAAAGCGGCAAAAGTGGGTAGTTCCGTTTTGGAAAACCTGTTGTAAAGTTCGGCAGAGATAACGCCCACGCCGATTCCGATAAATGCGTTGGAAATTCTGCTAAAAGCTAAATCTTCGAAAGGTTGCAAATCGCGCCTTAACAGCCCTGCGGCAGAATCTGGCGAAAGCAACGTTGTTATTATCAAGTAGCCAACTAATCCCGACAATGCCGCCGAGCCTTCTCTATCTTTGGTCATTCCATAAGAAACGCCCAAGGCAAAAAGCAACGGCATAGCGCTCAAAATAGAATCGCCAGCCTGCACCAAAAATGATGCTAAAGCACTATTTCCGCCCCAACCAGCGGGATCGATTGCGTATCCCACGCCCAATAAAATTGCGGCAGCTGGTAAAACAGCAACGGGCATCATCAAAGATTTTCCAACTTGTTGTAAATATTTTAATACCATGATATTTCCTCATTTCTGTTTTTAGATTTATTTTATTGCTTATTTTTTAACTGTCATTATTTCTGTACCAGGTTGCACGGTCATTCCTGTGTTAAAGGTTAAATTCTTAAACTCTTCGTGGTTGACCACTAATATTGGGATAATTGTATCGTAGCCAGCGGCGGTTATTTTTTCGCGGTCAAATTCTATAATTGGGTCGCCCACTTTTACCTGTTGACCACTGCTAACAAAAGTCTTAAAATTTGCCCCGTTCAGTTCTACTGTGTTGATTCCTATGTGAATCAAAATTTCGATGCCATCGTCTGATTGTATTGTTGCGGCGTGCCCCGTCTTAAATACATGGGACATTCTTCCGTTTATTGGCGAAACTAGCTTATTTGCGGTCGGTTTTATTGCTAAACCTTTGCCTAATAATTCTGTGCTAAAAGCGGCATCTTTTACTTGCGAAAGTGGTACAGTTGACCCTGCGACAGGCGCAAGAATTTTTGTAGGTTTTCTACCAAACATAAATTTTCTCCATTTCTAGTATATATTTTGCATATTTATGCAATTTTCTAACAAAAAGTAAAAACCCACAAGTTAATAAAACCTGTGGGTTTAGGGCGTTAACTAAGTTGGCTAAATTGTTCTTTATCAGCGCCACAAAGTGGGCAAGTCCAAGTATCAGGCAAATCTGCAAACGGAGTTCCTTCAACTTCTTCGTCGTATTCATAGCCACACAAATCGCAAACATATTTCATAAGTTCACCTCTTTTCTGATTTTTACTGGGAATTTAGGTTAAATTCCATTGATTAAAATTTCTAAACCTCTTCGTAAAACATCGTCTTGCTGTGAATCTGTTTGTTGCACGGCAACATCGGGGATAACGCCTATACCGTTGATAACTCCGCCATTACGTCTAAAATATTCTTCTGTTGTTAGCACTAAAGCGCCGCCGTTTCGCAACGAGTGAACGCTTTGCACTAAGCCTTTACCAAAAGTGGTTTCACCCACAACTATTGCGGCTTGGCTGTCTTGCAATGCGGAAGTTATAACTTCTGGTGCGGATGCTGTAAAGCGGTTGACCAAAACTACAACGTTGTCAAATGGTTGCGTGTTCAAAAATGATGAATAGGTTAATCGCCGACCTACACTGTTGACCGTGTGTAAAATAGGACCATTCGGAACTAACTGGTTAGCAATATCGATAGCAACATCTAAATAACCGCCAGAATTGCCCCTAAAATCTATAATAATGCCTTCAACGCCCTCGGATTGCATTTGTGTCAAAGTGCGACGCAAATCATCGCCAGTTGTAAAAGCAATACTATTTATTTGAATATACCTAAAATTATCCAAATTTGCAAGCCCTTGCGCTTCAGGAAGATAAGTCAACCTATCGGTAATAACTGTGCTAGATTGAATTACCTCTTTTGGTATTGTTAGCGATATAATACTGCCGTTTCTGCCAAGTTGCATACGCACGAATGATGTATCTGGGTTGAGAATTATGGTTCTAACATCGTCAACTGTCATATGAGTTGCATCGTAATCGTCAATAGTCATAACAATATCACCTGGCAAAACGCCCATCCGCTCGGCTGGCGAATTTGGCAAAACACGAGTAACAATTACTCCATAAGGTTCACGTGGAGACATACTTACGCCAATTCCAACAAGTTGTCCCGATAACGATTCCGTAAAGCTGTTTAGGTCGTCAGGCGACAAATAAACGCTGTAGCGGTCTAACAAATCGGTCATTCCGTGGATTGCCGCCTCAAGCAATTCGTTTACAGTTACAGGATCGCCTGCATATTGTGTAAGTATCAAATCAATTATTTCTGCTAAATGTAGCCCAGCAACTGCTGCTTGGTTGGGAGAACGTGTATCGCTTGCTTCTAGCTGTTGCGGCATTACCACAAACAGCGAAATTACTAAAATTAAAGCAAAAATCCGTTTCATAAAAAATCCCTCTCTATATAAAACATTATAAACCATTTTCATTCAGACTTTCAAATAAAATTTGAGTCTTTTTTATCTAGCAATATTGACAATTTGGTCGGCGTAATCGCTAACCAAGCCAACACGCATATATTCAATAAGTTCGTTGATTATGTTGGCAGCTTCGCCCATTGTAAGCTGACGAGTTGGGTGAAAAAAGCCTTGTTCGTCGGGAACAGCCAAGCCAATCATATGAGCAACCGAAACTTCGCGCCTTGCCCAGGAAGAAATCAGCGAATCGTCCACAAAAGGCGTTATCGGCGTTGGATTAAGCCCCATCGGAGTTAAACCAAGCCCTCTGATAATAATCATAAAAGCCTCTTGACGATCTATCGGATAATCAAAGAAGAACATACTGTTTGCGCGACCGATAGCAAGTCCAGCCCTGTACGCCGCCATTATGTAGGGATATTCTGGGCGCGTGTTTGGCACATCGTGAAAAACCGATGTATCGGGTTGGATTCTGCCGCGGGCTTGCGGTTGCGGTTCAAGTGGCAAGCGTAATGCTCGCGAAACTGCCGCAACAAATTGTCCACGAGAAATTGCGTGTCCAGGTTGAAAAAACCGAGGATCGCCGTTTAATACGCCAGTGCTAAACAATCGCCGAATGTCGTCCTCGGCAGGATTTCCCCGCAAAAAACTTAAATCGTGTGCAGGTAGCTGTTCGAACGCATTTGGGATGTTCATGCTGATTGTGCCACTGTTTGGCGTTGCCCACATAAAATTGGGAGCCACTAATATATCGTATCGTAAACCGACGTTATTTTGCATAACTTCGCGGAAATTGCCCTCGAAGCTGATTGCCATGGGTTCGTTTTGGACAAATTGCAAAACTTTGTTCATTGTAAGGCTAGGTCTAATTTGATATTGCATAGCCCAGTCGTCTCGGATTAAAGTAACGTCAATGCGGTGCGTTTCGGTTGCCGACCACGGACTGCGGTAGCCGTGAAACGAACCTTGCATATCTTGTGTAAGCAGCTCGCCAGAGCCAGTTTCGACAAAAACCAATCGCCCAGAAATATCTCCTCTGTAATAACTTACACCTGGCGTAATATCTTGTATAATACTAACGCCAAAATGGGACACACTGGCATCCAATTCGAAAGTGGAATCGCCCATTGTGATAGTTTCCGTCCAGCTTGCACGTTGCACTTCGTAAGTAAAAATTAGCTGCGAGCCTTCAAGCCGATAATTTACGGCAAAAGGCATATTGCGGTTGATTGCGACAACATCATTGTTAGTTGCATCACTAGGCGTTACACGGTGCGTAACGTTAAAGCTGCCCACTCCAGAAGTAACGTCAACGCCGCCGCCACGTACAATTTCAATATTGCCGTCAAATTGAACAGGGTTTCCGTTCAAAAAAACGAGTTCGGAGTACCGCATTGTAGTGGTATCACTGCGGTTGCGATTGGCGTTACCAGCCGATTCTGCAATAAGCACTTCGGTTGTCAACGGCAATCGAACGCCCTCGCTAATTCCGCCAAAAAATCCCATATCTCCTATACGGTTATTTACACGGTTGTTAATCATATTTTGGGCGGGCGTTAAATTGTTAGCCAAAACGTCAACACGAGCAAATCCCAAAAATCCAACAAACACAAAAACTACAACTAAAGCCCTAAAAATCATATATCTCATAAAACTCTCCTTTCGCCACGAATATAAAACCTAAAAACCGTGGGCGCCCGCCTGCCGGCGGGCAGGCTGCCCACACCCGCAAGGACGCGCGCGCCCTTGACCCGCATTTTATTTATCGTAGGGGCGGATAATATCCGCCCGTCCGCCCGTTATGGCTTTTTCAATAAATTATTTACAATAATGTTATGGCTAGGTTTTAACGTTCTACCAAAATTATATAGCCGTCAACTTCCATTCCGGCGGCGGCTGTTGGTAGCGGTGGTGGAATCATTACTCGTACTTGTTGACCAACTTGCAGGTTGCTTGCGTGAATAACTTGATCGCGGTCGACAATAATTACGTTATCTTGGATAGGAATCGCCACGGTTGCGGTTGCGTTTATGTTACTTATTAGCGACCACGCTCCAGTTAAGGCGTTGCGAACGTGCACATCTCGTAACGAGATTGAGCCATCGGCGGTTTCGTATATTATACCACGAATCGCTTGCGTTGCATATGGTGCATCGATAACTCTTGCGGCACGGCTGCCGTCGATTACTACGTTAAAAACTTGGTCAACAACGGAATCTTCGGTAAAGTCAATAAAATCGTTAATGTCAAATAATCCATCGGCGTTCAAAAATAGCGTGTTGTGGTCGATTGTAAATTCCCGTTCGATTGGCGTAAAATGCCACTCGAGCCCGTCAAATAACGCCATAGATTGCACTCTAAAGCTGTTGCCTTGGTCAACACTTTGCACACGACCGCGCGCAATTTGTACACCGCTAAAACTTGGAGCAGGAGAAATGTCAACTACTGCGGCATTGTTTTGTCCGTTAAGCGAAACCACAGCGTGATCCCACGGCATAATTTGGTTGCCAGTTACAAGCCGACCGTTGCGGCGAACGATTGTTCCTGCATCGGTGAGGATTGCTCCGTTGTTTGATAATACATGAAAACCGCCGTTTCCGTCAATACCAACAACAGTATCGGGATTAAGCAATTCGTCTCTGCCGTCGCGGAACGAAACCATGCGAACGCTTTCTCCGCCAAAACTATTTTCGAGAGCAATATAAGCCTCGGCAGAAGAACGGCGTAAAAATTCGTTGACATAAGCTAGCGTTACAGGGCGACCATTAAAGAAGTAGTCAATTTGACCTGTAAGGCTAAACTGTGCAATTTGTTGATGGTTAGACCAGCCTGTTTGCCCTAATTGTTGGGCGTTTTGCACGATAAGCTGATTTTGGATAATGTCAATATTTGTAAGTTGTCCACGAACAATATTGTTGATATGACGAGCGTTTCCGCCTTCAAGTTCCATTGCGATGATTGATTCCATTATTTGTCCAGGAGCAAGCGTTGCTTGATTTATCAGCAATCTAGCCCAATCTCCCGCTTGAATTTGTGCGGCATTTATTGGACGGGCATCTTGGCGAACCATAACAGAATTTGGCATTGAAAACCACGAAGTACGTCCGTTTTCAAATTCCATCAAAAAGTTGTGCATATTGCCTTCGGTGCGAAAATCCACAATGCGACCGTAACGAGTTGTGTAGTTTGTTGTGGCACTAATTGCGATTATCATGTTGGGATCGGCGGGATCGGTGCGAAACGAAACAACATTACCAGGTTCGATAGAATCCATTGTGGTTGACCGAGGATTATCTCGCATATTGGGGAAAAGTGCGTGGATTCCGCCGATTGTGTTTCGCATATCGTAATGTTCCGTTTTTTGTACTTGAATATCGTTTGCATTGTAATTAAAAGTGCGTTCAAAACCTTGTGCGTCAAAGATTGTCAAATAGCCCAAAAATGGATTGTTGTCGATTACAACGCCCCAAGTTTCGGGTTGCAAAACAAAATTACCCAAAAATTGCATTTCTGTTATAAGATTATTTGTCAAGTTTACCGAGAAAAGGCTACCGTAAGGGATTGTTGCCAGCGGTTGCCAAGTTGTGCCTAATCGAACCTCGGGCCCAACATTTGGGTCTTCATCACGAAACATACCTTGTGCAAGAGCGTAAGTGTGAGCACGATTGCTTTCGTCCAAGAAAGTTGCCGTGCCGTTTTCAGTATTGACAAGCTGTAGCCGTCCCATTGCTTGTCGACGTTGCAAATCGCTTGTAACTACCACATAAAAAATTGTGTTAGTTGGCGGATGTACAATATATTCGACAGAATCGCCAACGTCAAGCAGAGCGAGTCCACCAACAATGCCATTTTTTAATACAACGGCATCTTGTGTGCCGATTTGTGGCGAGCCGCCAAATAGCGTTGTAAAGCGGAGCAAATCGACCGTGCCATCGTCGCGGCGCACACGAAGTTCGCGCCAAAGTTCGGCGGTATTATTTGTAACAGCTTGTGCATCCACAATAGAGCCAACCGTACCAAAACGGCGTTCCAAATTGCTGATAGAATGAAAAATCGTATCTAATGCACGACCAGCCCAAGCTGCTTCCATGCGAGTAATGTTGTCGAGCGGTCTAAAATTAGTGCCATCGCCGACCATAACGCCGTTACGAGCAAGCAAATCGACACTTTGAATACGTTCGGCAGAAATCGTGTTCCAATCGTTAAAGCCGTAAACCGACTGCATTAAGGCTTGTTGTGCGGTTTGCGGTTGATTAAAAGCGGCGGCATTTTGAGATACCACTGCTTGAACAAGCCAATTTGCAAATTCTTCCCGTGGAGCAGGGGAAAATCGGTCAAAAATAATTGGCGGTTCCGCTTCTGGGTCAACTTCCACTTCGGGATCGGGCGGTGGAGTAAAAGCGGCGGTAAATTGTTCAGGCGTAATTAAGCCCATATCTCGTGCAAGCGCCAAATAGCCCATAAATTCAACATCTTGTGCAGTTGCATTTGCTGGTAATACGGTTTCGGTAGCACCAGCCGCCTGTGCAGCTAATTCTAAGCCAGCCATACGCAACACAAACGACAAAGCCTCTTGCCGAGACATCGCATCGTTTGGTCTAAATGTGGGAGCATTTCCCGAAAAGAAGTTGTAAACGCCACTTCTAACAATAGCATCTTGTGCGGCGGCATCGGCTGGCAAATCGGCAAAATTAAGGTTGCCAATCAAATAAGCCGCCTCTTGTCTACCAATGTATGTATTAGCAATAGGATCGCTAAGAATAAAATCATCCGAATGATTAACAATCGCCGCATTTAACCGCAACGAACCCAAAAACGGCAACATTACCGCCAACACTACAACTAAAATAAATTTTCTTTTTTGCATAATTTTCAAATCACTCCTTAAAACCTCGGGCGCCCGCCTGCCGGCGGACAGGCAAACCCCGCTGGGTACGCGTACCCAGAC
>WRKG01000170.1 GCA_009778185.1 Bacillota bacterium
CCACCATGTTTTTACGGGGGGGGGGTAAAAACGCCTTTGCTACTAATAAGTGTCCTAAAACTTGAACCTTTTCGTTGCCTATTGTTAATTTATAGGCTATATAGCCATCTTTAGTTGTTGTACCTGTTAATATTTCGCCCGCCATGCCAGTTACCTTGCCGTTTGTGTAAACATGATAAGCTGTTCCTGCAACCCGTTTTGATTGCATATTTTAGCCCTCGTAAATTTCCAGTGGACGACCACCTTTTAACGGAGCAGAATTATTAGCTTGCACTGGAGCGGTTTCTCTGAATTTTGCTTTAAGTCGCTTTTCAACCTCGGCTGCAACTAGTTCTTCAAATTTGCCACGTTCAAAGTATTCATATTTGGCAAACTCCAAAACACGGTCGTGTACGCTGTCTAGGTCTTCGATTGCATAGTAGTCAATCCCCGTTTCAAATACTTCCCTTGGAATTTTGTAGTTGTCCAGTTTATTGTGAATTTCTGCTGTAAACTCGTTTACTTCCTCGCGCCTTGAATCTCGCTGCTCTCGTTCTTCAAGCAGTTTTTTGTAATACTCGGCACGTTCGGCATCTGGCAAGGCTTCCAATTTTTGCTCCCTTGTTAGATTGCTGGCGGTTATTTTTTCAATTCGCTGGCGTTCAATTTCTGCTCGCTTGCGTTCTGCCGCCTTTATTTGGCTTGCCGTGTTTGTCCGCTCCTGCGATATTGCTGTTTCGTGTTCGGCTTTTAAGTGCGGATACATATCAAACAAAGCCTCGAGTGTTGGCGGTTCGCTGGTCTCTTCTTGTTGACCTGGTTGCTCTGATTGCAGCAATTCTTGCCCGATCCCGCCTAGTGGACGAGCAGGTGATTCTTGCAAACCTTCCCCCGAGATTGTTTTGTTCGTTTCTGTGTTCATTAAAAATTCTCCTTCCTGTCCGCCCATCGGCGGGTAGATATAAAAAATAAAATAATAAAAAAAGAGCCGTACAGGCAACAAAATAAGATTGTTGCACATACGGCTCTTTGGCTCTCGCTTGCTGTCTAATGGACTACTCGCTCACAACTTATCGAAGTGGCGGCACAAGCGGTATGCTAACGAACGTAATGCCATTTAAGTGGTGTCCACATGACGAAATAAAACAGCGTTCGTATTGATTCTATTAAAACATATTCGTTGGGCATTGTCAAGAGGATTGGAAAAATTTTTGGAATTAGAAAATTTAGTTTTCAGACGATACACTTTCAAAAGCATCGATAAGGTCAACATGAAGTTTCACATCTGGCGGCATTTTATTTTTTATAGCATCAAACTTAAAAGAAATAGAACCTGAAGAATTACCTAAAAAATATAACGAAATACTTGCAAGAATAAGAAATCCGAATAAGTTAAAGAACAATAAAACAATAATTCCAGTAAACATAAGAATGTAAAGTTTTTAAGAGCCTTATATCAAAAGGCTCTTTTTATCTCAAATAACATAATCGCAGATGTCAAAATCTTGTCTATCAACGAGCAAAGACAAACAAAGCGTTGTTCCTCTGTCCGTTGTAGATGTTTCAAAGCAAGTTACACCAGGCAATTTCTCGCCATCGATAAAAACGCCATCGCTAGGAAAAGTATCTAGTTTAAGTCCTACGCCATTATCATTTTTTGTTAAATTTATGCCCATAATTTCACACCTTTCTTTTCTGTTCATTATAGCAAATCAATCAATATTAGTCAAAATTATTTTTCGACAACCCAAAATCAAAAATTTTCAACAATTTTTGTGCAATATGCCATACAAAAAACAGGAACAAACAGGAACATTTTTGACGTTTATATTTCACACCAAACGCAAAAAAGGGTCGAAAAGGTACCGTTCAGGAACATTTAGGAACATTTTTAGGCTATAAAATCGAATAACTTTTTTTACCAAAAAATCAACTATGGCGTATTAAAGGCAAAAAATCCGATAGGGCAAAAAATAGACGTTTTTTGATAAAAAAATAATCCCCATTTTAAGCCGAAAACTAGCATCGAAAAAAATGTAACTTTTTTTCGAAAAATAAAAAAAATGAAAAATAAAGAGTTTTTTCCCAGTATTACAGCATTCTCAATCGAAACAGTGTGAAAATGTGTGAAAATAGAACCGAAAATATTTCCTCAAAATTATTTACAAATAAAAATTTTTTTGGTATATTGTTTTTAGGATTTTTTGTGCAAGTTGTACAACATACACACGCACACGGAAAAAGGGAGTTAGAAATATGAATACAAGCAAAGAAACTATGAACCAACTAACCAACGATGCTGAAATACTGCTCTGCTACATATACATGGATTACCTGCAAAAACGCAAACTGAAAATGCCTAAAAGCAAGGCTAAATATGCAGGCTCTCCAAGCGAAGTACAAGCTAATTTTTTGCCAACCTGGCTCTTAGAAGATGTGGAAGATACTTTGTTAGAGTTATACCACAAGCCAACCACTCGAAAAATTCGAGCGGTTGGCAAAATCAAAATTTCCAAATTTCGGAATTTCCAAAATTCCAAAATTTGAAAATTCCAAAAATCCAAAATTCCAAAATCTGGTTATTGACCCCGCCCTGGGGTTCTGCGAGCCGCTATACAAGCCGACTTCACAGCCACTACAAACTGCACCGAAAACAAAAAAACCTGTAAAATGGGCGTTATGCTTCGATATGGTACACAGCAAACAACGCAAGTAATATAAGCATTCTATATATTGGGTGTGCTATTCGGTGCGAAGTTGCAAGCGATGAGAGGAGCAAGCACATCACACGCAAGCAACAACCACAGGAAACACAAGCAACAGACAAGGCAAGCAACAGCAAAACCGACAAGCAAGTCAAGGCAACAAACAAGCCGATAGGCAAGGCAACAACACGGCGGAACAACAAACCAACAACCAAAACAAAGGCAACCGCCACGCCGTGAAGTTCGACAAAGTGTGTCAAAATCGTTCGTTTTTGTTACAGTTTAACCACAGCTGACCACAACAACAAACCCCAGTAATATCAAGGTTTCAAGAGGTTGGCAAGCTGTAAAAGTGCAACAAAAAACGTACCAAAACTAATGTTATTTTTGGTACGTTTTAGGACAATGGCAATACCCACAACCCCAGTGAATAAGCCACTTGCAAGGGTTTGCAAGTGAAAAACATAGAGAGTGGTAACTATGCAATTACAATAGTTACCAATGCTAAAAACGTTGATTTTACTGGAGTTGTATGGTTTGTGGTATTATAAACGCAATGTTTTTTAATGCCACAGAAATTCCACAGGCAAGCAAAAACAGATAATGGGCAATAATGCAAGCCGTAAAAACCTTGCAAAATAGGCAAAGTAGCAAGGCAACAGGCAAGGCAAGCCGATAAGCACAGCCAACAGGCAAGCCAAGCCGATAGGCACAGGCAAAAGCAAGCCAACAGGCAAGCCAAAAACAGGCAACACGCGCGGCTATAGTAGCTGCTTTTTTATTGCCTTTACATTTTACAAGTGTAGTGTGTAGCAAAATCAAGTTGACAAAAAGCCCACGCCACGCGCCACGCCCCGCCGAAAACGGGCTGGCGTGGCTTTTTGGGGCTTTCATGCTAGTTCGTCAATAGTTACGTTTAGGGCGGTGGTTGTCTCCTATTATTTATCAAGGTTTGCAATTCCGCCAAATCTTCTGCTGTGGCGTGGCTCTTTATAAAATTTCTTGCGGTGGAGCGGCTGTTAAGGTAACGAGTTTTTTCGCGGTTCTTTTGTTGCCACTTCTTATTAGCTAAAGTTTGTGGGTGCGTTGATTGGTTCACTGTTTGCATTTTCTAATCGTTCCTTTTCTTTTAATAATCGGTTTTTTTGTGCCGTCAAATATTTTACACGACACGACATCACTAGCCAAATTAACAGCATTATGGCTAAAATTGCTATTAAAGCATAGTTGATTACACTCATATTTTATTGGACTTACAGGCAATCCCCCAAAGGGGAGGGGGATTATTCCCCCCGCCTTATCTTTCTCATTTCTAGCTGCAGTTTCTGCATCTCTAACTTTATCTTTTTTGACGTTAAGTGCGATTCCCTTATTTTGAATGCTGTGAATATTCCCCCTAATACTGTGGCTGTTCCTGTAACGATTGCGGCTAGTATTTCGTAAAAGTCCAATTTGTTCACCTCACTTTCTATTTATATTATACTATCAATAGTATTTACTTGTCAAGCATTTTTGAAAAAATTTTTTTATTTTTTGGCGTTGTCTCGTTCGATGGTTTCTTTTATGGCTCGGTTAATAAAAGCGTTTAGGCTTTCATTTTGAGATGTTGCATGGGATTTTATCGGCTCTTTTTCGCCTTTAGGCATTGTTAGAGAGTGTATATCGTAGTTGTTACGCCTAAAATTTATGTTGGCTCGATGATTAGATTTAATACTTGGCATTTTTTCACCTCTTTAAGTTTAATAAAAAACACTATAGCATAAATTTTATTATAATACAAGTATACAAATTGAACAAAAATATAATATAATACTTGTAAATTTTTGTGAAAAATTACCCACTACAAACCGCATAAAATCGTTGCTTGACTTTGAAAAATATTTTTGTCCACCCCTCGAAAACGTGATAAAATCGTTTTTTTATTTTTAGAAACTCTTGACAAAAAATAATACAGGTATTATAATACTTGTATAAAGGTTAAGAAAAACAAAACTCCAAGCCAAAAACAAGGCGAAAAAATTATCGTAAAACGATAAACAGGGCAAACAGCAACAAAGCCCAAAAAGTTGACAAGGCTATACAAAAAACATTGCAAATAACGGACATTGAGACCACTTTCAACTTAACAAGGTTCACAAAAAATTTATAGCTAAAAAGCTAAAGGAGATTGAAAATTATGACAAATCAAAAAACATGGGAAGTAAAGGAAATCAGAAAGAACACCCGCACAGCACTTTACAAAGTAGACAGCACAGCAACAGACGGCTCGAGCCGTTATGTATTGCAACAAGGCGGAAAATTATACGGATTTAGAACCTTTGAAAACTTGACAACCCCCAATATTAAGCAAACGCAAATTTACAACAACTTGACAACCGTTATAAAAATAGTTGTTGACGGCATGGCGAAAATAGTTGAAATTATCGACAAAGCTGTAAAATTAACCAATTTTGTACTTGATACAGTTAAAAATTTGTTGGTTACGGTAAAGAAAGCCGCAAAAGCAACAACCAAAGAAGTTGCAACAGTTGCACCAAATGCACAAATTTCACTTGATACTATTGCAGAAGTTGCGAATATTGCAGAAGTTGCAGAAACCACAACAGCCGAAACCCACAAAACCCCCGAAAAACCAACAAAAAAATACAACATAGGGGAAAACATAACCTTAATTAACAGTTGGAAAAACAAGTATGTTGCAAGCAAATTTTGGCGGTTATGCGATAACGACAATTTTCAATATACTTTACGCTTGCAAGCGGACGGCGATTTATACTTAACACATGGTAATAAATTTTATCCTGTAGGAAATATCAACCAAAAAGACGAACCAAACCGCGACAAAACCCAAAATTACTCAAAATTGGTTGAAATTTTCAAAGACTACAAGCAAAGTCAAGTTATAGGCAATATTCACTACTACACAGACGTATTAAAGCGGAAAAACGGCAAACTTACCAAAACGCAAGCGGAAAAATTGGCATATTTCTTGAAAATAGCCAAAAGAGAAAAATATGAATATGACAATAGTTTTAGCTTTGAAAATTTACCAAGTTGGAAACTTCCAAAAGTTGCCTAAATTATGGGTTTTACAGGGAAAATTGGGAACGCGCGTTCGATTTTTCCGACAAAGCCTATAATATAAGGGCTTTTGAGTGGGCAATATTGCCCACTCAAAAACAAAATGCAACAAGTTAAGCAACGCAAAACGCAACACCGCACTTTGAAAATTTAATAGGGAACAGCCACCCGCAAGGGCTTTTGATTTAGCATTACTTGCGAGTGGCTACCCAATTTATTTATAGAGAGGATTTTTTACATGGAAATAATAAAACAAGACAAAAACAGGCTTGTAAGGTGTTTTGGGTTCGACCCAAATGATACCACCAAAAAAATTTACAGCCTGTACATCAAAAAAACCGTCGATAATGCTGAATTTACGCAGTTTTTCGCAGTTAGTGTAAAATTGACGGTTGTTGATGCTAAACTGGCAAATTTTCCCAAAAATGGGAAAAATATCAAGGTTATTTTGGCGGATAAATCAATAATTTTCGCTGTAGGAATGAACAAAAAACCAACACCGCCACCGCCTGTTTTGTGGAGCGAACAAACGCCAAAATCAACAAGCCCACAGCCCATAACATGGGCAGAATTAACCAAAATTGAACGCAAAGCCGAAAAAGCCAAAATCGAATCGGAAAATTTACGGGAATTGGAAGAATTACAAGAAATAATGCAACCGTTCCCAAATCCCAGTTTTACAAGCGTTAATAAAAAATTTATAACGTGGGGATATTCAAAAAAATGGTACTACCTAAAGTTTAGGTGGAGTTTGAACGCCGATTTTTACGAGGTTACAAGCGACTCGAATATGCAACACGCCCTAATTTTGCGTTACAAATACGAAAAATCCGCGTATACTTTGACCGCTCCATGGAACGCAACTAAAAAAATTGAGTTTGTTCCAACCGAAAAACAAAGCCCTTTATTGTGGATTAGCAAAATTCTTCAAAAAGCCAAAAAAGGGCAAAAACAAGCCGTTTACCAAATCACAGGCAGAAACACCGCCAGCGAATTTGAAAATATCAACGGCTACCAAAACCAAGCAATAAAAATCAACTATGCACCGCCCAAAGAAGACAACAGCGAGTTTTTGCCATTATCAGACGATACAACCCCAAAAAAGCCAATGGAAAGCTACCCAGTTTTTACAGTGGACGGCGAAATTAAATGTGTTCGCTATTGGTTGCCAAATTCATCGACATCTGCATTATATTTTGACGATTTTCTGCATTTTGGGGAAATTTTTCAATTTAGCCAAAATAAAGGCAACTTGCTTGTTACTCACAAAGTTTTAATTGAAAGCAAAGGCGATTTTGACGATTTGCAAGGCGACATCAATTTTTGTTTAACAATTTTGCAAAATAGCCAAAATACAAGCCGTTTTGAGGTTACACCATTTATTATAAATCGGAATTTTTGGCAAAACGAATTAACCGAACGCGACAAAACCCGTCAAATTAAAGCTGAAGAACAAGCTATATGGAATTATTATCAACAAATGCACCAATAGCAACAAAAACGGCGCGTTCGGTTTTGGCGGACGCGCCAATCGGCAGGGGAAGTATCTCGACCCCACCCCTCAACACTAGCAGTTATGCACTTTGTACAACCCTTGATTTTACTAGGGTTGACGGCTTTTTCAAAATTTTTTCGACAATCTAAAGGGGTAATCCCTGTACACTAAATTTTTTGCAACTGTTCAAAGTTTAGGGAAAAAATAAAAGGAGTGATTTTATGATAACTATCAAAAACTTAAGAAAATGCACATTTGACGGCTCTTTTGAATTTAATGTTAAGGCTGATAGAGCAAGCATTTTTGGTAATCCGTTTGTGATGCACAGCGAAGACGAACGGGATGAAGTTTGCAATCTTTATCACAGCTATTTTAAGCAACGCCTTAAAAGTGATTTAGATTTTAGAAATGGGGCTTTTCGCCTTGTGGATATTTGTAGGAGAAACGGGAAAACCAATTTATATTGTTGGTGTTCTCCTTTGAAATGTCATGCCGAAACATTGGCAAAATTTGCCTGCCCGTCCGGCAGGCGGGTACAGTGGGCTGTTGAAAACGGTAAACAACCCACCGACCTCGACCCCACCACTTAAAATAGCCAGTGCCTACAAATGGCGTATTTACGCCATTTCTCCAAAAATTTTTCGACCATCTAAATGGGTAGTATTTCTTCCTAGGCTTGGCGGTTATTACAAATGGCGTGTTTACGCCATTTTGCGGCGGGCGCTTCGCGCCGTCTGATTCGACGCACTGCGTGCGCCTTAATTGTCGCTGTTGTAAACAATTCTTATTTTACAAAAGCCTTTATAGGCTTTATTTTATTGCCCTGCCTACTGGCGGACAGACTCACTTTAATTTTTATTATCTTTGGGCAGATTACAGCCCTACTTGCCTTATATAGGCTAGATTGGAGTTTTTATGAATTATTACGAAAAAGAAATTGGCTTTTGCGATGCTTGTGGCTCGCATGAATTGCTAACCCCTAACTATTATTGGGGATTTACAGATAGTGATGATGTTAGTGTTAAAGTGCTATTATGTAAAGATTGCAAGTTAATTGCACCTTATCGTTGCAGCTATTGTGGCAAATATTTTTTTGACAATAAGGGCTTTTGGCCTTTTGATGACAAAGATTGCATTTGCTTTGAATGTAACGATGTTCATAAGATTGTTGGTCGATGATTCGAAAGTGGGCAACTTTGCCCACTTTTATTTTTTTTACAAAAGCCTAATAGGCTTTATTTTATTGCTCCGCTTAGCAGCGGACAGGCAAAAATCGGCAAATTGTCTGAAATTTAGACTAGAAAAGAGGACTTATGACTAATTTATTAAATCAAGTTTCGGCAGTTTTATCTGCTAATAACGTGGACAACACCACGAGTGGTATCAACAAAAACCTTGAAAACTGGGCTATTGGCAAAAATAGCCTACTGGAAATTTTCCGCTCTAATGCGGACTGGAACGAGGAACATCTTGCTATTGTTACTACTATTGAAAGTAGCGAACAAACAGACATCAACAACGAATTTTTCAAACTTTGGGGCATTTTGTATCAAGAACACTTGGACTTGCGACTTGGTCATGTGGTTCTGTTAAGTGATTTTCATGTGCTA
>WRKG01000171.1 GCA_009778185.1 Bacillota bacterium
TAGATTTAACTGGCAGAAATCCATTCGGAAATGTGCAAACAGCAATCCGCACAACTCGCACGGGAATCCCCAATTATTGGGCACTTTCGGGAAATCCCATTTTAATAAACCGTCCATATATGCCCGAATTTATAGGTCAAATAAACAGCCACGGCGATTGGGGATTTGGCGTAATTCACGAATTTGGACACAATTTTGACTCATCTCGTTGGAATTTTGATGTGGAATTTTTCGCCAACTTCAAAATGGCATATGTTGTCGACAGGCACAACGCAACGGTTTTAACAAATTACACAGGTTTACAAGATTTAATAAGATATTATCGAACCGATGCAAACCCGTCAGGGAGCGGTTTAGCCTATGTTGACAGCATAGCCAAAAATATATATCACCATGACGGATTAACCTACAATTTTTTAATTATACAACAAAAAATCGGTTGGGAACCGCTTAGGCAAACGTTCCGATATTTTAACGATTTGCAAACCTCGCAAGTGCCAGCAAGTAACATTGATAAGCTAAATTTATTTTTGACAAAATTATCCGATTTTAGCAATCAAGATGTTTTTGCAATGCTAACGGCACAAGAAAAAGCAGTTTACGAACAGCGTTTCGGCGGAGCTTTGCAACGTTACGAAGTCAGCGAGTATAAAGAACCAAACGAAGTAACAGTTGAATACAGAAGTAGCAGCCACACAAGCGGAGAAGTTCCGCCAAAGCAAATAGTAGAAACGCCTGGTGGATTTATCGTGCAAAATCAAGGCACATTAAAACGAGATGGCTATACATTTTTAGGTTGGAATAATAAAGGCGGCGATTTCATTTACAAGCCAGGAACAACTATTGGTTGGGATAGGGTTATGTATGGTATGCTTTATTTAGATGCTGTTTGGGAAGTTGCACAGCCGAGTATTCCAACTTTGTCGCCAGATATAGAATGGTCGGAATACATAATTCCCGAGTTAGGTATGGAAATGCTAATAACTACACAGCCAGTTGTGCAATTTGCAAATTATGCGAATGTAAAACTTGGCATAATATCTCCGCCCAACAGCTATTATGGCGAATTGTACGTGCTAATAAATGTCGAATGGCAATTTGCAGGGCTAATTTTGCTGAAAGATATGCTACACAGGCTAGATTTGAGGACTGCTGAAAGAATTGTAGCAAACATTGATAAAGACAACGCCAATAAAAAAGAAGGTGTCCATGGTATTTTAGAAAACTGGAAACTAGCGTTTCTATTTGCCAAAGATTCAATAGCAACTTTAAGAGAAGAGCCATTAAATGAGGAAAACCTAGAAAGTCTAGTAAACATTGTAAAAGTGCTAGTAGATATGGCAGGAGAAAAATTATTGCCTTTAGTAGCAGAAAAAATTGAACCTTTTTTAGATGGCGTGTTAGAAGAAATTCTTAATACGGCATCTATGTTAGCACAGAATACGCATATTCTAGCTATAGCATTTAATCTCTATCACGTGATTGCAGCAAATTTGCCATTAAATGGCTTTTTAATAGAGCATCGCCGTATGCTAAACAGTGCATTAGAGGTTACTTATGAGCGTGAAAATAATCGCTCTATTGGATTGGTTTTTCATCAAGCAAATGAACCACACGCTGGTATGTGGGTGGGCAATACAGGTAATGGTGTGGCTAATGGTTGTGGACCTTTTTCAATATATAATGCTCTTTATCATTTAAGAGGAAGAGACAACAAAATACCTGCCTCTGAAATTATAAGAGATTTAGAGCATTTGGGAGCATTTAATTTGGGAGGAGTTTGGGGTACAAATCCATTTTCAATTTGGGTTTATATGAACATAACTGTAAATGATACAGTAGATTTGATGTATCTACCTAGAAATTTGGATGACGATATAAGAAATTCAAAGGCAACAATACTGCTTTATAAAGGCGGTAGCCTTACTTACATACACTATGTAATGATTGTACCAACACCTTCAGGAGAATTCGCTATTCTTAATTGGGAAAATAGAGAGGGAACAACTGTAACTGATTCGGTAGATGGATGGTTAAAAGGAACGTCTAATGTCGAAAATCAAACGAGGAATACTCGAAACTATTTGCCATTGGCGATAATTACAGTATCATGAGAAAACTAACTTTTTTGTGCATCGGGAAAATGCCGAATATTCCCTCCTCAATAACGATAAAAATTGTAACCTCTATATTTTTTGCTATTCTAATTTTGCCACTAACTGCCTGCTTACCTAGACCTGGTCCACCACCTTTTGGCGTTTGGCACAACGAAGAACACGGCATAACTTTATACATCGAACCCGAATTTTTACTCCCTCACACAGTAGAAACCTTTGTCGGAACAATTAACCAAAATAACTTAACAACAAACCTTATAGTGCGTTTTACTGCAAATGTGCCAGAAATGGGTTTTATTGACAGAGATGCACCCACTACTCGATTAAATCCTAATGCTATTTATCCTGTAGCTTTTGCTGGTGAAATGCTGATATATGGAGATTTTAGACTAGATGATGACGATTTGCTATATTTTAACTTGGATAGAAATTTTCGCCGACAACTTGGTTTTAGAAGAATAATATTTAATCGTATCGAAAACTATGAACCAATATATTTGAACGATTGGATTGAATTGTTTGAATTAAACGATGTAGAGGTAATACGGTTTGAAGATATATTTGGATATGATTAAATATCTCAAAACCAATTCCAGGGCTACAAAAAAATGTAGCCCTATTTTAATTAAAAATTTTCCCAAACCAACAAAAATCTTTATTTATTTTTCACTTGCAAAACAATAATTAAACCCTTATAATTAAACAGACAAAAAATTTTTGTTAAATACTCTTCTATGCTTTATTTACTTTATTACATAAGGATGTTCAATTTATGAAAGAAGAATTAAACAATATAAATCAACATCTAAACAAAATAATCGACTCGCTTTCAACAGAAACCGTTAGCATTAAATTACCCAATTCAAACATCGAAACTTTAGTAAAAGCCAGTAATTGTTACATCAGCATAACCGATTCTGCTGACGAAATCGTCCTAAAAGCCAACACTGAAGGAATGCTAACATTAGCACAAGAACTTATAAAATTGTGTATCAGCAACATTAACGGCAAACATTATCATCTCGATGAATGCGGATTAGCAAGCGAATGCAATAAACCCATGGTTATCACATTTGTTGATTTGCCAAAATAAGAAAGGACATACAATTTTGTTAAAATTAAACACTCTAGGCAGAATAAAAGCAGACGACCAACATAAAAATTGGTTTTTCTTGGTAGAAGCAGACAAAGAAGAAAAATATCCGCACAAGCCAACTGGTCATTATTATGCTTTTTTTGTGAAATATAATGTTCCATTTTACTATTATCAAAAATTAGGGCTTGAAGTATTAGATTCGGGTTACGATCATTGGTACGAAAGTTGGGACAAACTAATCGAGTGCGAACTTGATACTTTCTACGAGATTGAATGGTTGGAAAATGAAGAAATTTTCTTTGGTCATGAATGGCACTACAAAAATTTAGCTACAATAGAGCATTATCATGCTACAGGCGAAACCCCATGATTATCAGTGATTTTGAAAATTTTGAATCCAAAGTAATGAACGCAATAATCAACGAAAACGCCAATATTTCCTACTTTCTAAAACAACAATATTCCATTGCAAAAATTGTCAGCAGAGAATTTACAGGCGTTGGATTTTTTACAGAATTCGAAATATCCGATAAATCCCTAAAATTGGATAAATCGCCAAATTTAACGCTTGGTACAATCTCCGCAGAAATAAAAGGGCTAAATTTTGGCATGGGATTTGTTCTTTTTGTCAACGATGGTTTAATTGCTACTTTGGAGGGATACACATATTCTGAACCTTGGTACGGTACAGTTGAAAATTTCCGCATCATTAAAGAATAAACAAAAAGAAAAGAGGTTAAAATGTTTGAAAAATTAAAAACATTGCAAATACTGTTCTTGTGTGCAATAATTTTATTGCCAATAACTGCCTGTTTACCTAGACCTGGTCCACCACCTTTTGGCGTTTGGCACAACGAAGAACACGGCATAACTTTATACATTGAACCCGAATTTTTACTCCCTCACACGATAGAAACATTTGTCGGAACAATTAACCAAAATAATCTAACAACAAACCTTATAGTGCGTTTTACTGCAAATGTGCCAGAAATGGGTTTTATTGACAGAGATGCACCCACTACTCGATTAAATCCTAATTCTATTTATCCTGTAGCTTTTGCGGGTGAAATGCTGATATATGGAGATTTTAGACTAAATGATGACGATACGCTATATTTTGATTTGGATAGAAATTTTCGCCGACAACTTGGTTTTAGAAGAATAATATTTAATCGTATCGAAAACTATGAACCAATATATTTGGACGATTGGATTGAATTGTTTGAATTAAACGATGTAGAAGTACTACGGTTTGAAGATATATTTGGATATGATTAAAATATCTCAAAACCAATTCCAGGGCTACAAAAAACTGTAGCCCTATTTTAATTAAAAATTTTCCCAAACCAACAAAAATCTTTATTTATTTTTCGCTTGCAAAACAATAATTAAACCCTTATAATTAACAGGTAACAAATTCAATGCGAAGGAGCTATTATTATGGCACTTAATATGGCAATAATCGGCATGGGAGGCATGGCCGGTTGGCATCACAAAAATGTAACAAAAGATGTCCCAGAAATTAAAATCGTTGGCGCTTACGACATCCGCGAAGAAGTATCGGAAACAATAGCAGAATTAGGCTTAAAAAATTACAAAAGCCCAGAGGAAATATACGCAGATAAATCTATCGATTTAGTCTTAATTGCAACGCCGAACGATGTGCATAAATCTTATGCTATAAACTGCTTGCAAGCTGGTAAAAATGTTCTCTGTGAAAAACCCGTTACCATGAACACTGCCGAATTTGACGAAATTGTTGAAGTCGCAAAAAAAACTGGCAAACTTTTTACCGTCCATCAAAATCGCCGCTGGGATTCTGATTATTTAACAGTCCGCAAAATTCTTGACGACAAAATACTAAAAGGACTTTACCGCATAGAAAGCAAAGTGCAAGGCTCGCGGCAGTGGGTTCACGGTTGGCGCGGCTATAAAGTAAACGGCGGCGGAATGGTGCTAGATTGGGGAATCCACTTGCTCGATCAACTGCTGTTTATGTTCCCTCAAAAAGTTGTATCTATCAACTCACATTTTCACCAAATTGTTATGCCCGAAGTTGAAGACGATTTTACAACAACTTTACTTTTTGAAGACGGACTTTCTGCGCTTGTCAATATCTCAATGAGTTCGTTTATTGTGCAACCTCGTTGGCATTTGTTTGCCGAAAACGGCTCTGCTCAAATAATTGACTGGGATTGTAACGGCGAAATTATCCGTCTTGCGGACGAATCCGAACTTGAATGGGCAGAGGATATTGTTTACACTTCGGCTGGACCAACTCGCTCGATGGCAAAACGTCCGCCGTCAACCGTGGAAAATATCCCGTTGCCAATTCAAAAAGGCGACTGGCTAGATTTACATCGCAACATCGCCAAAGTGCTAGAGGGCAAAGCTGAGCCGCTTGTTACTCATGCACAAGCTCGCCGCTGTATGCAAGTGGTAGATGCAATTTTTGAATCGGCACAAACCAAAAAGGCGATAGTTTGCAATTTGTAAACCTTAAATTTTCAATGTGGGAGCGGCGAAAATCCGTTCCTACATTTTAATCAAGTGTCAAATTTATCATAAAGGAGAATTTTTATGAAAAAAGCATTGATTTTTCAGGGCGGTTGGGACGGACACGAACCTGTATTAGTTTCGGCACGATTCGCCAAAATATTAAAAGAAGAAGGCTTTGAAGTTGAACTTTACGATAATTTAGATTGTTTAGCGGACGGCGAAAAGTTGAAAACTCTCGACCTAATTGTATCTTGTTGGACGATGGGCGAAATTAAACGAGAATACACCGAAAATGTATCTCATGCGGTGGGTTCGGGCGTTGGTTTGGCTGGCTGCCACGGCGGTATGTGCGATTCTTTTCGCAATGATACCGAATGGCAATTTATGACGGGCGGTCAATGGGTAAGTCATCCTGGCGGCGATGGAATCGATTACACGGTCAACATAATGGCAAAATCTAATCCCATAGTTGCAGGTTTACAAGATTTCCCAGTTTGTAGTGAGCATTATTATCTGCACATCGATCCCGCAATAGAAGTGCTTGCAACTACTAGATTTCCTGCAATTCCATATTACAATATCTCGAACAAACCGCTAGATATGCCTGTAATGTGGACGAAAATGTGGGGCAATGGCAGAGTTTTTTACAACGCTTTGGGACATCACGATGACGTTTTCGAAAAATCGCCAAACGCCGAAATCATAATGCGGCGCGGTATGCTATGGGCTGCAGAGGGAAAATCCTACACAATAGCCAACAACCTTACAACAGCCCCATTCGAAAATACCGCCAAAATGTACTAAAATATAAATCAAGGCATAAACTGGCAAACCCGCCTGTCAAACGGGCGGATATACGCATTGATAAATTCGCGGGTCAAGGGACGCGTTCCTTGCGGGGTTTGGGGCAGAGCCCCAAGGTCCTATGTTTTAAGGTTTTAATGTTTAAGGGGGATTTTTATGAAAATTGGAATAGTTGGGTGCGGCGCGATTAGTGGCATCTATTTGCAGAATATTACTGGCGTTTTTAAGGAAGTGGAAATTGTCGGGGTTTGCGATTTGATAGCCGAACGTGCCGAAAAAGTTTCAAATGAATATAATTTGCATATTTATAAGAATATGGAAGAAATGTTTGCTGATAGTAAGGTTGACATTGTGCTGAATCTTACTCGACCTTACGAGCATTTTGACGTTAGCATTAAAGCTATCGAAGCAGGAAAACACGTTTATACAGAAAAACCGCTAGGCGCAACTTTGGAAGAAGGCATAAAATTAACCGAAGCCGCTAACAAAAAAGGAGTTAAAATCGGTGGTGCGCCTGATACTTTTTTGGGTGCTGGCATTCAATCTTGTCGCAAACTGATTGATGATGGATATATTGGCTCGTTGGTTGGGGCTACAGCTTTTATGACCAATCACGGACACGAATCGTGGCATCCCGATCCAGAATTTTATTACCAATTTGGCGGAGGTCCAATGCTCGATATGGGCCCATATTATATCTCGGCAATGGTCAATCTTATGGGAGCAGTAACCAGCGTTGTCGGCATGGGAAAATCCTCTTTTGCCACTCGCACAATTACAAGTCAACCGCATTTTGGCAAAATTGTAGACGTAAACGTGCCAACCTACACAATGGGACTTTTGCAATTTGATTCTGGTGCAATCGGTAGCATTTTTACTACTTTTGATGTTCATGTTGCGAACGTGCCGATTATCGAAATTTACGGCTCGGACGGCACTTTGGCTGTGCCAGATCCCAATACTTTTGGCGGGCCAATAAAATTGTATCGTCCAGAACAACGAGAATTTAAGGAGTTGCCTTTAACATTTGGTTATCCCGAAAACAGCCGCGGATTAGGCTTGGCAGATATGGCAAAAGCCATCGAAACAAACCGCAGTCATCGTGCAAGTAACGCACAACTTCTGCACGTTTTAGAGGTTATGACCGCTATCGAAAAATCGGCAACAACAGGCGGCACTATCAAAATAGAATCTAAATACCAACGTACAGCTCCCATGGAAAACGCAACTTTGGCAGGAATTTTAGACTAAATTACCAAAATATTAGAAAGAGGGATATTTATGAAAGCATTGCTAATAGGCGGAACAGGCACAATCAGCACTGATATTACAAAACTTTGTGTTGAGCAAGGTTGGGACATCACTCTGTTAAACAGAGGTAGCCGCAATTACAAACTTCCAACAGACATTAAACTTACAACTTGGGCTTTGGATATTAACGACGAATCCGCTGTAAAAGCCAAATTGGACAACGAAAATTTTGACGTTATTGTCAATTTTATCAACTTTAACGTGCAACAAGTTGAACGAGATATTAAACTGTTTGCAGGCAAAACTAACCAATATATTTTCATAAGCTCTGCCTCGGCGTACCAAAAACCGCGGGCAAATTATGTGATAACCGAGTCAACAATGCTTGCCAACCCATACTGGGAATACTCTCGCAATAAAATTGCTTGCGAAGAGCGTTTGATTGAAGAACATCGCAAAAATGGCTTTCCTGTTACGATAATTCGTCCCAGTCATACTTACGATACTTACAGCATTCCGTTGGCTATCCACGGCGAAAAAGGCTCGTGGGCAACCATCAAAAGAATGCTTGACGGCAAACCTGTAATTATCCCAGGCGACGGAAATTCTTTGTGGCATTTAACTCATAGTAGCGATTTTGCAAGGGCTTTTGTTGGTATTATGGGAAATATCCATGCTATCGGCGATGCAATTCATATTACTGGCGATGAGGCGATTACTTGGAACCAAATTTACGATATTTTGGGAAACGCTTTAGGCGTAACTCCGAAAATTGTCCACGTTGCAACCGACTTTTTAGTAGCTTGTCAACCAGATTTAGATGGTCCATTAAACGGGGATAAATCTGTCAACACGGTTTTTGACAACTCTAAAATTAAAGGACTTGTGCCGAACTTTAACGCCAAAATTCGTTTCGATTTAGGTGCGAGAATGTCCGTTGACTACTTTTTGACAAATTTAATCGTACAGCAGCCCGATCCCGAATTTGAAACCTTTGTAGACACAATTATCGAAGCACAAGAAGCGGCTTTGCGACAAGTTAAAAGTAAAATAGGATAAAATAACAATGACATTGCCGTAGGGGCGACCGTCTCGGTCGCCCGAAATATAATG
>WRKG01000172.1 GCA_009778185.1 Bacillota bacterium
CCGTTACCCTAACAATTTGGGAAAGTATCGGCGGGCCCGACGAGTGGATTCGTCAAGCGGGCGCGGCGTTTACCGCAATTCATCCCAACATAACAATCGAGTTTGTCAATGTAGAATTAGGCGATACAACCGCTCAAATTATGCTTGATGGTCCTGCTGGCGTTGGTCCAGATATGTTCGCTGCACCGCACGATAGGCTCGGCGACTTGCGTGTTGGCGGACACGTTGCTCCTATTTCGTCAGGTTATTTGACCGACATTTTGGAAGGCTCTCGTATGGCTGTTAGTTACGGCGGCGAGGCTTGGGGATTCCCAATTTCTGCCGAAACTTACGGACTTTTCTACAACCGCGATCTCATCGATACGCCGCCAACTTCCTTTGAAGATTTAATCGCTTTCTCACGAGATTTTAACGCCGCAAATCCTGGTCAATTTGGCTTTATTATGGACGTTGGAAACGCTTACTATACAATACTTTTCACATCTAGCCACGGAAATATGCTGTTTGGTCCCGATGGCACAGATACCACAAATACAATGCTAAACAGCGCCGAATCGGTCGCTGGAATGCAAGCTATGTTCAGCTTGCGCGAAATTCTTCCAGTTGCCTCGGGCGATCTCGATACCGGCACGGTGGACGCAATTTTTGCCTCGGGCAACGCCGCAATGCACATCACAGGCCCTTGGAACTTCAGTCCGTTCACAGATGCTGGGCTAAATTTTGGCGTTACAACTTTGCCTAGCTTGCCTGGCAACAATACGCCAGCCATGAGTTTTAGCGGAACGCGCGTTATGTTCGTTTCGGCGTACTCGCTGAACGCCGCCGCCGCAGAACTCTTCGGGCAATTCTTAATATCCTATGATATGCAACGCTTGCGTTACGACATCACAGGCGCATTGCCAACGCTCAGCATGGAGCTTGGCGGCGATTTTGGACCGCTCGCAACTGGTATGCTTGGTCAAATGGAGTTCGCATATCCAATGCCGTCTATTCCAGAGATGGGCAGATTTTGGGATGTTATGAACGCCGCCAGCGCCAATATTTGGGACGGCGACGGCACAAACATTCAAACCGAACTTGATGCGGCTAATGCAGCCATTTTAACGGAGTAACCGCCATGAGAGCTATATCTAGCAACAGCGCGAAAGCCAACATTAACAAGCGGTTTACAATTTTGTTAGCCGTAATTGTCATGGGATTGGCTCATATCGTGGTTTTTAAGCAATATACAAAGGGCATACTTTTTGCCCTTTGTCATGTTGCTTTTTTCGTATTTTTGCCGACCATTGTCAACAACTTTGCTGGCTTGATTACTCTCGGCGAGCCGCAGCCCGATTTGCACATTTTGCTGCGGGATAACTCGCTGTTTTTGCTAATGGACGGAATGCTCACGATTGCCTTTGTTGCCCTATTTGTGGGAGTTTACGTTATATCGGTGCGAAACGCCCTAAAACTGCAAGCCGAATTTGACAACACTGGCAGAATGCCCACAACAAAGGGATTTTTCGCCGAACTTGCAACTGGCTCATTTCCGATTGTGGCGCTTTTGCCAACGGTTTTGCTTATCCTGTTTTTCGTGGTTGTTCCGCTGATTTTTGCGGCAAGCGTTGCGTTTACAAATTACTCTTCGCCGCACAATATTCCGCCGAATAACGTGATTGATTGGGTCGGCTTGGATAACTTCCGCTTTATGTTTGGCGGAAACGCTTTGTGGGCGGGTGCGCTCGGCAGAGTTATCATTTGGACACTTGCCTGGGCGGCTTTGGCAACTTTTACCTGCTATGTTGGCGGATTTTTTATGGCGGTTGTCATGAACAACGCAAAAATGCGAATTGCGCCGTTTTTTAGGGCAATTTTGATTTTACCGTACGCTGTTCCTGGCGTAATTTCGCTTATGGTTTGGAGCAATATGTTAAACGGTGCGTTCGGCGTTGTCAACCGAACGTTAATTCAGCTTGGGATAATTTCCACTGGGATTCCGTGGTTGACGGACGTTTGGCTGGCGCGATTTATGACGGTTGCAATCAATTTGTGGGTTGGGTTTCCGTATTTTATGTTGCTTGTAACAGGCACAATGACGGCGATTAGCCAAGATATTTACGAGGCGGCGAAAATTGACGGAGCATCCACATTTCAGACAACGCGCCGCATAACATTGCCGTTGGTGCTGTATCAAACAACGCCGCTGATAATCATGTCTTTCAACCATAATATCAACAATTTTGGCGCGATATTCTTCTTGACGGGCGGCGGCCCAACAATGCCCGATTCTGTAACAACTTCGGCGGGCGGCACAGATATTTTGGTTAGTTGGATATTTAACTTAACGGTAAATTTACAGCAATTTCACTATGCGTCGGTGCTTGCAGTTATGATATTTGTGGCGATTGCGCCGTTTGCAATATTCAACTTTATGCAAACGAAATCATTTAAGGAGGGCGATGTTTAATGGCAGCATTACAAAAACTGAACGCTGGGATAATCGTGTTATTTTTGACGATAATCTCGCTGATAGTGATATATCCGCTGTTGTACGTGATTGCATCGGCGTTTACGCCAGGCAACAGCATAGCCGATATGCCGATTGTGCCGTTCACGAGCGGTTTCACGTTGGATAATTTTACGCATTTGTTCAATAACACGAATTATCCGCTGTGGTTTATGAACACGTTGCAAGTTGCGGTTGCGACATCTATTGGCACAATGTTTGTTGCATCGTTGGGCGCGTATACGTTTTCGCGGTTTCGGTTTGCCTTCAAAAAGACGTTTATGGTTTCGATGTTAGTTTTGCAGGTTTTTCCGTCATTTATTGGGATGATAGCAATTTTCGTAATTTTGTTTCGTTTTGGGCTTTTGGATAATTTATGGGGATTAGTTTTGGTATATTTGGCGGGCAATACGCCGTTTAACACATGGCTAATGAAATCTTATTTAGATACGATTCCGCGCAGCATGGACGAAGCCGCTCGAATAGATGGTGCAAGCCACTTGCGAACATTTTTGACAATAATAATGCCGATGGCGAAACCGATAATAATATTTTTGCTGATAACAAGTTTCACGGGCCCATGGATGGATTTTATTTTACCGCAGATGGTTTTGCGGTCGCCAGCGAATCACACGCTTGCGATGGGCTTGTTTAGTTTTATCACTGATAGGCGGAATGATTTTACTACTTTTGCGGCTGGTTCTATAATAATTGCCGTGCCGTTTGTTGTGTTTTTTGTGGCTACGCAGAAGATGCTGATAACCTCGCTTGGGGCTGGGGCTGTTAAGGAGTAGTTAAGGCGGACGGATAATATCCGTCCGTTTTCTTATGATAAGTCTGTTTTTTGAAATTTCGCCGATTTTTCGCAAATTTGCCAAATTACCATTGAGTTTTGTGGGGATTTTCGCATTGGCAAGCGATGTGCAGATTTTATGACAATACTAATACGAGAAAATCCCCACAATTACGCAATAAACGACGACTTTGTTTTTCGTCTCGTTCGACCACTGGAATGTCCGATATGCAAAATTTATTTGCACAACTTTTACCTTTCGTCAACCATATCTACAACTAAACCACCTCCATCAACCGCCGATTAAACCGCAACCAATCCTGCGCCGCACGATAATCTGGTAGCACCGACGAAAGCCGCCGCCAAAACCGCTCGCTGTGGTCTTTGTACTCAATGTGTGTAAGTTCATGCACAACCACATAATCCACCACAAACAGCGGACACATCACAAGCCGCCAAGCGAAATTTAACGAATTTTTCGCACTGCACGAACCCCATCGCTGCCGCGCATCGGACATCTTTACGCTGGCATATTTTGCCCCCATTAAATTTGCGTAATATTCTACTCGCTCGCCGATAATGCTTGCGGCTTGCGAACGCAACCAGCTTGCAAAGTCTGTAATCTCCATGTTTTTGGAAATTTTCATAAAATTGCCGTCAATGGTAACTTCCGAAACTTCCGAATCGTACAACAAAATTGCATACGATTTTCCGCAATATAGCACGTTTTCGCCGTCCGCCAATATAAATGGACTTTGCTTTTCGCCAAAATATCGCATTTGTCGCTGCTTTTCGGTAATCCAACGGTGTTTTTTTCTAACAAAATCTTGGATAATTTTTTCGTCCAATTTTAGCGGTGCGCGAATTACCAGCTGTGCATCGCTGTCAACTGTTAATGCTAATGTTTTTCGCTTGGAACGCACCAATTTATACGGAATTTCATCGTAATTTATTTGATTTGTTGAATTTGTTGAATTTTGGGAATTTTTGCTCAACTGTAATGCTCCTTTCCTAAATCGATGATTTTTTGCACAATATCGTTCGCTTTTTCTCTGATGCTAGTCGTATTAACCATATTAGCTGTATTATTTGCGTTCATGTCAAGCAGCAAATTGCGAAGATACGTCCGCATTTCTTGGATTTGAGTGGAACGTTCCCAAAAATCTACAGTTGTCGTTTTTGCTTGAAGGTGCTCAATACAGCCGTCCGTGAGCGTTTTTAAGCTGTTAAATTCCTCTGTTTTTAAGTCGTCAAACATTCTGCTACCGAAAATTTCCTTTCGCAATAGCGAAAAAAACGGCATTTCTCTTGCGAAATCGTATCCAAAATTGTTTTCGTTTTTGCGTGCGTTGGAAATATCCGTTTTTATGAAATTTTCTAGTGCCGTTCGCAGCAGTTGCCAATTTTCTTTGAATTGCTCTAAAATGGCGGTTAATCGCTCGCTGAACCGCTCGAATAATTCTGGGTCTCTCGGCGTGTTTTCTATGATGTACTCACGAACGGCGTATTCTAGTTCGTTTGCAATGGCACGGTCGCTTTTTTGGCTTTGTTCGGATTTATCCAATTTTGCAACGTCCGCAATAAAACTGGGCGACATAATATCGATAGGCGGAATGCCAACGCTAATCCCTTGAATTTGCAGAAATTCCTCGATAATTGCCCTTACTTTTGCACTCGCATCTTGCATAGAAAAACGGGCATTTCTTGTGCGATTTGCCACGCTTGCACGGATAAACGCCAAATTTTCGTATTCCGCTCTGTACAAAAGTGCTTGCGGATTTGGCAAAACTATATCGTAAAATTTCGTGAATTGCTTGAATAATTCATTGAAATCGTTTCGCAACGTTTCGGCGGCAACCAGTTTTTCTATGATTAACTCCTGTTGATTAAGGTTGCAGCCGATTTTTTGCCGAATAAACGTCATTATCTCGTTATAGGCAGAATTTAGGCGGTCAATTTCCTTGGAAATATCCAACATATAATCATTTTCGTCTAAATCATCGTATTTTGATAATGCTTTCTTCAAATGTTGCGTTATTCCTATATAATCCACAACATAACCACATTTTTTATCTGTGCCGAAAAGTCGGTTGACGCGCGCGATTGCCTGCAAAAGTCCGTGATTTGTCAGCATTTTGTCCAAATAAAGCACCTGCAAAATTGGAGCGTCAAATCCAGTTAGCAACATATCCGAAACTATGATAATTCCTACATTTCCGCCGTTTTCGCCGTTTTCTTCTTCGCCTTTTTTGTCAACCTTAAACGGAGTTTTGAACAAACCGCCATCGCCGATAATTCTATCTTTGTCGGTTGTGTCCACCAAATTTTTAAGGTGCGGATAACGGTTTGCATCGTCCGTGCCAGCGGAAATTATACATTCTACACGCATTTTTTCCAGTTGACAAATATCTATGTTCAGTGGATTATATTGTTGTAACTCGATAATTTTACGAGAAATTGCTTGCTCAAATGCAATTTTATAGCGAAAAGCCGCCTCACGATTGTACGCCGCAACTTGTGCCTTAAATCCGTTTTGAAACGCCGTTCCCAGATAATGATTCAGCATATTTTCGGCTTTTGCGGCGATTACGTTTTCCGCCGTCATGTAGCCAGCGAATGTGTAACGTCCCATAATTTGCTGTTGTTCGTCCTCGTCCGCAATGCAAAAAACGTCGATAAATTTGTCATTTAGAGCGTTTTCGTCCGTGATATTGCTGTTTGTGGCTTTGCCCTCATAGCGAATCTCTACAACAACGCCGTCCTGGACGGCTTGCTGCATATTGTATTGGTCGATAATTCTGCCGAAAGTGTCGGTTGTGCGTGTGGTTGGAGTGCCTGAAAATGCGATTTTTACGGCGTTTGGCATTGCCTCTATCATGGCGGAGGTCAAAACGCCGTATTGGCTGCGATGTGCCTCGTCTATCAATATGAGAATTTTCTCGGATTGATTTAGCGGTTGAAAATCCTTTTTGCTGTTTTCCGTGAAAAATTCGCCAAATTTATGTACCATTGCAACGACAACATCGCTTGCATTGCTTGCAATCAGCTGTCGGCAATGTTGCATATTTTTTGCGACATTTATCTCGTAACCGAGAACGCCGCTCGCTTGAATTGACTGCTTTTGCAAGTCGTCTCGGTCGACAATTAGGACGATTTTCCAATCGTGCAAATCGGCGGATTGGAACATTTGCCGAATGACGTACATCATGGTTAGCGTTTTGCCAGAGCCTTGCGTGTGCCAAATTGTGCCGCTTTTTTGGGCGTTTTGCAACTGATTGTTTCGCAGATTTTGCACAATTTTGTTTGCGGCACGATATTGATTGTAACGTGGCGTTTTCTTTTTTGCGCCGTCCCAAACAGTGTAATTGCGGATAATATCAAGCAAATTGGCTGGCGAAAGCATTCCCCAAATTAGTTTTTCCTGGCTGGGCGTTTCTTCGCCGTTTTGGGATATTTCCGCCAGCGAAAACGGATGCGGCTGTTTCCATTCAAGATAATCGGCGGATTTGCCCGTTATTGTGGCGTATTTTGTATCGTGGCGGCTGGTTGCGACAACAAACTGATTATAATGAAACAATTCGGGAAAATCGGCTTTGTAGCGGTCAATTTGTGCAACGGCGGCAAAAAACGGTTCGGCAATTTTTGGCGATTTGCATTCAACAACCACAAGCGGAAGACCGTTGACAAACAGCACAATATCTGGGATAATTTCCTTTTCGAGCCGTTGGATTCGCATTTGCGAAACCGCCAAAAATCGGTTATTTTGCGGCTCGGAGTAATCCAACAATTTTACTGGCTTGTTATCTTCGGCGGTTGTTTCGTCATATTCCGAAAAGCCTGTTTGCAAACGGTTATCGCCCTCACGATTTTTTTCGACAAGCGAAAATTGCGAAAAATTGGCTATTTCTATGCAGAGGTTTTCGGCTTGGCTTTCTGTCAACCATGGATTAAGCTGTAACAATGCGGTTTTCAGTTCTTCTTCCAAAATTATATCGGGAAAATCGTTGCGGCTGCCTTTGCCACCGTTCCAGCGTTCTATTGTCCAGTTTAGCCGCTCGAGATGTTGTAGAAATGGCTCTTCTACGTGGGTTTTTTCGGTTGATTGGGTTTGTGAAATATTTGGGTTCATGTTTGCAACTCCTTTTTATGGTTGGTTTGGTAAGATTTATATTGTGCTAATTTTGTTGGTTAGCAAATCGTGCATTAGTCCTTGTTTTATTTTTTCCAATTTGGCTAGATGCTTTTGTTCGGCGGTTATGCGGTTGTCGGCGGCGGTTAGGATTTCGGCGATTCGTTGCTGTTCGGCGAGCGGTGGACATTTGAACGTATATTTTTTGTATTGTTCGGCGTTTACTCCTGGTTGCCCTGAACGTTGCGAGTTAATTGAAACCCAAGAATTATATTCATCGGTCAATGTTTGGTAAAAAATATATTTTGCACAAAATTCTTTTTTTACGCTACATCGGATAAGATAGCCTGCAAAATACACTTTGCCGTCTGCATTATCATAAATGTACGTTTTGCCAACGCTTGCTCCTGTTCGTGCAAAAACTATATCGTTTTCCGCAAGCAAATAATCGTCAAAAAGCTGTCCATTTGGCGATGTTAGGTTTTCTTTTGAAAATGTGCGAGTATTTTCGTCTATATCGGTAATTCGCAGATATTTATTTTTGCCGTCATATGTAATAGCCGCCGCATTTAGTCCATATTTGAAACTATCTCCGCCAATTTCTCCAAGCGTAACCTCCTCCCCATTCCCCAACAAATCCTGCAAAAGCCCCAATTTAACCGCCGCATATTTTTCAAGCAATGCACGGCTGGCTGTTATTGCTTTATCGGCTGTTGTTAGGATTTCCGCTATTTTTTGCTGTTCGGTTAGGGAAGTTGGGTAGAAGATTGGAAATGTCATTAAAGTATTGCGTTTAATATTTGGCAATCCTGTACCTGTTCGCAATTTCATTATATTTTTTTGATTGTATTTTAGGTAGAAATACAAATATTTGCAGTCAATGTAAGGAACTAATTTCTCCAAAGTGTAACAATGTCCACCACTCCAAAAGCGTGATGTATTATACTTGACATAACCACAAGAATTTCCGCCCTCACTAATAGAAATTGTATCAGTTTCGGTATTCCATTTATCTAAATATCCAGACGGCTCTACGCCACCATTAAGAACATAATAATCGCCTTGTTTATCAAGATTTAACCTGTTGATTTGTTTGCCTTTGCTAATTTCTACAAGTGCGGATAATTCTACTTTCTTCCACTCACTCAAAATAACCCAACTCCTTCAAAAATTTATCCAAGCAAACCTCCGCCGAATTGCGGCTTTTCGCCAACATTTCCGCCGAAACCGCATATTTATCCCACAGCCGCAAAATGGCTTTTACAACTTTGTCAACTTCCGCAGCAAGATATTTTTCCAATTCGGCAAAAAATCCGTCCTGCAAAAGAGCCATAACAAGCGATTCGCATTGCTTTTCGGTTAATTTGGTGCGAATTTTGTCAATTTTATCTTGCAAATTTTCTTGTGCAATTTTTAAGGCTTTGGCAGCGGCGGATTTCTCCGCTTTTAAGGCTTTTAACTTTTTCAAAGATTTC
>WRKG01000173.1 GCA_009778185.1 Bacillota bacterium
GCTCTGCCCCACACCCCGCTGGGGACGCGCCCCCAGACCCGCTATTTTTTTAACGCCAAAGTGTAGTAAATGCAATTTTGCCCCATAAAGGCACGCGCCGTGTTTTTTCGGTGCGTGCCAGCCCTTGGCAAGTTATGTGGGCTTGGTATTTGCAAAAACATAAAGTGGGCAAATTTGCCCACTTGCAAAATTGTTACAAATTTATTTTGCCCTACAAAGGCACGCGCCGTGCTTTTTCGGTGCGTGCCAGCCCTTGGAAAACTTGGCAAAATCGGCATTTCGTAGGGGCGTGTCGGAAGTTCACTGGACTTCCTCCATATCCGCCCGCATGACAAAACAGGCGGATAATATCCGTTATTTGTATTTTTAGGAGGACAAAAATGATTCAATTAGAATACAAATTTTTTGAGGAATTAACCTCAGATAAAGTAATAAAATTGTTTGACAAAATAGCCCCGTATATTGACAAGCGAGTTGAATCGTACGATCGTTATCGTCGGAAAAAATTTCAAACCGAGTTTATGAAAAGTTTGGATAAAAAGGTTTTAGTTGCCTTTGAAAATTATATTGTCAACATGACAAAAGGCTATTTATCGGGCAAAGCCCCGAGTTTTTCGTTTAAAAATCACGCAAATATCCCAGTCGAAAGTTTCAGCAAATACGAGTTGGAAATCAAAAATATCTTAGCTGATAACGATAATCCCACGGTATTTGCCGACTTGATTCACGATTTTATTACCACAGGAGCGGCATATTTGTACTTGACAGGCGACGAGAAAAGCGACGTAAAATACCATGTTTCAAGCAGTCGTAGCACTTTTGTCATTTACGATTACATGGCACAGCCCAATCCGATTGCAATGTTGCGGGTTTTTAACCGAGATAACGGCAAATTTTTAGAGGTTGTAACCGCCAAAAATAAGCGGCGTTACAACGAAAAAGGGGTTCTCGAGCCGTTCGAAGATTATGATGGATATGGAAATTTGGTTACATTAGACGAAAAACCGTTATTTTGGGAAAAAGTGCCAGTTATTCCGTTTGAGCATCCCGATGGGCAAGCTATTTTTGAGCCAGCCATCGAGTTAATTGAAACGTACGAAAACTTGATTGCGAACGTCCGAAACATGACGCAATACAACGATAGTGCGAAATTGGTCAGTTACGGCAACCAGTCGCAAAATTACACGTTTATCGAAGATGACGAGGGAAACCAGGTTGTCAATCCTTTATGGTTACAGGAAATGCGGTTTATGTACGAGGCTCCAGCGTTTTTTTGCCAAACGACCTGCCCGTCCGGCAGGCGGGCGGAGATATTAAATGGTTGACCAAAACAGTTGATTTTCAGGGCGTTATTTTAATGTTAAAGCAGTTGGAAGAGTTGATTAGCATGACAACGTGTGTGCCAGCCCTTACGGATCAAGCGTTTTCGGGCAACACAACAGGCGAAGCCCTTGAATTTAAGCTGTTCGCACTGAAGCAGTACAGCGTAATTGTCGACCGCATTTTTATGAAAGGCTACAAACGGCTTTTTGACTTGATAACCGCGCGATTAAATTTTTCAAACAACACTTCTTGGGATTTTCGCACGATTGTAATCAACATGAATCACAACACGCCAACGAGGGAAGAGGGGCGGTTGCGAGCGTCAATTTCGGCGTACAAATCGGGCATGATTTCCAACGAAACGGCGATTCGTGAAAGCGGATTAGAAATTGATGCAAGCGAAGAATTGGTGCGGTTAAAGCGCGAGAAAGGCGAAGAATATGAGTATTACAAGGAACAAGGCGCGTGAGCAAGCCGAAATAGCTGAATTTTGGGGATTTTTGGACGAAGTACAAAGTGAAGTGTATCAAAAAGTCGCCGAAAGCATGACAGAGGTTGAAAATGCGATGCTTGCGGCACTTGGCAAATTTGCACCGACAGGCGAGCGAATCCGCCAAAGCAAGCTACAAAGCCTACACAAGCAAATCGACCGCTGGCGCGAAAAAGATTATTTTGGTAGCCAAGCATTGGCAAGTCAAGCCCAATATTTGCGGCGCAGAGGAAACTTTAGCACAACCACGGCGTTTGAACTGTTTTTGTTCGGGAAAACCGCCGAAATTTTGCAAGGGCTTTCTAGGCAAATAAGCCCGTTGTACGAGAAAATTTACCGCCAAAAAGTGGCGTATTATGCGGAAGACGAGGAGTTTTCCGAAAGTGTAGCAGCTCCAAATTGGCAGGAAACGGTTTTACCGAACGGGTTGACAATGTCGGCGATGTTGTACAATTTGGCACATGACAGGGTTAATCGGATTCAACAGCTGATAAGCCGTTCAGCTGTTGAAAACGACCCGCCTGCCGGACGGGCAGGAGACGAATCCGCCACATTTTCAGTTGACGAAACGGCGTTGCAACACGAGTTGCAAATTTTCCAAAATAAGTTGCTTAAACCCAACAAAGCAGGGGATAATTGGCACGGTTTACTGGACTTCTTTTTGACCGCTTGCGTGGGATATGCCGCAATTATGGCAATGCGTGGCAGATACAACCAACGGCAAATGCAAAATTATCAACAGCAAAGTGGACAAAATCAACGGCAAAATCAAAATCAACCGCAAATTTTGCCTGCCCGTCCGGCAGGCGGGCCTCCGCAAATGCCAGTGGCAAATCAACCTAATTTGCCCAGTTTGCCCAGTTCGCAACAAAGCCCACAAACTGGGCAAACTGGGCAAGTGGAACAAGAAGAAGAATATTTATTTATAGCAAAAGTTGATGAACGCACCACAGACAGCTGTTTTGGCTTAAACGGCAAAATTTTCAAGGTAAGCGAGGCAATTTTGGGAGTAAATGTTCCGCCAATTTTTGATCCGCCGCATCCTTGTAGAAGTATTGTTGTGTTTAACCATGGTTCTAGGCGAAATCAAGTTGACTTTGCTAGCGAACTTAATGCAAGCGGGAGGTCTTTGTACAACCCAGGTACGCCATATGAAAGTATTCGCCACGATTTGAATGAACGGGCGACTCGTCCTGCTGGTAGTGGGAATATTCGCGATTATGTTGATAGTTTGGTGGAACGTGGTATAATGGGTAGTGGAAGTGATGTTGTTATGAATCGTAGAGAAGGAAATACAGGTGCATTTGCACATTTGCCCATTCCTATGCAGTTGCGTTATGTTAAACGTGTTGCTAGAAAGTATGATATTGATATATCGGGGCTTAGGTTTAGGATAGATAGGGATCCCGATAAATTGAAAGACACTTTCCCGTGGACAGGTGGTGCTGACTATTTTAGAATTGGTTCAATAAATATTTATCCAAAAGCATTTACCAGTGAAGAAGAATTAGCAAGAACTATATTCCATGAAATTGTACACGTACATCAATACAGAGAACATGGAGCTACTCACGTTCAAAATAATAGTGGATTTTACGAACTTGAAGCAGAACGAATCGAAAATGAACGTTTCGGATGGAGGGAATAGCGTTATGAAAAAACAAAATAAATGGGACTCAAACTATATGTCAATAGCAACACACGGCATTCCTGGCAAATGTCCATTTTGCAATAGCAAAAATACAGATTACTTTATGCTACTTGTAAGCGAAAAAAGTGGATTTACTGAAATCTTTTGCAACGATTGCCACGCTTTTAATACTATGTCGTTTCCAAGATTGCCCAAAAATCATAATTTTAAGATGTTTACACATGAGGAGTACAAAAGCCATCAAAAAAAAAGAGCATTACGTTTAGGATTAGATTCAACTGAACCCAAAAACACCAATTTTACAGAACCTTTGTTGCCAACTCCACAACTAGCAAATGCTTGACAGCAGGGAAATGGAAATAATGCAAATCCATTAAGTCGTAAAATTGTGGAGAACATAATAGGGGAGTTAAGAAAATGATTATTTTAGAAGGTCAATTAAAGTTTAGACCATGGGTAAATATGGACCCTCCAGACGATTATCCAAACGGAGACAATGACCCAAGAGACAACCTAAAACACCGTGGCTTAAAACCCAACGCCCCACCCGAGGCAGTGGCAGCATTTAACGCCCACATAGCCGCCTACGAAGATGCCTTTGGCGAAGACTACTGGGATAAGCCCTAACAAGGAGAGAATTATAATGGACGACTACAAATTAAAACAAATAGCCGAATTATTAGTTGGCTTAAAGCACTATGAATGGCGTAAAATTGTTCACTCTGTTGAACAACTATACAACGAAAAAGCCAACAGGCTAGTGTTGGCTGATTCACAAAAAATAATTGATAGAGTTACACTTAATCTTTAGAAGTTACTATTTGTATCATGGACGGGTGTAGTCTGTAATTCTTGTTTTGGTACTGTACGTTGATGTAATCAAATTCAAAGCATTTTGCAATCTTGGACTCCTCGCCGTATGTTAAATTTTCATCGAAGTATTTGGTAACGTCTTCATTGTGGTTAACTGTGCCGTTTTCGGTTATATCCGTCCAATTTCCTAATAAATTTGCATAATATCTCTTCATTTTGCATCTCCTAACTATATGTATTATTTGCCTGTCAGTAGATAAGTGTATAAAATTACTACCAAAATTATTATAGCATAAATGTTTTATAAATAAAACACTAAAACAAAAAAATTTTTAGGAGGTGCAATTATGATACAAGCAAAAGGAAAATATATCGCTGCACTAAGGGCAAATAAAGGACTATCCCAACGAACACTGGCAAAAAAAATTGGTGTTGCACATTCGACAATACACTTCATAGAACACGATAAATGTGAACCTACACTAAAAAATTTGGAAAATATTGCACAAATTTTAGAAGTTGACATAATAAAATTATTGATTGAGGGCAGTTATTTGCAAAATTATGATTTTAAGCGGTTAGTAAAATTAACCGGTGAAAACTGTCAATAATTAGTAGTCGAAAGGAGCAACCAAAATGACCGACACAAAACAAATAACAAACCTACAACAAGAAATAGAAATTCTGCAATCCGAGTTGATACATTTGCGAAATTGTGTATATATTTACCATGAAATAATATCTAACCTCAAAAACAGTGATTGTTTAAGCGAAATAATTAAACCAATTATTGCCAAAGAAACATTCCAAAAAAATATTTTTGTAAGCGGAGAAGAGGAAAATATGCGATTAAACCACGATTGTTTGCGAGACGTACTTTTGCAAGTTGAATCAAACGCTTTTGGCGTAAAACTTAAAATAAAAGATTTAGCAAAATCATTGCCACAATACAGCGAAAACGACCTTACATACACTTGCATAAAATTAAAAGAGGCGGGTTTTTTAGAAGTAAAATCTGCCGTTACATACGGCACTTTTACGCCAGTTGTCATCGAAATTGCCGATTTAACTTTTAACGGCCACGAATTTTTAGCAACTATCCGCAACGAAAATATTTGGAATCAAGTAAAGCAAACGGCAAAAAAAGTTGGCGACCTAACTTTGCCAATGCTAATGAAAGTGGCAACCGAAATAATTAACCAAAAATTAAACCAATTATTTCAACAATAACCCTTGCCAACCCAAAAAAACCATGCTATAATAAAAACAATTAAATATAAAAAGATACCGAAAGGAACAACCCGCATGAAACTAACAAACAATGCCAACGCAATTATATCCATTTTTTATCGAGAATATCTTAACAAAGTAGCTGATGGCGTTCCAATGTCAACCGCTATAAATATGGGTGGCTTGCAAGCAATTCACGAACGTTTTTTTATACATACCTCTGTGGAAAATATTGTATTTGGCTTAAAAGAACTAGAATCGCAAAAGTTAATAGAAGTTAAAGCTGGTCAAAAAATTTTGCATAATTCTAAATTATCCACGCTTGGAATTATCTACCTAGAAGAAAAGTTTCCAAGCGGAATCGACGACCTTAATCAATATTTAACCGAACAAAAAATACCAATTTATCAATAATGTTTGCCAACCAAAAAAATTCATGCTATAATAAAAACAATTAAATATAAAAAGATACCATTTGCAAGGCAAATGTGAGCCTTAGAGCCGTATATAACAGCACTCTGTGTTGTAATATACGGCTTTTAGTTTAACAAAAAAACAATAAACAGGAGGTAGTTATGGGCGAAAATTCAAACTTAAATTTTATTAAATGTCCAAAATGCAACGCAAAAACTAAACTTGCGTATAGTTTTAACACTACGTTTGCCAATCTTCCTATCTATTGCCAAAATTGCAAGCAAACCACAATTATGTCGCTGTTAAACGGCATATTGTCCACAAAAACGTCATGGACAAACTAAAATACAGCCAATACGAGTGGCAAATAATCCTGCAAAACGTGGACACAGGCACACAATACAACATAACCACAATCACAACCGAGGCAACTTACACAACCGAACTAATGACAGGCAACGCAGGAACTTTAGAGCTGCAACTGGTCAACATTTCCGAAAATTTAGCTAATAAAAAAGAAGTTGAAACGGTTGATTTCCTAACCAAAGTTGACCCCCGCCTGCCGGGCGGGCAGGCTAATAAGCACGGCCACACCGTCCAATTTAGCATATCGGGCGAGGGCATTTTCCTAGGATACATAACAAACGTAGAAATAACCGAGCAACACAACTTCAAAATAACCGCCCGAGATTCAATATTTTGGCTAAAATCCAAGGATTACCTCTACACCGAAGATATGACCGCAAGCGAAATTTTCACGGACGTAGCTAGCCGAAAAGCCAACATAAACCATGCAGTAAGGGTGGGGTCGAGTGCCGTGCTAAAACCCTACAATTACGGCTTCGATTACACAATGTTTGGGCAAATAGAACACGCCATAAAAGCCGCCAACATAGCCGAGCCGGGGAAATGGTACATTATCCGAGACGAGTTTGGAACGCTAGTATTTACCGAACTTTCCGAGTTGTTTACAGGAATAATTTTAGGCGACAACGAATATGCAATCAGCTACAAATACAACAGCACAATCGAAGAAAAAACCTACAACTACATCAAAGCCTTTCGCCCAAACGAGGATTTAGGTATGTTTGACACATGGGTTGTAAAGGATTCCGACAGCATAAATCGTTGGGGACAGCTGAACAAAATAGTCGAAGTTGACAAAGAAATGACCGATGTCGACGTCGAAGCCCTAAACCAAGATTTACTAGCCTTTCACAATCTACCCACCGAAACGTTCTCAATTAAAGCCTTTGGGCATATCGGCGTTTACGCTGGCAACGGAATAACCCTGCAAATAGGCAAAATTGGGCAACAAGGCAATTATTGGATAACTACCGCTAAACATACCTTTCGCAATAATTATCATGTTATGGATTTGGAACTATTCTATTTTAACGGTTGACCAAAACAATTAAAAGGAGTTGACCAAATGAAAACCGCCGCCGATTTAATCAAACTAATGCAAACCTGCGCCGAGGACAGCATAGCCGACAAAAAAACAAGCCGCATACTTTTCGGCGAAGTAACGCAAATAAACCCGCTCCGCATTCTGCTAGAGTGGCACGAAAAGCCCATGCGAGAGGATTTCTTTTACCTAACAAGCAACGTAAAAATATGGGAAGAAGAGATTCGCATCAGGAGCATCGAGGGGACGTTTTCAGCCCCTGGAGATATGCTCGATATAATTATCACTTCTGACGAAATAACCGCAACACAGCAAGCAGAAACGACAAATAAGAGCATACAAACCGAAACGTTTTCCAAAAGCCAATCGGACGAAACAAGCAATTTTTCAACAAGTAGCCCAATAGGCAACTGGCATTTAGCAACGCCAGTAAATCCAGTAATCGACAACCTTGGGGCAACAAGCCCCTACAGCCGCACAGAAAACCAACAAAATGCAAGCACAAATCTCTCAACAGCTGAGAGTAATACAACAATCAACATCGAAGAACTGCAAAGCCAAACTACACAACAAAAAGACGAACATCACATACAAATAAAGGACAACGCCATGGTAAAAATCAACATAATAGAAAAGCCCTTTAGAGACGACACCAACCGAGACCGCAACCGCCACACAGACGTAAGAACAGGCGAAGAAGTCCCAAGCAAGCGAAACGCCAATATAACTTGGACAGACACCAGCGAAGACGACAGCGCCTATTACGACCAAACATTCAAAATGAAAGTGATAAGAGGACGCGGCTTAAAAGTTGGCGACAAAGTTTTATGCACCAGCCATAACAACCAACAATTATTTATAGTTCACGAAATTTTGAACCGAGTACCATAAAAGTTAGGCAACTGAAACCCACAACAATCACCTGTCTGCCGACAGGCAGGCAACAAAAATTCTAAAATTAGACAAGGAGAATCACCATGACAGACACAAAAGTAATAAATTTAATCGAACGAATCAAAAAGGAAAAACTCCACAAATCGGACATCGCAGCCAAGATAGAAAAATTGGAAAGCCAACTAAAAACCGAAATGGAAACACGTAACCAAACCGAGGCAGTTTTCGGCATTTTCAAAGTGTTCTACAAAGAAGTTGAAAGCAACCGACTTGACACAACTTCGCTAAAAAAAGAATTGCCAGAGATTGCCCAACGCTTTATGACAACGATATTTTTCAAACGGCTTGATATTAGGCAGCGAAAATGATTCCGCAACACCAAAACCCGCTAACCACCGTACCAAGGCGGCGAGTGTACCCAACGCTAACGTTCAATCATTTTGTATACGAGCGTGCAAGCGAACGTCAACCGCACCGTAGCCGCATAACCACGCACATCGATGGTCTCGAAGCAATGGAGCAAACCGTCCGCCATATTTTAATGACAGAACGCTATCGTTACAACATTTATCCGCCTTGGTACGGCGTTGAGTTAGAAAAATATCACGAAAAAGATTTTGCCTATTTTAAGGCAACAATCCACCAAACGCTACTGGATGCACTAACCACAGACGACCGCATTGATAACG
>WRKG01000174.1 GCA_009778185.1 Bacillota bacterium
AATAGTTATAGAAGTGCCAACGATACAGCAAGATTTAACTGACAATATTATTGGCATTGACTTAGGGATAAAAGAATTAGCAGTAACTTCTGACGGAACAGTATACAGCAATATAAACAATAGCAAAGAAGTTAAAAGACTCAAAAAAACATTAAAACGTGAACAACGCTCATCTTCCAGAATGTTAGAAGAAAATACCGAATCCAAGGACAAAAACGGCAAACCAAAATACAAAAAACCGTTACACGAGTGCAAAAACTTTCAAAAGTCAAAGAAAAAGCAAGGGCGTTTGCATCGTCGCTTGACAAACATAAGAATAAACCACTTGCACCAAGCAACAACCGAGATAGTGAAAACCAAGCCATCTCGGATAGTTATGGAAAATTTGAACATTAAAGGCATGATGAAAAATAAACATTTAGCAAAAGCAATCTCCGAGCAAAAGCTATACGAGTTTCGCCGACAAATTCAATATAAATGCCAGTTAAATGGGATTGATTTTATTTTAGCAGATAGATTTTACCCAAGTTCAAAAATCTGTAGCAAATGTGGAACAAAAAAAGCTAACTTAAAACTTAATGACAGAGTATTTCGCTGCGAATGTGGTCATACACAGGACAGGGATTTGAACGCTGCATTAAATTTAGCAAAATATGCTGGAGCGGACAGACCCGCCTGCCGGACGGGCAGGTAGTATTCGCCCCTATAAATACCTATCGATACTAGGAAATTTAAGACTACGGAGCATTACACAAACGAAAGTAGCTTGCAGTATAGCCAAATCGGATGCAAAGATGTAGTAAGTCTATGTGGCGACACTAGACACAGTAAAAATGTATATATTTTGTTGGATTTTTATATGTTTTTCGTATCGGCAACAAAGTTATTCCCACTGGCGAAAAATACGGCACAATGACCGTTTTAATGGGAGCAGAAAAATACGAGATTACAACCTACCGCGCGGACGGCACTTACAGCGATGGCCGCCGTCCTGATAATGTTGCGTTTTCGCAAACGCTTGCGGACGACCTGTGCCGCCGCGATTTTACCATAAATGCGATGGCTTATAATCCGAAAACTGGCTTGGTTGATATGTTTGGCGGAGTTTCCGATTTGCGTAACAAAATTATCCGTTGCGTGGGAAATCCTGTTGACCGCTTTAATGAAGATGCTTTACGCATTATGCGGGCTATTCGATTTGCCTGTCGCCTGGATTTTGAATTGTCAACCTCCACTGTTACAGCTATTTGGGATTGTGGCGAAAATCTCACAAATGTTTCGCAGGAACGCATTACTGCCGAATTGCTCGAAATTCTTAAATATCGAAAACCTCGCAATCGCACAATGTTAGAGTACATAATTAAGCGCATAATTCCCGAATTTTTGGCACTTGCACAGGTTGCACATAATAATCCTTACCACTATACCGATGTTTTTTCCCATACAATCGATGCACTTTTTCATAGCAAAAGCTGCGATATTGAAGTATTGCTGACTTTGCTGTTTCACGATATTGGCAAACAAGCGGCGCGGCAATTTGACAAAAAACGGTTGACACATCATTACAAAAAGCATCCGATTTTTTCCGAAAATATGACCCGCGAAATTTTGCACCGCATGAAACTTGACAACAAAACCATTACAAACGTGTGTCTATTGATAAAATATCACGATTTGGATTTGCCAGCAACCAAAAAAGCCGCAAAAAAAGCATTAAACCGCTTGGGAGAAGAATTATGTTTGAAGTTGCTAGATGTCAAGTTGTCCGACCGTTATGCTCACAGAATAACAACCGCCGAATTTGCGGACTTTGAAAGCAATTTGCAAAAATTTCCCAAGTTGTGGCAAGAAATTATTGCTAACAACGAAGCCTTCAAAATATCCGATTTAGCAATAAATGGCAACGATTTAATAAATTTTGGCTTTCAAGAAGGGCAAATTTTGGGCAATTTGCTAAATTTATGCCTAACTTACGTCATGGAAAATCCCGAAATGAATACAAAAGAAGAACTACTAAATTACGTCTCCAAAATTGATATTGACAATCTGCAAAAAATTTGATTTTTTGATTTTGTTGTGTTACAATTAGGTTAGTTGTAAAAATGAGGGAGGTTTTTGGCATGAATGAAGAAATATCTGAAATGTATGTACATAATTCCGAAGAGGTAAAAAGCACCAAAGTTGTTTTTTTTGCGTTCGGTTTGTTGGTCGGAATAGTGTTGACATTTGCTATAACCTTAACCGCCTTTCAAATTAGAACTTACTTTATTTGGGGCGATACGCTACCGCCAGAAACAAAAATATTGGAAATTTATTCAATCCTGGAAAATCATTCGATTATCCCAGTTGACAGAAATGTTTTGATTGAAAATATGTACCGCGGCTTACTGGCTGGCGTGGACGATCCCTATACATACTACTTTGATCAAGATTCTTTGACCACCTTTTTGGAACGTACCGACGGCAGTTACGTTGGCGTTGGAATGGCTGTTATTTTTGACACAGACGAATCCAGAGTTGTTATTACAACCGTTTTTGCTGGCTCTCCAGCCGAGGAAGTTGGGCTTTTGCCAGGTGATATAATTTTAGAGGTTGACGGCACGGATATGTACGGCAACAACACAGAAGAAGTCGCATCTTTAGTACGTGGAACACCGCAAACAGCCGTTGATTTGCGAATTTTACGCAACAACAACATTCTCGATTTTACCATAACAAGGCGACAAGTAAGCGTTCCAACGGTTGTCCACCGTATTATTGACGAAAACATCGGCTATTTACGCATTGAAAGTTTCGACGGCGTTACTGTTCAGCAATTTTCCGATGCTTTTGACGATTTACGCAATCAAAATATTACTGGACTTGTTATTGACGTACGCAACAATCCTGGTGGACTGCTAGATACGGTAATTGCCATTGGCGATATTTTGCTACCAGCTGGCTCGATAATGTATTCCGAAAACAGTCGCGGCGAACGCACAGCCCATTTATCGGAAACCAATAATATTTTGGATATTCCTCTTGTAATGCTAGTAAATGGTGGAAGTGCAAGTGCATCCGAAGTTTTAACGGGAGCGGTTCGCGATCACGGCGTTGGCGTTGTGGTTGGCGAACAAACCTTTGGAAAAGGCGTTGTGCAAAGTCTTTTTCCGCTATCGGACGGTAGCGCAATTAGGTCAACGGTAGCACGATTTTACACGCCGAACGGAACAAGCATTCACGAGGACGGAATAACTCCCGATTTTATTGTCGAGGTTGACCGAGAAACCGCAATGGCATCCGCTAGATTAACTTTGGACGAAGATATTCAATTACAAAAGGCAATAGAAATTTTGACTTCTAACTAAAAACGAGGTATTGACATGAAAAATTTTTTGACCACTTTAACAATATTATTTGTAATTGCCATTTTTACCGCTTGTGGTGCAGATACTCCTCCTGAACCGCCTGTGCTTGCTCCCGAAGTTGTGGAATCGTGGGCAATGGATGCTCCCGTAGCAGGCGGCGGACTTTTTGGAGATGCAACTTTTTCAACGCAACAATCCGAAAGTTTGGCAATTTCAGAAGAAGCGGCAGTTGCTAGTCCGTTAATTTTGACGGATAGGCTTGTTGTTCGCACCGCAAACATGAGTTTGGAAACCAATACATTTGTCCAAACTGTAGCAAATATCGAGCAGCTTGTCGAGTTGTATGACGGCTTTGTTGAAACATCTTCTCGCAATTTGGTTGTACAGGAAGAACAAGAATTTTGGAACGCAAATTTTGTGTTGCGCGTGCCAATCGAAAATTTTGACAACGTCAATAATCAGTTAAGGGCAATCGGCGAAGTTACCAATTTTACAACCTTTAGCGAAGATGTAACATCCCAATTTAGAGATTTGGAAACTCGTATGCAAATCCACCGCGAAGAGGAGCGCCGTTTGTTGCTTATGATAAGCAATGCCACAACCGTCAGCGATGTTATAACGTTGCAATCCCGATTATCCTCGCTACAGCTTACCATGGAACGCACCAACCGCCGCATGACAGAAATTGACCATCTTGCAAGTTTTTCAACCATAAATTTATTATTGCGTGAATCCACTGCACCTGCTGCAACTAATTTTGCCGCTAGGTTGGCAACCGCATTTGTCGGCTCATTGGATATTACCGTGAATATGTTTGTAACGCTTGCAACAATATTTTTTGCAGTAATTTTGCCACTAGCAATAATCAGCTTACCAATAATTTTAATAGCTTTGGCAGTAAGAAAAAGTAACAAAAATAAAAAAAATTTGTCCACAACTTTGGAGACAGCCGCAACTAAACCATAAAAGCCCATAAAATAGCCAAAAACCCGCCAAAAAAATTTTTTGAAAAAAATAAAAAAATTTTTCAAAAACACTTTACAAATCGAGAAACATGATATATACTATTGTTATTGGGCTATAGCCAAGCGGTAAGGCAACGGACTTTGACTCCGTCATTCGAAGGTTCAAATCCTTCTAGCTCAGCTACATAATCCGCTAGGGTTTGCACTTTGGCGGATTTTTTTGCACAAACTAAAAAAGTGCGGGTCAAGGGCGTTCATATTGCCACTGTCATTAACTTAACCTTAAAAATCAAAAAATTTTACAGGGTCAAGGGACGAAGTCCCTTGCGGGGTTTGCCTGTCCGCCGGCAGGTGGAGGGCAGAGCCCCAAGGTTTTAGATGTTTAGAAAGGGAGTAAATTCCATGGATGGACGAGGACAAATAGAGAATAAATTGTATGATATAGGACATAGTAATCCTAGTGTTGAAACCAAATTGAGGGAACTGGGTTATATTTTGCCGAATGCACCCAAAAAAGCAGGAGTATATATGCCCGTAAAAGTTTTCGCAGAAAAAATGGCGTATGTTTCGGGTTGCTTGCCAATCACAGATGACAAGCTAATTACAGGCAAACTCGGTGCAGATTGCTCCATGGAAGACGGTTGCAAAGCGGCAGAATTATGTACGCTTAATATTTTGGCAATATTAAAAGAAAAATTTGGCGATTTGGCAAAAATAAAAAGTTGCACCAAAATGACCGTGCTTGTCGCAAGCACCGCCGATTTTTATCAGCAATCGCAAATTGCAAACTCTGCAACCGAACTTCTCGTTAAAGCATTCGGCGAAGAAATAGGTTGCCCATCTCGTGCGGCTTTTGGCGTGGCTAGCTTGCCCCTTAACGCCGCCGTGGAAATTGAACTATTGGTTGAACTTGTCTAATGCTTGCAAAAATTGTTAGTGCCGCTATTTTGGGTGTAGACGGCTATTTGGTTTATGTTGAAGTTGATGTTAATAACGGTTTGCCCTCATTTGATATAGTCGGATTGCCCGATTCTGCTGTAAAAGAATCCAAAGACCGTGTGCGAACCGCAATACGCAACTCTGGTTTTGTTTTTCCTGTAAAACGCATTACGGTAAATTTGGCTCCTGCTGATACTCGCAAAGTTGGTCCCGCTTTCGATTTGCCCATCGCTATCGGTATTTTGGTTTGCATTGGCGTACTAAAACAACAAGATGTCCAAAATATTTGCTTTTCTGGCGAGTTGTCGTTGGATGGTGCTGTTCGCCCTGTAACTGGCGTTTTGTCAATGGCTTTGGCGGCAAAATCGCAAAATATTTTTACCTGCTGCATTCCCAAAGATAACGCCGAAGAGGCATCTCTTGTAAAAGATGTGGATTTATTGCCCATTTCTTACTTAAAAGAAGTGGTTGACCATTTTAATGGAAACGGCAAAATATCTTATGCCGCCAAAACAAATTTATCCAACGAACCCCACTATGACGTGGATTTTTTGGACGTAAAAGGACAATATTTTGTAAAAAGGGCTTTAGAAGTTGCTGCGGCTGGCTCGCATAATTTGCTAATGATTGGTCCGCCTGGTGCAGGAAAAACCATGCTCGCCCACCGTATGCCAACAATAACGCCAAATTTGACGACCGAAGAAAGTTTAGAGATAACCAAAATATACAGCATTGCAGGCTTGCTAAACCAAAAACAGGCTTTGGTAACCGAACGCCCGTTTAGATCGCCGCATCATACGGCATCGCCAGCGGCTTTGTCGGGCGGTGGGCGGATTCCTACGCCTGGCGAAATTAGCCTTGCACATAACGGCATTTTATTTTTGGACGAATTGCCCGAGTTTCAAAAAAAATCGTTGGAAATTTTGCGGCAACCGCTCGAAGACGGCATTGTTACAATATCTCGTGCCGCTAGTACGTTGACGTACCCAAGCAAATTTATGTTGCTGGCTTCGATGAATCCTTGTCCGTGCGGTTATTTTGGTGCAAGTGGCAACCTAAAACAATGCAGTTGCACAAACAGCGAAATTGAAAAATATTTGCGAAAAATTTCGGGCCCAATGTTGGATAGAATCGACATTCAAGTTGAGGCAACAAACCTGGAATATTCCGACTTTGAACAGCAAAGCGGCGAATCTTCCCAACAAATAAAACAGCGCGTAATAGCCGCCCAAAACATACAAACAAAACGATTTGCTTTACATAATAAAAATACCGCAAATGCTCCAATCCGCAATAACGCTCACATGACAGCCCCGCTAATTGAACAATTTTGTAACCTTGGCTTGGACGAAAAAAATCTGCTGCGACAAGCCTTTGACAGGCTAGGTTTAAGCGCCAGAGCATATCACAAAATTTTGAAAATATCACGAACCATCGCCGACCTGGAAACAGCGGACAAAATCACTACAACCCATATTTCGGAAGCGTTATCTTATCGTAGCCTGGACAGGAAATATTGGTAACTTTTAGAAAGGAGTTGCAAAAAGGCAATGGAACCAAACAAAACAAACGTTAAAATCGATGGAAAAGACCTTAGTTTAATCTTTGACGATAAAAATAGCGAATTTTATGTGCAGAAAATTGCTGCACACATTGACAAAAAAATAAAAAATTTACGCTCGCTACACACAACTCAAATTTATGAACCAAATTTTTATTTGATGTTGGCACTTTTAGAGATTAGCGACGAATATTTCAAACTAATAGAAAAAAACGTCGAACTGCAAGAACTGCAAAACGAAACTTCCGTAAAATTGCAAAGTTCCCAATCGGATAACAAAGAACTAGTTGAACAAATTGCGGCTATGCAAACGCAAATAAGCGACAACAAACAAAAATATCTCCGCGAAATCAAAGATTTACAAGCCAAATTAGCCACCAGCGAAGCAGAATTACGAGAATACATAGCCACTTTTGACGCAATTCAACGCGACGAACGCCGCAATGTTGTCAGTTTGCAAGAAAGCCAGCAAAATAACAACCGAAAGGCGGTCAACAAATGAAAAAAGCCGTCATAATGGCACTTTTGGCGTTTTTTGCACTTTTGTCAACCACAATTTTTGTAGCTTGCGGCACGGAAGATTTGTCAACGGCGGAAAACGCAACAATTTATACAAGTTTTCATGCAATGCACAATTTAACAACGCTTGTGGTACAAGATATTTTGCCAGTGGAGGTGCTATTATCGCCAGGCGTTGAAGCCCATTTGTGGGAGCCATCTGCACAAGATATGGTAAACCTTGCTAATTCTGCTGTATTTATATATCACGGCTTTGGAATGGAGCATTTTGTTGACAGCATTAGGGCAAATACGGACATTCCGTTTATTGAAGCGGCGGCAAACGTTACGCCAGCTTTACAAGATGCGGATCCGCATTTGTGGCTTAATCCGCTGTACGCTTTAACGATTACCGAAACTATCAAAAATGCTTTAGTTGAGTTATTTCCGCAATATTCCGCCAGTTTCGAGTCCAATTTTCAAAATGCGGCGGAACAATTTTTAGCACTAGATTCAGCTTATCGTGCGGCGGTTGACAATTTCACAAGACATGATATTGTCGTATCGCACGGTGCTTTTGCCCATCTTGCACAGGCTTATGGGCTTAATCAAATTGCAATCGAAGGCTTGGACGACCACGCCGATCCCTCGCCAGCCCGCATGGCAGAAATTATAACTTTTGTACAAGAAAACAATGTTACAACCATTTTCTACAACGAAGATTCAACTTTGGCAACAGCAGTAGCCGCGGCAACTTCCACAAATATTGCCTTGCTAAACACATTCGAAGGCTTAACCGAGGGCGATTATTTTACCGTAATGCACGAAAATTTATCTGCTTTGACGCTTGCGCTTTCTTGAAAGTTAAATCAATAATAAAAAATTTATTTTTGCTAGAAATGTATGGGCGATAAATCCAAAAAATAGAACAAATTAAAGGGCAACCGTTTTGGTTGCCCTGTTTTACTAGTTTGTTGTGCCGTAAGTACGTGATGCAGCGTTCATTAAAGAAGATCTAAAGGTAATTTTGCGTATATCTAGTTTATCTTTTAGTAGTTCGTAAAACATTTCGCAAAAGTTTTCGCAAGTGGAAACTTTTTTTGTTACAGAAACACGGCATTCTGGATACGACCAAACAAGCTCGTGTTTGAGGGCTTTTGGAGCAACGGTATTTTTTGCGCCGTTGCGGATTCCAGCTTTTTCGTAAGTTGCCAATACTGCCTCAAGTAGCGGATCGCCCTCTTGAAAAAGAGTACCATGATGAAAATTGTCAGCAATTTCCCAAGCCAACTTCAAAGCCTCTTTACATGGATAAGCAAAACCAGTGCGTTCGTCCACTTTGCCGCCGATTTCAAGCGTTAGCAGTCCCGAGTGTCCGTGCAGGTATTGTGCTTCGCCCTCATAGTGCATAAAACGGTGGGCATACTGAAAATCTAAATTTACAATAGATGTTGCTGTTGACATAGTTGTATCCTCCATATTAAGATAATTTTATTTTATTGTAACATAAATTTTGTTTTTGTACAAATAAAAATTTATTTTTTGAAATTTTTTGGCGGAAAATGCTATAATAAATTACGGAGGTTAGCAACAGTTCAAAATAACTTACCCGCCCCCGCCTGCCGGCGGGCAGGTCAAACGAAAGTAGTCGGCAATTTGACCAAATCGGATGCGTTGAATTGGGAATGAAACATAGAGATTTATAATTTCTTATAAGTTTTCA